>NZ_CP170559.1:3842500-4316656 GCF_042700505.1 Pseudoxanthomonas sp. UC19_8
TGGTTCGAGTCCTCCCAGACCCACCACTCTGGATGTCTTGATTGCGCATACGAATTTCAAAGTTTGAGCGCGGGCGTTGAGGCCTGTGTTCTGCTCTTTAACAACTTGTGATGTAGCGAGCGTTTTAGATGATCATCTAGACGTGTCGTGAGGCTAAGGCGGGGGAGTGATCCCCTGAAAATTGAGTCGTTATATTCGCGCCGGGGCTTTGTACCCCCTGGCAACAGCACAGGATCCGTCCGGTGCTGAAAAAAGGACCTCGAGGCAACTTGAGGTTATATGGTCAAGCGAATAAGCGCACACGGTGGATGCCTTGGCGGTCAGAGGCGATGAAGGACGTGGCAGCCTGCGAAAAGTGTGGGGGAGCTGGCAACAAGCATTGATCCCGCAATGTCCGAATGGGGAAACCCACTGCTTCGGCAGTATCCTGCAGTGAATCCATAGCTGCTGGAGGCAAACCCGGTGAACTGAAATATCTAAGTAACCGGAGGAAAAGAAATCAACCGAGATTCCCTGAGTAGTGACGAGCGAACGGGGAACAGCCCTTAAGCTGATATGGTTTTAGAAGAACAGTCTGGAAAGACTGGCCATAGAAGGTGACAGCCCTGTATTTGAAAGGGCCATATCAGTGAAGACGAGTAGGGCGGGGCACGAGAAACCCTGTCTGAACATGGGGGGACCATCCTCCAAGGCTAAATACTCCTGACCGACCGATAGTGAACCAGTACCGTGAGGGAAAGGCGAAAAGAACCCCGGAGAGGGGAGTGAAATAGATCCTGAAACCGTGTGCGTACAAGCAGTAGGAGCCTCGCAAGGGGTGACTGCGTACCTTTTGTATAATGGGTCAGCGACTTACTGTTCGTGGCAAGCTTAACCGTGTAGGGGAGGCGAAGGGAAACCGAGTCTGATAAGGGCGCATAGTCGCGGGCAGTAGACCCGAAACCGGGTGATCTAGTCATGGCCAGGGTGAAGGTGCCGTAACAGGTACTGGAGGCCCGAACCCACGTCTGTTGCAAAAGACGGGGATGAGCTGTGATTAGGAGTGAAAAGCTAATCGAACCCGGAGATAGCTGGTTCTCCTCGAAAGCTATTTAGGTAGCGCCTCATATGTATCCTCTTGGGGGTAGAGCACTGTTATGGCTAGCGGTCCATCGCGGATTAGCAAACCATTGCAAACTCCGAATACCAAGACGGACTGTATGGGAGACACACGGCGGGTGCTAACGTCCGTCGTGAAAAGGGAAACAACCCAGACCCACAGCTAAGGTCCCAAATTTCGTGCTAAGTGGAAAACGATGTGGAAAGGCACAGACAGCCAGGAGGTTGGCTTAGAAGCAGCCACCCTTTAAAGAAAGCGTAATAGCTCACTGGTCGAGTCGGTCTGCGCGGAAGATTTAACGGGGCTAAGCACGAAACCGAAGCTTGGGGTGCATCACGCAAGTGATGCGCGGTAGAGGAGCGTTCCGTAAGCCTGCGAAGGTGGATTGAGAAGTCCGCTGGAGGTATCGGAAGTGCGAATGCTGACATGAGTAACGATAATGCGGGTGAAAAGCCCGCACGCCGAAAGCCCAAGGTTTCCTTGCGCAACGTTAATCGACGCAGGGTTAGTCGGTCCCTAAGGCGAGGGCGAAAGCCGTAGTCGATGGGAAGCAGGTTAATATTCCTGCACCTCGCGTAAGTGCGATGGAGGGACGGAGAAGGTTAGGCAGGCCAGGCGTTGGTTGTCCTGGTGAGAGCGTTGAGGCGGTTCCCTTTGGCAAATCCGGGGGAGCAACGTTGAGACGAAGGACCAGCCCTTTAGGGCGAAGCTGCTGATATCACGCTTCCAGGAAAAGCTCCTAAGCTTCAGCTTACGCAGACCGTACCGTAAACCGACACAGGTGGGTAGGATGAGAATTCTCAGGCGCTTGAGAGAACTCGGGTGAAGGAACTAGGCAAAATAGCACCGTAACTTCGGGAGAAGGTGCGCCTCTTCTGGTGAATAGCTGGGGGAGGCCGAAGTGACCAGGCCGCTGCGACTGTTTATCAAAAACACAGCACTCTGCAAACACGAAAGTGGACGTATAGGGTGTGACGCCTGCCCGGTGCTGGAAGGTTAATTGATGGGGTCAGCCGCAAGGCGAAGCTCTTGATCGAAGCCCCAGTAAACGGCGGCCGTAACTATAACGGTCCTAAGGTAGCGAAATTCCTTGTCGGGTAAGTTCCGACCTGCACGAATGGCGTAACGACAGCGGCGCTGTCTCCACCCGAGACTCAGTGAAATTGAAATCGCTGTGAAGATGCAGCGTTCCCGTGGCAAGACGGAAAGACCCCGTGAACCTTTACTATAGCTTTACATTGAACGTTGAGTTCGTCTGTGTAGGATAGGTGGGAGGCTATGAAACTGTGGCGCTAGCTGCAGTGGAGCCAACCTTGAAATACCACCCTGATGTGCTTGACGTTCTAACCTAGGTCCGTTATCCGGATCGGGGACCATGTATGGTGGGTAGTTTGACTGGGGCGGTCTCCTCCCAAAGAGTAACGGAGGAGCACGAAGGTACGCTCAGCGCGGTCGGACATCGCGCACTGTGTGCAAAGGCATAAGCGTGCTTGACTGCAAGATCGACGGATCAAGCAGGTACGAAAGTAGGTCTTAGTGATCCGGTGGTTCTGTATGGAAGGGCCATCGCTCAACGGATAAAAGGTACTCCGGGGATAACAGGCTGATACCGCCCAAGAGTTCATATCGACGGCGGTGTTTGGCACCTCGATGTCGGCTCATCACATCCTGGGGCTGTAGTCGGTCCCAAGGGTATGGCTGTTCGCCATTTAAAGTGGTACGCGAGCTGGGTTCAGAACGTCGTGAGACAGTTCGGTCCCTATCTGCCATGGGCGTTGGAGATTTGAGAGGGGCTGCTCCTAGTACGAGAGGACCGGAGTGGACGAACCTCTGGTGTTCCGGTTGTCACGCCAGTGGCACTGCCGGGTAGCTATGTTCGGAAGCGATAACCGCTGAAAGCATCTAAGCGGGAAGCGCGCCTCAAGATGAGATCTCCCGGGACACAAGTCCCCTAAAGGAACCATCAAGACTAGGTGGTTGATAGGTCAGGTGTGTAAGCGCTGTAAGGCGTTGAGCTAACTGATACTAATGATCCGTGTGGCTTGACCATATAACCTCAAGTGGCTTCGCCCTAGCGAAGACCACCTTAGCCTCGACGCACGTCGATGCTCACTAATCGCTCTCTACATCACAAGTAACTACGCGAGACTGAGCGCCTGATCCAGCTGTATCGGATGGCGACGCTCCAACCGTCTCCCTGGTGAAATTAGCGCTGTGGTCCCACCCGATCCCATCCCGAACTCGGAAGTGAAACGCAGCTGCGCCGATGGTAGTGTGGCTTAAGCCATGCAAGAGTAGGTCATCGCCAGGGTCTTACCCCAGACCCCCTCAGATCCAACGATCTGAGGGGGTCTTCTTTTGCGCCGGGGAAAAGCAACGCGGCTGCGCGGCAGCGGGCGCAACGCGGACAGCCACGCAGTACGCCCGCGCGTTCGATGCGGGCGGATCGGATGGAAGCGGAAGGACGGCAAGGTGTTGCGAAAGGCCGCGCCCCTTGAGCCAAGTGCGACTGCGCATGCTGATGCAGCGTGCCCGTGGGCTTGCTTCGAGGCTGATCTGCACCTCGGAAGCCCAATACCTGCGGGGCAAAGCAGATGAGATGAGCGGGTAGTGATTGCGTCTAAGGTTCGGCCAACAGCGCTGATCATCCGCGAAAAGGCGCAAGACGATTCACCCACAACGGCAGACGGCGACGCATGCGCCACGCGCCTGATAAGCGGTGCAGCGGATCGCGCCGCCGATGCAGGGCTTTGTATCCGATGACGGGCTCCCGATGGAGCTCTCCTGCACTGAACGTCCCCGCCCTTCGCGCGCGCCTGACGCCGCCCTGGGGCCAAGCCGCGGCTAACGAGCGTGAGAGTCATAGCGACTGAGCTACTCTGCTTCTCGGGTGCTCCCGCACGACTTCGTGGCGCGGTTGGGAGCCGCTACATCAGGTTTACTTCGCGACGCTCCGTGCAGTGGCGGTCCATGGCCGCCGACGGGACCTTGCTCGCCAGGGCCGCGGCTGGCCGCCAATCGCTCGGCGGCGGACTACTGCGCCGGCGGGAGCGTCACCGGGCGATCGCGCAGGCGCGGATGGGAGGGCACGGCGTCCGGCGTGGGTTTGACGGGAGGGTCGTTGCGGCCGAGCCAGTTGTACCAGTGGTAGCGGGCGATGCCGAGCCACTCGACGGCGGCCAGGTCGCTGATCAACAGGTTGTAACTGTTGGGCAGCCAGGAGGCGAACGGCGCGGTGTAGTCGCTGCGCGCCGGGGTCGGTTGCAGGCCGAAATGGCGGAAGTACAGCAGGCTGCGGCGCATGTGCAGGCCCGAAGTGACCAGGACCAGCGGCCCGTGCGCCCTGCTCGAGAGCAGGCGTGCGGTGAATTTGGCGTTCTCGAAGGTGTTGCGCGAGGCTTCTTCCTTCAGCACGTCCTCGGCCGGCACGCCGGCCTCTTCGATGAGCGAGGCATAGAGCTCGGCTTCGCTGTTGCCGAGGCCGGCCGGGTCGCCGCCGGACACCAGCACCTTGCAGCCCTGCGTGGCGGCCTTGCATGCGTCGAACAGCTGCACCGCGCGCAGGATGCGGCTGTAGGCCAGCGACTGCGGTTCGATGCCGCCTTCGTGCGGCAGCCGCTGCATGCCCATGCCCAGCACGATGATCACCGCGTCCGGCTGCCAGTCCACGCGTGCCGGCGCGCGTTGGCCGGCCTGGGTAGCGTCGACGATCCAGCCGGCCAGTACGCCATTGCCCAGCAGCCAGAACACCAGGAACCAGGCCACGCCGACACCGCGCGCGACGCGCGGGCGACGCAGGCGAAAGAGCAGCGCCGTCAGCAGGACGCCGAAGGCAAGAAACAGCAGCGACATCACGCAGGTCCCTGGAACGATGCGTGCATGGTCGCAGATCGCGGCGGCACCTTGGGAGCATCGCGTGAAGGCGATGCGAGCGGCAATCCACAAACAGTTGACGTCTTCGCGACCAGGATCGTGAGTCCCTTCGCCCGCCACCTGGAGCAGCACGCCATGGCCGCACGCAAACCCATCCCCAAGCCCGCCAACCCGCCCGCCGACCAAGGCGCCGTCACGCGCGGCGAAGGCGACGAGCTCCACCAGCAGGCCGGCGGCACGCATCCCGCACTGACCACCAACCAGGGCATCCCGGTCAGCGACAACCAGAACTCGCTCAAGGCCGGCCCGCGCGGACCGACGCTGCTCGAAGATTTCATCTTGCGCGAGAAGATCACCCACTTCGACCATGAGCGCATCCCAGAGCGCATCGTGCATGCACGCGGGACCGCGGCGCACGGCTATTTCGAGCTGACCAAGTCGCTGTCCAAGTACACCACCGCCAAGCTCCTGACCGAGACCGGGGTGAAGACGCCGGTGTTCACGCGCTTTTCGACCGTGGCCGGCGGCGCGGGCTCGGTGGATACGCCGCGCGACGTACGCGGCTTCGCGGTCAAGTTCTATACCAAGGAGGGCAACTGGGATCTGGTGGGTAACAACATCCCGGTGTTCTTCATCCAGGACGCGATCAAGTTCCCCGATCTGATCCACTCGGTGAAGATGGAGCCGGACCGCGGCTTCCCGCAGGCGGCCAGCGCGCACGACACCTTCTGGGACTTCATCTCGCTCACGCCCGAGTCGATGCACATGATCATGTGGGCGATGAGCGACCGCGCCATCCCGCGTTCGCTGCGCATGATCGAAGGCTTCGGCATCCACAGCTTCCGTCTGCTGGACGCGCAGGGCAACAGCACCTTCGTGAAGTTCCACTGGCGGCCCAAGCTGGGCCTGCAGTCGCACGTCTGGGACGAGGCGGTCAAGGTGGCCGGCGCGGATCCTGACTTCCAGCGCCGCGACATGTTCGAGGCGATCAGCAGCGGCGACTTCCCGGAATGGGAGCTGGGCGTGCAGCTGTTCACCGAGGAACAGGCGGCGCAGTTCCCGTTCGATCACCTGGACCCGACCAAGCTGATCCCGGAGGAGACCATCCCGCTGCAGATCATCGGGCGCATGGTGCTGGACCGCTGGCCGGACAACTTCTTCGCCGAGACCGAGCAGGTGGCCTACTGCCCGGCCAACATCGTGCCCGGCATCGACTTCTCCAACGATCCGCTGCTGCAGGGACGGCTGTTCTCGTACCTGGACACGCAGCTCTCGCGGTTGGGCTCGCCCAACTTCCATCAGCTGCCGATCAACGCGCCCAAGTGCCCGTTCCACAACAACCAGCGCGACGGCCACATGCAGATGGGCGTGCCGAAGGGGCGCGTGGCCTATGAACCGTCCTCGCTGCAGGAGGACAGCCCGCGCGAGACGCCGGCCGGCTTCCGCAGTCACGCCACCGTCGATGATGGCGCTAAGGGCCGCGTGCGGCCGGAGAGCTTCGCCGACCACTACAGCCAGGCGCGGCTGTTCTACCGCAGTCAGACCAAGCCCGAGCAGGCGCATCTGGCGTCGGCGCTGGTTTTCGAACTGTCCAAGGTCGAGACGGCGCACGTGCGTGAAGCCGTGATCGGCCATCTGCGCCACGTCGATGCCGAGCTGGCCCAGCGCGTGGCCAACGGCCGGCGGCCTGGATGCGCTGCCGCCGCCGGCGCAGGCCAAGGTCGAGCCGATCGACATGCCGCTCTCGCCGGCGCTGCAGCTGATCGGCAAGATGAAGGACACGCTCAAGGGCCGCACGGTCGGCATCCTGGTGCATGACGGCTCGGACGTGGGCACGGTCAAGGCCTTGCAGAAGGCTGCCAAGGACGCAGGTGCGACGGTCAAGCTGGTGGCGCCCAAGCTGGGCGTGGCGTTGTCGGACGGCCGGAAGGTCAGCGCCGATGGCCAGCTGGCGGGCACGCCGTCGTTCGTGTTCGATGCGGTCGCGGTGGTGCTGTCGGCCGACGCCGGCAAGGCGCTGGCCAAGGATTCGGCGGCGATCGACTTCGTCAGCAATGCCTGGGCGCATCTGAAGGCCATCGCCAGCGATGCGGGCGCCGCGCCGCTGCTGAAGGCCGGCAACGTCGGCAAGGACGCGGGTATCGTCGATGCAGCCGACACCAAGGGCTTCATCGCCGCGGCCAAGACGCGGCAATGGGCGCGTGAGCCGAAGCTGCGCATGCTGGCCTGAAGTTTTCGCCAGGCACGGCCTGAAGGGCACGCCGGCTTCTGCCGGCGTGCCCTTGTCGTTTCAGGCGATGCGAAGCGCACCCGGATGTCGTGACCTGTTCAGCGATTCACTGCGCGGCCATCACGTGCGGCTCAGTAAATCTGGGCCACGCATCCTCTCCATCCGACCACCATGGCCGACCTCGCAGTGCAATCCGACGTTCTCGTCGCCATCCTGCTCGCCGCGCTTCTTGCCGCCGTCCTCGTCCTGCTGGTCCAGCCCTTGTTCGGCGGCCGCAAGCGCGCACTGCACGACGCCGACTGGGAACCGGAGCGCCAGCAGCTGGCCGTGGATCTGGACCAGTGGGCGGCCGACCTGCGCGTGCTGGCCACCTCGCTGCGCCTGGGCCACTGGGGCGATGTGCGCTACGCGCTGCAGTGGCGCACGCTCGATCCGCCCGCTTCGCTGGTGGACGCGCTGGACTGGGATTCGATCAGCGGCCAACGGGCGGAGGTGCTGGCGCTGTCCAAGGTGATCGGCCACGCCGACGAGCTGGCGCAGATCGCGGTGATGACCGACCAGGTGGCGATGCTGCAGGGCGGCGCCGCAGTCACGCGCGACACCGTGACCTACGCCGCGGCCGACTATGCCAATGCGTTGCTGGTGCTGGCCGACGCCGCGGCCAAGGCACGTGCCGAACTGCGCCCGGACGCACGGGTCGCGGCGATCGCCCAGCCGACCTGTTGAGCGCGCGGCTGCTTATCGTCTTGTCACACATCGCGGCGTTGGGCCCCACTATTGGCGGTATATCGTTGCCTGCGCACAAGTGCGGGAGCGGCCTCGTGTGCGCTTTCGGTTGTCGACCGCAGGTCCGGCGGAGGCACATCCGCCTCGCTGGCGTCGTGCTGTCCCATCCGCGCCTCGTCCCGCGCATGACGTCTCTGCGAAGCGGACAGGGGAAGCATTGATGTGGCCAGTCTCGCGCGTCTTCGAGCGCGCCAAGCTCAGACACGCCAAGCGGGAAGCCTTGACCGCCCGTCGGCTGCGCAGTGCGGCGCAGGCCGGGGCGGACGAGGAAGCGCATCGGCTGTGGATGGCAGCCGCCCAATGCCGGCGGGTGCTTGAGCGACTGCGGCACCGTGTCGGCGCGTGGGACCCGGACGGGCGCCTGCTCGAACAGGCGCGCAGGCTGGCGCTGTTCGAACTCGATGCCGAGCGTGCGATTGCCGCACTGCGGATGCAGGTGCTCCAGGGCACCCATAGCATCGACGAGCAGCGGGCGCGTTCGGTCACCGCACGCGACCACCTGGAAACGGCGGCCGACGAGCTGGAACTGCGCGCCAATCTGGTCGATGCCAGGCAGCAGGCGCGCCAGCTGCGCAAGCACTCCGAGGTGCTGCTGAGCGAAAGCAGACAACATCTACTCGCGATCTGCGCGCCGCAAGAGATGTAGCTGACATCACGCGCAGCGTCAGCACCGCGCGAAGACGTCCTGACCTCAACGCCACATCGCTGAGCGAAGAGAAAACGTGATGCGTTCAATCAGCAGTAAGCGGTCTCGCCTTCACCCGGCATGGGCGGGGGCGCAGCGATGGTATCGGCACACTTCCAGGACCTGCTCCTATGCGCGCCTTCCAACAACGGCACACCCTGCTGCTGGTCGATGACGACTACGCGATCGCCACGGCGACCGGCGAATATCTCGAATCGATCGGCTACGACGTCGACTACGCCCACGACGGACTCGAAGGCCTGCGCCTGGCCAGCGAGCAGCACTACGACGTGATCCTGCTGGACGGCAAGATGCCGCGTATGGACGGGCTGGATGTCTGCCGTGCGTTCCGCCGCGAGGTCAAGCGCAGCACGCCGATCATCTTCCTGTCGGGCCGCGAGCGGGTCGAGGATCGCGTGACCGGCATCGAGGCCGGCGCGGACGACTACCTGGTCAAGCCATATGCCCTGCCGGAACTGCAGGCCCGCCTGAACGCGCTGATCAAGCGCCAGCGCCGTCAGCTGGCGGGCACGCGGCTGACGGTCGGCGATCTGACCCTGGAGACGGAGAACTACACGGTCAAGCGCGCCGGCCAGCGGCTGTCGCTTTCGCCGATCCAGTTTCAGCTGCTGGCGGTGCTGATGCGGCATTCGCCGGCGATCGTCACCCGGGCCCAGCTGGAGCGCGAGATCTGGGGCAGCGACCTGCCGGACTCGGACACGCTGCGCAGCCACATCTACAATCTGCGCAAGGTCATCGACAAGCCGTTCGATAGCCCGCTGCTGCACACCCACCTGACCTTCGGTTTCCGTCTGGCGCCGGTGGACCAGCCGCTGCCATCGACGCAGCCCGAGACCGATTCGGCCGCCGTGGCGGCCTGAGGCGGCCCTTGGGCCCGGCGTCGGTCCCTTCCCACTCACCAAGGATTGCGCTTGCCCCAGGAAACCGCACCCGGCTTCAAGTCCCCGGCGATCGACGACCTGCGCCTGAAGGGTCACAAGTCGGACATCTTCTTCGCGGCGGTGGAAACCACCCGCATGCCGATGATCGTCACCGACCCGCACCAGCCCGACAACCCGATCATCTTCGCCAATCGCGCCTTCATCGAGATGACCGGCTACAGCGCCGAAGAGCTGGTCGGGCGTAACTGCCGTTTCCTGCAGGGCAAGGACACCGACCGGGCCACGGTCGCGGCGATACGCGAATCGGTGGCGCAGAACCGCGAGTTCGCCGCGGAGATCCTGAACTACCGCAAGGACGGCACCTCGTTCTGGAACGCCTTGTTCACCTCGCCGGTGTTCGACGAGCAGGGCAATCTGATCTTCTTCTTCGGTTCGCAGCTGGACGTCAGCCGCCGCCGCGACGCCGAGGACGCACTGCGCCAGGCGCAGAAGATGGAAGCGGTCGGCCAGCTGACAGGCGGCATCGCGCACGACTTCAACAATCTGCTGCAGGTCATGAGCGGGCACCTGGAGCTGCTGGGGATGCTCAACAGTGCCGAGAAGCCGGACCAGGCGCGCATCGAGGCCGGCATCGCGCGCGCGCAGGCCGCGGCCAAGAAGGCCGCCACGCTGACCCAGCAACTGCTCGCCTTCGCGCGTCGCCAGCGGCTGGAGGGCCGGACCACCAACCTCAACACGCTGGTGTCGGGAATGATCGACCTGGCGCACCGTTCGCTGGGCGACGATGTCGAGCTGGTCACCCACCTGGACGCCTCGCTGTGGAACGCCAAGCTGGACAGCACCCAGGCCGAGGTGGCGCTGCTGAACATCCTGCTCAATGCGCGCGACGCGATGGAGGATCGCCCGCAGCGGCAGGTGACCATCGAGACGGCCAATGTGGAGGTGGACCAGAGCGATCTCAGCAGCCCCGACTTCCATCATCTGGCGCCGGGTCACTACGTCAGCGTGGCCGTGACCGACACCGGCTGCGGTATGCCGCTGGACATCCAGCAGCGCGTGCTGGAGCCGTTCTTCACCACCAAGGAGGAAGGCAAGGGCACCGGGCTGGGCATGAGCATGGTGTACGGCTTCGTCAAGCAGTCCGGCGGCGCGGTGCGCATCTATTCGGAGGTGGATCGGGGCAGCACGATCCGGCTGTACTTCCCGGCCCAGCCCAGCGAAGGCGGCAAGCCGCAGCTGCCCGAACCGCGTGCCAGCGGCCGCGGCGGCAGCGAACGGATCCTGATCGTGGAGGACCGTGAGGAGGTCGCGGCGGTGGCGCAGATGTTCCTGGAAGCGGCCGGCTATCAGACCGAGGTCGCCAGCAACGCGGCGCAGGCGCTGGAGCTGCTGAAGGCGAGCGACCCGTTCAATCTGCTGTTCACCGACCTGATCATGCCGGGCGGCATGAATGGCGTGGTGCTGGCCCACGAGGTCATGCGGCGCAGTCCGGCGACCAAGGTCATCCTCACCACCGGCTATGCCGAAAACACGCTGGCGCGCAGCGACGCCGAAGGCGCGCAGTTCGACGTGATCAACAAGCCCTACACCCAGCGCGACCTGCTCAAGCTGGTCCGTCAGGTGCTGGACGGCCCGACCGGCGTGGGCTGAGCTGCAGCGGCAGCCTTGCCGTCAAACACCTGCGAGACGAAGAGGCCCCGAAAGGGGCCTTTTCGTTGTCGCGACCGATCCGTGAGCCGCCTTGACGCGCCCGGCAGCCGGCGCGTAAGGTGCGTCCGTCGTGGTTCCATCGCTTCATCCACATGAAGCGATGGATTAAACGGGAATCCGGTGAAGGCGCGCCCCGTGCGCGTCCATTCCGGAGCTGCCCCGCAGCGGTCATTGGAAACGAAGCCTGCCAACAGCACTGGTCCGCGCCGCAAGGCATCGGGCCGGGAAGCGGCGGGGAGTAGGGGGGGCGGATCCGTTCCGCGCCGTGTCCATGAGCCCGAAGACCGGCCCCGGCCGGAGGACCCTGCTCGGTCTTCCGCTTCGACCTGGCACCGCTCGCGGGAGCGGCACGGGCGCGTGATGCGGCGGGCGCGAGGCCCGGTGCCGCAGGCGTGCGCGTGTGGAGGTTCCCGCGCACGGGGCCGGTTCGCCCGCGGGGGCGAAGGTCGCTGGCATGGCACGTTGCAGCCGCAGGGCTGTAAGGCGTGGCGTGCGGTTCCTTCGTTCCTCAATGCCCACACGCAATGAGGATCCATTCAATGACCAGCGTCACCAACCTCGGCTTTCCGCGCATCGGACCACGCCGTGAACTCAAGCACGCCCTGGAGCGCTACTGGAAGGGCGAGGACAGCGCCGACACGCTGCAGGCTACCGCTGCGGCCCTGCGCGCACAGCACTGGCAGCTGCAGCGGCAGGCCGGCGCCGACGTGCTGCCCAGCAACGACTTCTCGCTCTACGACCATGTGCTGGACACGGCGTTCCTGTTCGACGCCCTCCCGCAGCGTTATCGCGCCCTGGCCGACGCCGACCCGCTGGCCGGCTACTTCGCCATGGCGCGCGGCGTGCAGACCGGCGGCATCGACCTGCGCGCGCTGGAGATGACCAAGTGGTTCGACACCAACTACCACTACATCGTCCCCGAGCTGCATGCCGGCCAGGAGTTCGCCCTGCGCGGCGACAAGCCGGTGGCGCAGTTCCTGGAGGCCAGGGCCGCCGGCTTCGACACGCGTCCGGTGCTGCTGGGGCCGGTGAGCTTCCTGCTGCTGTCCAAGACCACCGATGGCAGCGACCGGCTGGCGCTGCTCGAGCGCCTGCTGCCGGTGTACGCGCAGCTGCTCGAACGCCTGCATGCCGCCGGCGCGGCCTGGGTGCAGATCGACGAACCCACGCTGGTGCTGGACCTGGACGAGGCGGCGAAGGCGGCCTTCGCCCGCGCCTATGCGTTCCTGGCCCAGGCGCCGCGCTCCAGGCTGCTGCTGACCACCTACTTCGGCGCACTGGGCGACAACCTTGGACCTGGTCGCGCGGCTGCAGGTCGAGGGGTTGCACGTGGATCTGGTGCGCGCGCCGGAACAGCTCGACGCGGTGCTGCAGGCCTGGCCCAAGGGCCGCGTGCTCTCGGCCGGCCTGGTCAACGGGCGCAATGTCTGGCGCACCAACCTGGACAACGCGCTGACGCTGGCGCGCTATGCGCAAGGGCACGTCGGCGCCGACAACCTGTGGCTGGCGCCGTCGTGCGCGCTGCTGCACGTGCCGGTGGACCTGGAGCAGGAGAAGGCGCTCGATGCCGAACTCAAGTCCTGGCTGTCCTTCGCCCGGCAGAAGCTGGGCGAGCTGCGCGTGCTGGCCGACGCGCTGGACGGACGCGAAGGCGCGGAAGGCCCGTTGGCGCAGCAGCGCGCCCGCCTGGAATCGCGCCGCCAGTCGGCGCGCGTGCATCGGCCCGAGGTGGCCCGGCGCCTGGCTACGTTGAGCGAGGCCGACAGCCGGCGCGCCTCGTCCTACGCCCAGCGCCGCGTGCTGCAGGAGCAGGCGTTCGGGCTGCCCGTGTATCCGACCACCACCATCGGCTCGTTCCCGCAGACCCAGCAGGTGCGCCAGGCGCGCGCCCAGCACAAGGCGGGCAAGCTGTCCGACGCCGACTACGAGACCTTCCTGGAGGCCGAGACCGAGCGCTGCGTGCGCTTCCAGGAACGCATCGGCCTGGACGTGCTGGTGCACGGCGAGTACGAGCGCAACGACATGGTTGAGTACTTCGGCGAGCAGCTGGACGGCTTCGCCTTTACCAAGCTGGGCTGGGTGCAGAGCTACGGCAGCCGCTGCGTCAAGCCGCCGATCATCTTCGGCGACGTGGTGCGCCCGAAGCCGATGACCGTGCGCTGGTCGCGCTACGCCCAGTCGCTGACCCAGCGGCCGATGAAGGGCATGCTGACCGGCCCGGTAACGGTGCTGCAGTGGTCGTTCGTGCGCGACGACCAGGCCCGCAGCGAGACCTGCCGGCAGATCGCGCTGGCCCTGCGCGATGAGGTCAACGACCTGGAGGCCGCCGGCATCGGCATCATCCAGATCGACGAGCCGGCCATCCGCGAAGGCCTGCCGCTGCGCCGCGATGCGTGGTCGGACTACCTGAACTGGGCGATCGAGGCCTTCCGCATCTGCGCCAGCGGTGTGGGCGATGCGACCCAGATCCACACCCACATGTGCTACTCGGAGTTCAACGACATCATCGATGCGGTGGCGGCGATGGATGCGGACGTGATCTCGATCGAGACCTCGCGCTCGCGCATGGAGCTGCTCGATGCGTTCGTGCGGTTCCGCTATCCCAACGGCATCGGCCCGGGCGTGTACGACATCCACTCCCCGCGCGTGCCCTCGGTGGAGGAAATGGTGGAACTGCTGCGCAAGGCGCGGGCGGTGCTCAGCCCGCAGCAGCTGTGGGTCAACCCGGACTGCGGCCTGAAGACCCGCGGCTGGGACGAGACGCGCCATGCGCTGGAGCAGATGGTGGAAGCCGCACGCCGCCTGCGCGCGGATCTGGCCCAGGCGGCCTGATGCGCGCGTGCCGCGCCTGCGCTGCAGGCGCGGCATTTCGGCGCACGCGGCAAACCACGCGGCGTGTCCCCGGCTGAAACCGTTCTGAAGCCGATAACGTTTTCACGGCTGCCAGCGACGCGGGGCTTGCGTACACTCTGGCTCCCCCATCTTTCATAGGACTTGCCGACCGTGTCGATCAACCAGGAACAGCGGGACAAGATTGCTTCCGGCCAGGGCTTCATCGCCGCACTGGACCAGAGCGGCGGCAGCACGCCCAAGGCGCTCAAACTCTACGGCGTCGACGAGTTGGCCTATTCCAACGATGCGGAGATGTTCGCGCTGGTCCACCAGATGCGCGAGCGCATCGTCACCAGCCCGGCGTTCACCGGCGAGCGCGTGGTCGGGGCGATCCTGTTCGAGCGCACGCTCGACGACCGCTTCGCGGGCGAAGAGGCCGCGCACTACCTGTGGAACGTCAAGCAGGTCGTGCCGTTCCTGAAGATCGACAAGGGCCTGGAGGACGAGGCCAACGGCGTGCAGCTGCTCAAGCCCATCCCGGGCCTGGCCGAGCTGCTGGCCAAGGCCAAGGCCAAGGGCGTGTTCGGCACCAAGGAGCGCTCGGTCATCAAGGCCGACAACGCCGCCGGCATCGCGGCGGTGCTGGACCAGCAGTTCGAGCTGGGCCAGCAGGTGCTGGACGCCGGCCTGGTCCCGATCATCGAGCCGGAGGTGGACATCAAGGCCGCCGACAAGGCGCAGATCGAGACCACGCTGAAGCAGGGTCTGCTCGAGCGCCTGGACAAGGTCGATGCGGCCACGCCGGTCGTGCTCAAGCTGACCCTGCCCAGCGTCGATGGCTTCTTCAAGGAACTGGTCGACCACCCCAGCGTGCTCAAGGTGGTGGCGCTGTCCGGCGGCTACAGCCGCGATGAGGCCAACGCCAAGCTGGCCCGGAACCCCGGCATCATCGCCAGCTTCAGCCGCGCGCTGACCGAGGGCCTGAGCGCGCAGCAGAGCGACGAAGAGTTCAACAAGACGCTCGATGCCACCATCGAGTCGATCTACCGCGCCTCGATCGCCTGATCGACGCGGATGGTGTGATTCACGCAGGCCCCGCTTCGGCGGGGCCTGTCGCGTTTCAAGGGCCGCGGCAGGGCGGGCTTCAACGATCGGCGGCGCGGTCGGCCCAGTCGGCCAGGTGAGTGCGCAAGGCCTGCGCGGTCGGCGAAAGCGGGCGTGTACCGTCCCAGCACAGGCACAGGCGCCGCTGCGCCCAGGGCTCGCTCAGCGCAACGCCGCGAACGCACGGCCCAAGCCGCGCCAGTGCGGCGGCCGGCACCACGGCCACGCCGGCGCCGGCGGCGACCATCGCGCCGATGGCCTCGAACGTGCGCAGTCGCACGCGGTACGCCAAACGCAGGCCCAGCGCCGCCGCCTGGGCGTCCAGATGGCGCTGCAGGGCACTGCTTTCGGGCAGGCCGATCCAGGGCTCGGCCGCCAGATCGGCCAGGCTCAGCGCCTGCGCACTGGCGGCGGCGTGCGCGAGCGGCAGCAGCGCCACCAGGGTGTCGCGCGCGAAGTGCTGGCGTTGCAAGCCTGGCGAGGCCGCGGCCTCCGACAGGATGCCCAGCTCCACCACGCCGGCCTCCAGCGCCTTGGCGATCTCCTCGCTGCTGCGCTCGAGCAGGTCCACATCGATGTGGGGGTGGGCCGCCAGCCAGGGCGCCAGCGCGGCGGGAAGCGCCTCGCTCATGGTCGCGGTATTGACCATCAGGCGCACGCGCCCCCGCGTCCCGCGCGCATGGTCGGCCAGTGCATGCCGCAGCAGCGCCGACTGCTGCAGGATCGAGCGCGCGTGATGGGCCACCGCCTCGCCCGCCGCGGTAGGCCGGATGCCCTTGGGCAGGCGGTCGAGCAGGACGATACCGGCGTATTCCTCCATCGCACGCAGGCGCTCGCTGGCGGCGGCCAGCGACAGGTGCGCGCGCTCGGCGCCGGCGGTGATGCTGCCGGCGTCCAGCACGGCCAGGAACAGGCGCAGGTCGGGCAGATCGAATCGCAAGGCCAAGGGCTCCTTCGGCTGGCCCGAAGGCCGGCATCGGACAGACCGCATTGTGCCCGTGCGCGTCACCCCGTTTCATGGCGGCATGCAGATCTCGGCGGAAATGTGGTGGCTGATCGTGCTCGGCACGTTCTTCGTGGCCGGCTGCGTGAAAGGCGTGACCGGCATGGGCCTGCCGACCGTGGCCATGGGCGTGCTGGGTGCGCTGATGTCGCCGGCCTGGGCGGCCGCCTTGCTGCTGCTGCCTTCGCTGGTGACCAATGTGCTGCAGCTGGTCAGTGGCGGGCAGTTGGGTGCGCTGCTGCGACGGCTGTGGCCGATGCAGCTGGCGGTGGTCGCCGGCACGCTGCTGGCTTCCGCCTGGCTGGCCGGTGGGGCGGCGGACGGCACGGCGCGCCTGCTCGGCATCGCGCTGGTGCTCTACGCCCTGGTGACCCTGCTGTCCCGGCCGTTCCGTGTGTCGCCCGCGCTGGAACGCGTGCTTGCGCCGCTGGTCGGCGGCATCACCGGCGTGGTGACAGGGGTAACCGGCGTGTTCGTGATCCCGGCGGTGCCCTTCCTGCAGGCGCTGGGCCTGCAGCGCGATGCGCTGGTGCAGGCGCTGGGCCTGTCCTTCACCGTCTCCACGCTCGCGCTGGCCGCCGGCCTGGCCCTGCATGGCGCGCTGTCGGTCGGCCATCTGCTGCCGTCATCGATCGCCGTGCTGCCTGCCCTGGCTGGCATGTGGCTGGGCCAGCGCCTGCGCCAGCGCATCCGTCCGGCCGCGTTCCGGACCGGCTTCCTGGTCTGCCTGCTGCTGCTCGGGGTGGAGCTGGCGTGGCGCGGTTGAAACGCGGGCGCGTGCGGGGTCGGAGCGCTACTGGCTGATGCTGCCGCGCAGGTCGACCTGCTCGACGCCGGCGACCCCGCGCAGGTCTTCCAGGGCCTGCAGCAGCGCCGCCTGCGGCACGGTGGATTCGCAGCGCACGTCGAGCAGATCGGTCTGCGGCGTGCGCGGCTTGAGCACCATGCGCTGTACCGACAGGCCGCTGCGCTCCAGCTGCTGCTGGATCTGCCCCAGCGGCGCGTGCTGGCGCGACAGCACCAGCTTCAGGCCCGGCATCGAGGCGCGGCGGCGGCGCAGATAGCGGCGCTCCAGCGGCTTGAGCAGGGCCAGGATGATCCACAGCAGCGCGGTGGCCAGCACCGCGGCCGCGTACAGGCCGCTGCCGACGGCCAGTCCGATCGAGGCCACCGCCCACAGCCCGGCCGCGGTGGTGAGGCCGCGGATCACCTGCTCGCGCTGCAGGAACAGGATGGTGCCGGCGCCGAGGAAGCCCACGCCGCTGATCACCTGGGCGGCGATGCGCGAGGGATCGAGCACCACATGCGGATTGCCCAGCACGTCGTTGAAGCCGAACGCCGAGACGATGATGGCCAGGGTCGCGCCGACGCAGACCAGCATGTGCGTGCGCAGGCCGGCGGCCCACTCCAGCCGGCCGCGGTCGGCGCCGATGATGCCGCCCAGCAGCGCGGCCAGCAGCAGGCGCAGGGCGATCTCCCAGGTGTCGAGCATGTGTGCGGTCTCCTTGCTGGTGGCCGGTGCGCTGCACGCACGGGCAACGCGGCTGAGCCTAGCCCCATCGTGATCAAGGCGCGCTCAAGGCGGCGCCGGCTTGAGGCCGCTGGCGCGCGTGGCTAGGCTGCGGCTTCCCCACGCCGCTGGCCGCTTCGATGACCGACATGCCTTCCGATACCGCGCTGATCGTGGTCGATCTGCAACCGGACTTCATGCCGGGCGGCGCGCTGGCCTGCTTCGAGGGCGATGCGATCGTGCCGGGCATCGCGCAGCTGCTGGCCGCGCGCGTCTACGGCACGGTCGTGGCCACGCAGGACTGGCATCCAGGTGCGCATGCCTCCTTCGCCGCGCAGCATCCGGGGCATGCGCCGTTCGAGGTGATCGAGCTGCACGGCCAGCCGCAGACGCTGTGGCCGCCGCACTGCGTGCAGGGCACGCCGGGCGCGGCGCTGGACCCGCGCGTCGACTGGACGCCGGCCGACCTGATCCTGCGCAAGGGCACCCATGCGCAGGTCGATTCCTACAGCGCATTCCGCGAGAACCACGGCCCGGATGGGCTGCGCCCCAGCACCGGCCTGGCCGGCTGGCTGCGCGAACGCGGCATCGCGCAGGTGCACGTCTGCGGGCTGGCGCGCGATGTCTGCGTGCTGTGGACGGCGCAGGATGCGCGCGCCGAAGGCTTCGAGGTGGCGTTCCTGTGGGAGCTGACGCGCCCGGTCACGCCGGACGGGGACGCGCCGACGCGCGCGGCGTTGCAGGAGGCGGGGATCCCGATTCTCTGAACGCGTGATCCGAGTCGCCAAGCCGGGGAGCGGGATTCCCGGGTTTGACAACTCCGGGGCCAAAACGTGTATTTTGCGTTAAACGTGCTGCGCCACAGCACGCCTCGCATACCACCCACGCCCCCGGAGTCGCCCCATGTCCGCCAGCAGGTCGCTGCGTCACGCCACGCTCGCCATCGCCATCAATGCCGCCGTCGCCACCGTCGCGCTGGCGCAGCAGGCGCCGGTGGCGCTGGATGCGGTCACCGTCACCGCCGACCGCCGCGCCGAGAACGCCAAGGACGTGCCGGTCTCGGCCACCGTGCTGCGCCCGGAATACCTGGACGCCCTCTCCACCAGCGCCTCGGACGTGCGCGTGCTGGCCGGCAAGTCGCCCAGCCTCAATGTGGAGTCCTCCAACGGCCGCGTGTTCCCGCGCTTCTACATCCGCGGCTACGGCAATACCGACTTCACCACCTACGCCTCGCAGCCGGTGTCGCTGGTGTACGACGATGTGGTCTACGAGAACGCCTTCATCAAGGGCTTCCCGATGTTCGACCTGGCCAGCGTCGAGGTGCTGCGCGGCCCGCAGGGCACGCAGTTCGGCCGCAACACGCCCGGCGGCGTGGTCAAGTTCAACTCGGTGCGGCCGGTGTTGGGCGAGACCTCCGGCTATGCCAGCGTGTCCTACGGCACCCATGCGACCAGCTCGGTCGAAGGCGCGCTCAACCTGCCGATGGGCAGCGATTGGGCCGCGCGCATCTCGCTGCTGCAGCAGCACCGCGACGACTGGGTGACCAGCCAGATCAGCGGGCAGAAGCTGGAGGGCTACGACGACTCGGCCCTGCGCCTGCAGGCGCTGTTCCAGCCCTCCGAGGACTTCAACGCGCTGTTCAACGCCCATGCGCGCAAGCTCAACGGCACCGCGCGCCTGTTCCGCGCCAACATCATCCAGTCGGGCAACAACAACCTGGTCGATGGCTTCGATCCGGACAAGGCCTACATCGACGGCCACAACGCGCAGGAGCTGACCACCTACGGCGGCAGCGCCAACCTGACCTTCAGCTCGGGCGATGTGACCTTCCACTCGATCACCGGCTACGAGGGCATCTCCAAGTACTACAGCCGCGGCGACATCGACGGCGGCTACGGCCCGGGCGCGTTCGTGAACCCGGCCGCGCCGTCGGGCCCGGGCTTCATCCCGTTCTCGGTGGAGACCGCCGGCGGGATCAAGTCGCTGGACCAGTTCACCCAGGAGCTGCGCGCCGAGTCGGATTACACCGGCCCGCTCAACTGGCAGGGCGGCCTGTACTACTTCTACGACAACGTGCAGGGCGAGGCCTACGACTACGACACCCTGGCCGGTGGCGCGCTGACCGGCTACGACCTGACCAAGCAGAAGACCAGCTCGTGGGCGGCGTTCGCCTCGCTCAACTACCAGGCCACCGACGTGCTCAACCTGCGCGCCGGCATCCGCTACACGCACGACCACAAGACCTTCGACATCCTGCAGTGGGACCGCACCTCGCCGCCGCCGATCGGCGGTGACACCAGCGGCTCTAAGGTCACCGGTGACGTCGCCGCGACCTGGGCGCTGAGCGATGCGGTCAACCTGTATGCGCGCGCCGCGCGCGGCTATCGCGGCGCCAGCTTCGGCCCGCCGTCCACCGGCGTGCCGGTGACCGTGGCCCGCCCGGAGACGGTGGATTCCTATGAGCTCGGCATCAAGGCCGACCTGTGGGAGCGTCGCGGCCGGCTGGCCTTCGACATCTACAGCATGGACATCAAGGACCAGCAGCTGACCGCGGTGGGCGGCACGTCCAATGCCGTGCAGCTGATCAACGCCAAGAAGAGCCAGGCCTACGGCGCCGAGCTGGACTTCGACCTGCTGCTGACCGAGAACCTGCGCTTCGGCCTCAACGGCAGCTACAACTACACCGAGATCAAGGACAAGGACCTGGCCACCTCGACCTGCTCGGCGTGGGTGTGCACGGTGACCGATCCGGTCGATGCCAACGGCTTCGCCCGCATCGACGGCAACCCACTGCCGCAGGCGGCCAAGTGGATCGGCAACGTCAACCTGCGCTACGGCGTGCCGATGGGCGCCGACGGCGAGCTGTTCTTCTACACCGACTGGTCGTATCGCAGCGAAGTGAACTTCTTCCTGTACCAGTCGCGCGAGTTCATCGGCCAGCCGCTGACCGAAGGCGGCCTGAAGATCGGCTACACCTGGGCCGACGGCAAGTACGAGGCCTCGGTGTTCTGCCGCAACTGCACCAACCAGATCCGGGCCACCGGCGCGATCGACTTCGACAACCTGACCGGCTTCATCAACGACCCGCGCATCATCGGCGCGCAGTTCCGCGCGGGCTTCTGACGCGTGCCGCACCCCCTGTAGAGCGGAGCTTGCTCCGCTGCTTCTGGTCCGGTTCTTGAGAAACGCCTCAGCGGAGCAAGCTCCGCTCTACCTCCGCTGCTTCTGGTTCGGTTCATGGGAAAGGCCCCAGCGGAGCAAGCTCCGCTCTACGGGGGCGCTTCGCATGACCTTGGGCACGGGCGCGGCTGTCGGGGGCTGACGCTAGACTCGGCGCATCCCTTCGCAGTCAGGTGTGCGCCCATGAGCAGCTGGTACTTCCTCACCGGCACCGAGCAGACCCGCTCGGGCCCGTTCGACGACGCGGCCGCGCAGGCCTTCGCGCGTGCAAACCCGTTCGCGCTGGCCTGGCGCGAGGGTCTGTCCGGCTGGCAGCCGGTCGGGACCCTGGCCGAGCTGGGCGGCGGCGCCTCGCCGCCGAACATGCCGCCGCCGCCGACCGGGGCGGGGCGCGCGGACGACATCGATTTCCGCATCGTCGGCCACGACATGCAGTTCGTCGAGGTGGAGCTGGACCCGGGCGAGAGCGCGGTGGCCGAGGCCGGCGCGCTGATGTTCAAGGACGCCTCGGTGCAGATGGACACGGTGTTCGGCGATGGCCGCAGCAGCGGTGCCGGCGGCGGCTTCATGGACAAGCTGCTGGCCGCGGGCAAGCGCGTGGTCACCGGCGAGAGCCTGTTCACCACCGTCTACACGCACACCGGCAGCGGCAAGGCCAAGGTCGCCTTCGCCGCGCCGTACCCGGGCACCGTGGTGCCGCTGAAGCTGTCCGAACACGGCGGCCGCCTGATCTGCCAGAAGGACAGCTTCCTGGCCGGCGCGCGCGGGGTGTCGCTGGGCATCGCCTTCCAGCGCAAGATCCTCACCGGCCTGTTCGGCGGCGAGGGCTTCATCATGCAGAAGCTCGAGGGCGACGGCTGGGTTTTCGTCCACGCCGGCGGCACGGTGGTCGAGCGCGAGCTGGCCGCCGGCGAGCGCATCGACGTGGATACCGGCTGCGTGGTCGCCTACCACGGCGGCGTGGACATGGACATCCGCCGCGTGGCGGGCATCAAGAGCATGTTCTTCGGCGGCGAAGGCGTGTTCCTGGCCACGCTGACCGGCCCGGGCAAGGTCTGGCTGCAGTCGCTGCCGTTCTCGCGCATGGCCGGCCGCATGCTGCAGGCCGCCCCGCAGGGCGGCGGCCAGGCCCGTGGCGAAGGCTCGGTGCTGGGCGGGCTGGGCCGCATCCTGGATGGGGACAACAACTTCTGAGCGACCGGTTCGTGCCCAGGTTCGTCCATGACCGGTCGGACCAAGTTGCCCACCGTTTGGCATCGGCTGACTAAGCTGCGTGCTTTCCCCAACGCCCTGCGTGCCATGCCTGCTTCGCGCCTGACCTGCCTGCTGCTGACCGCCTGCGTCACCCTGCTTTCGGCCTGCGGCGGCGAGGCGGTCAAGACGCCGCCGCCGACCACGACCGTGGTGCCGCCGCCGGCGGTCACCGCCAGGCCGGTGGTGATCGGCATCGCGCTGGGCGGCGGGGCGGCCAAGGGCTTCGCGCACATCGGCGTGATCAAGATGCTGGAGGCCAACGGCATCCGCCCCGACGTGGTCGCCGGCACCAGCGCCGGCAGCGTGGTCGGCGCGCTCTACGCCAGCGGCATGGACGTGTTCCAGATGCAGAGCAAGGCCGTGGCGCTGGACGAATCGACCATCCGCGATGTGCGCCTGTTCTCCGGCGGGCTGGTGCAGGGCCGCGCGCTGCAGGACTACGTCAACGCGCAGGTGGGCAATACGCCGATCCAGCGGCTGAAGAAGCCCTTCGTCGCGGTGGCCACGCGGCTGGAGGACGGCGAACGCACGATGTTCAACCGCGGCGACACCGGCCAGGCGGTGCGTGCCTCGAGCAGCGTGCCGGGCGTGTTCGAGCCGGTGGAGATCGGCAAGTGGCACTACGTCGATGGCGGCGTGGTCAGCCCGGTGCCGGTGGATGCGGCCAAGCAGCTGGGCGCGGATTTCGTCATCGCCGTGGACATCTCCAGCAAGGCCAGCGGCAAGAATCCGGGCGATCTGCTGGGCACGCTCAACCAGTCGATCACCATCATGGGCCAGCGCGCCGGGCAGCAGGAGCTCGCGCGCGCCGACGTGGTGGTGCGGCCCAAGGTCAACGAGATCGGCGCGGCCGATTTCAGCCAACGCAACGCGGCCATCCTCGAAGGCGAGAAGGCCGCGCTGGCGGTGATGCCGCAGATCAAGGCGCGCCTGGCGCAGCTGCAGCACGAGCGCGCCGCGGCCGCAGCGGCGGCTGCCGCGCCGAAGCCGCAGCCGTGTGTGGAGCCGACGCGGCTGCAGCGGCTGACGTTTCGCGGGACGCCTTGTCCGGCGAAGTGAGCGGTTGGGTCGTGTCGTTGTTGAGGCGGAATAGCGCTTTCATCTGGTCGAACTCGGCACTGCGAGCAGTTGCCTGAGCGGAACTGCGCACCAGCGAAAGGCAAAAGCAAAAGCGACCCTTCCCCCTCAGTCGCTAGTTCGCGACTTCGAGCTTCCCTTCGCTACGCGAAAGGGAGGGGCAGAAGCAAGGTTTGGCTGCGTGTGGAGGCGCTACCTCTACCGTCGTTCCCGCGAACGCGGGAACCCAGGGACTTTCGCTCGAGAAGGCCAAAGCAACGGAAGCCCCGAGTCCGCAGGAACGACGAGCGTCGCCTAGCGACCTTGCTCAACCTCCATCGCCAGGCCTCAGAACCGCCACCGCAGACTCGCCGAGACGAAGCGCGGTTCGCCGTAGTTGTTGTAGTCCAGGTTGGCCCAGTAGGTCTTGTCCAGCGCGTTGCGCACCGACAGCGTCGCGGTCCATTGCGCGTTGATGCGCAGGTTGGCGTTGAGGTGGACCAGCGTGTAGGCGCCCTGGGTGACCGTGACTGGCGTGGTGGTGCCATCGCCATTGGGGCGGTCGATGTTGAAGCCCTGCACCTTGCTCTGCCAGCTCACGCCACCGCCCAGGCTCAGGCGCTCCCAGCGGCCCGGCAGGCGCCACTGGGTGGACAGCTGCAGGTAGTCCTCGGGCAGGTTGGCGTAGATGGCATCGGTCGGCGCGCGGGTCACCTTGACGTGGGTGTAGCCGGCGTTGAGCGTCCAGCCCGGCAGCAGCTCGCCGTTGAAGTCCACTTCCCAGCCGCGGCTCTTGGTCCCGTTGACGCCCACATAGGCCGAGCTGCCGTCCGGCAGCGAGTTCGGCGGCTGGGTGGTGTCCAGCACCGCGTAGTTGTCCTGCTTGGCCTCGAACACCGCGGCGGTGGCCATGGCGCGGCCATCGAACAGCTGCGCCTTGAGGCCGGCCTCCAGGTTGGAGCCCTGCACCGGCGCCAGCAGGTTGTCGTTCCTGTCCTTGTAGTTCTGCGGATTGAAGATCTCGGTGTAGCTGGCGTAGAGCGAGACATCCGGCACCAGGTCGTAGACCAGGCCCACGTAAGGCGTGACTTCGTCGCTGACCTTGTAGCGGCCGCTGGTGCCGGTGTAAGTGCCGGTGGCGTTGTAGGCGCGGGTGCGCGTTTCCCACGAGCTCAGGCGCGCGCCGGCGATCAGCGACAGCGGCTCGGCCAGGCGCAGGCGTGCCGAGGCATAGACGCCACGCTGGGTGGTGCGGGCCTGACGCCAGGCGCCGGTGCGCCGATAGGTCAGTGCCCCGGCGCTGCCGTCCCAGTCGTACAGGTTGGGCACGTTGAAGCCCATCGCATTGCCATACGGCGTGGCGATCATCTGCCAGTCGCTCGGATAGACCAAGGAGACGCCGGGCGTGGTGGACTGCAGGTCCTGCCAGCTGCCGCCGACCACCACGTCGTGGGTCCGGCCGAACAGCGCGAACTTGCCCGACAGGTATACGTCCAGCGCATCGCGGGTGTCGTTCGTCTCGCCGGCGCTGGCCTGCAGATAGGTGCCGGCGCCGGTGACCGGGTCCGGGTAGCCGCTGCCGTAGACGCGCAGGCTCTGCACCTCGCCCTTGGTATGCGCCGAGTTCACCCTCAGCAGCCAGTCCTCGCCGAAGCGCTGCTCCAGATTGGCGAAGGCGGTACGGGTCTGGCGCTGCCAGCGCGTCCAGGCCGGCGAGAAGTTGGTCGAGCGCGAGAGGTGGGCGTCGGCGCCATCGGCGCTGAAGAACGGCACCGTGCCCCAGGTCGAGCCGGTCGGGTTGTTGTCCTGGATCTGGTAGCCGACCGTGACCGTCGTGCTGTCGGTCAGGTCGCCTTCCAGCACGGCCATGCCGGCCTTCTTGTTCTCTTCGTAGCGGTCGTAGTAGTAGTCGCGGTCGGTCCAGGCGCCGACCCAGCGGCTACGGAAGCGGCCGTCCCTGGTCAGCGGCAGGTTGATGTCCGCCTGCACGCGGCGGAAGTCCCAGCTGCCGACGCTGGCGGTGACCGCCGCATCGAAGTCGCGGCCCGGACGCTTGCGCAGCAGGTTGACCGTGGCCGAGGGAATGCCGGCGCCGCTGAGCAGGCCGTTGGCGCCGCGGATGACTTCTATGCGGTCGTAGAAGGCGGTGTCGTACTCCTGGTTGGTCGAGCCGCTGTAGGTCGGCAGGCTGTCGACCTGGAAGTCGGTGATCTGGAAGCCGCGCGCGAAGTACAGCGGACGCTGGGTATCCCAGAAGGACACGTTGACGCCGGTGATGTTGCGCATCACATCGTTGATGCTGAACATCGATTCGTCCTCCAGCCGCTGCAGGCCGATCACGCTCACCGACTGCGGCGTGTCCTGGAGGCTGATCGGCAGCCGCGTGGTGGTGGACGGCTCGGCCCGCGCGCCGGTGACCTGCACGTTGTCCAGCGTCTTGGGCGTGCGGCGGCGCGCCTGCTCCTCGGCGTCGGTCTCGCGATCGGCGGCGTGGGCGAGCGGGGCGCACAGGCCCAGCCCCAGCAACAGGGCCGCGGCGAGCGGGGAGCGGGTCGGCGCGGCGGACGCGCGGAAAACGGCAGCGGACATGGGATTCCTTGAGGGCGCAGGCAGGCACGCCGCGCGCCGCGAAGGCGTGCGCACGGCGGGGAAGACGTTGGGAGGCTTGCCCAGATAGCGGGCTGGCGATGGTCGTCCGATGACCACGCAGGCGGGCGTTGGCGCGGAGGCCTGCGGCGCGCAAATGTAAGTGATTCTCAAATGGCGGACAAGCCACACACGGGCATGCGGTGGCCGCCAAAGGCCTCGCGCGCCGCTACGCGCGATGACAAAGCCGTCAGAGAAGGACTGCGTGCGGTGCGCGGCTTAGTTCACCGCGGTGGCCAGATAGGCATCGACCGCACGGGTGTAGGCGGAAGGCTCGCCCAGCGTGCGGTTGATCTGCATATGCGACAGGTCCTCGGGCAGGACCTGGACGGTCACGCCGAAGGCCTGCGCGCGCTGCGCCAGCCCGCGCGCCTGCGCGCAGCTGTCCTCGCGCCGCGAGGAACACACCGCGAGCATCGGCAGCGAAGCCCGCGAGAGATGGTGCCAGGGCGAGACCGCGCTCCAGGTGCGAGGGTCGTCGCCGAAGGCGCGGTCGTAGAGCGGGAAGTGGCGCGCCTGCATGATCTGCACGACATTCATCGCCGCGCTGTCCAGCGCGATCACCGCGCGCGGGCGCTGCGCGCCGGCCTCGGTCAGCGCCGCGACATCGGCGCCGAGCAGGGCGACCAGATGCGCGCCGGCCGAATGCCCCATCAGCACCGTGCGCGCCGGATCGCCGCCCCAGTCCTGCGCGTGCCGCTGCAGGTGGGCGATGGCCGCGGCCACGTCGCGCGCCTGCACGGCCGGATCGGCGTCGGGCAGCATGCGGTAGTTGATCGACACCAGCACATAGCCGCGCGGCAGCCAGTACGCCGCCTTCGGCGTGGCCAGGCCGGGATTGTCCTTGTCGCCCTTGCTCCAGCCGCCGCCGTGGACCATCGCGATGATCGGCAGGCCGCGCGCGCCGGCGGGCGCATACACGTCGTAGCGCTGCGCCGGATCGGGGCCATAGGCGACCTCGCGTAGCACGCGCGCGTCGGCGGGCAGCGACTGCGTGTCGCCGGTCTCGGCCTGGCGCTGGCCCAGCAGGTGGCGCAGGCGCTCGCCGCGCGACTGCGCGCAGGCCAGCAGCGGCAGGCAGAGCAGCAGGACACAGCAGGCGGAGCGGACACGCATGGCGCAGATTCCGGTTGGACGTCAGGCGCCGCGCAGGCGCAGGACCGCGCGCAGGCCGCGCGGTGGGTTGGGCAGCAGCTGCAGCGCGCCGCCGTGCTGGCGCGCCACGCGGTCGACGATGGCCAGCCCCAGGCCGCTGCCGCCGCCGGCCGGGTCGTGCACGAACGGCTGCAGCGCGCGCTGCGCCTGCGCCGCGTCCATGCCCGGGCCGTGGTCGCACACGGTCACCTGCCAGGCGCCATCGCCGGTGCCGACCAGGCGCAGCGCGAACGGCGCGGCGCCATGGCGCTGCGCGTTGGCCACCAGGTTCTCCAGCGCGCGGCGCAGGGCGATGGGCCGCCCGCGCAGCGGCGCGGTGTCCGGGCTCTGCACGTCCCACGGTCCGCCGGCGGCATCGAGCGCCTCGCGGCAGATCCGCGCCAGGTCCAGCGGCTCGGCCGCCTCGTCGCGGCCGTCGCGGGCGTAGGCGATGAACTGCGAGAGGATGGCGTCGATCTCGGCGATATCGCGGTCGATGCCGGCGCGCAGGGTGGGATCGGTGTCGGGCAGCAGCGCGGTGGCGAACTGCACCCGGGTCAGCGGCGTGCGCAGGTCGTGCGAGATGCCGGCCAGCATCAGCGCGCGCTCGTCGGCGGCGCTGCGCACGTCCTCACTGGCCTGCTCCAGGGCGTCGGCCAGCTCGCGCACCTCGCGTGGGCCGCGCACGTCCAGACGCGGCGCCTCGCCGCGGACCAGCCCGGGCGCGGCCTGGGCCAGCTGGCGCAGCGGGCCGACCAGGCGCTGGGCGCAGTACGCCGCCGCCAGCCAGGTCAGGCCGACGCAGCCCAGCAGCAAGCCCAGGGTGAAGCGCCGGCTGCCGCGCGCGGGCTTGGCGCCGAAGGAAATCCACAGCGTCGGGCTGGTGCGCAGCTGCATCCACAGCCGGTCGCCCTCAAGGTCGCGCGACAGCACCACCGCACGCTCGGGGCCCAGCGCGCGCGCCGTGCGCTGGCGCAGCACCCGCAGGAAGGGCGCGAACGCGCGCGCGTCAGCCGCCGGCGCGCTCTCGCGCACGTCCAGCCCGGCCTGCTGCAGATAGCGCAGCGTGGCGGCGTGGCCGCTGTTGCGATCCACCTCCTCGGCCAGGCCGGCGAAGCCGCGCATGGCGCGCGCCAGCTGATCGGCGGCCGGGGCGATGGCCAGCTCGCGGCCGAGCACCGCGGCCAGCACGCCGGCGCCGGCCAGCACCAGCGCGATGACCAGCGCCAGCTGGGCGAACATCCCCGGCGCGCGCCTCACGCGACCTCCTCCGGCGGCACGAACACATAGCCCGCGCCCCAGACCGTCTGCACGATGGTGGGGTTGCGCGCGTCGTCCTCCAGCAGCTTGCGCAGCCGGGCGATGGTCACGTCCATGCTGCGCTCGAAGGCCTCGTGCTCGCGCCCGCGCGCCAGGCTCATCAGCCGGTCGCGTGAGAGTGTCTGCCGCGGGTGCCGCACCAGCACCGCCAGCACCGCGAACTCGCCGCTGGTCAGCTTCACCACGCGGCCCTGGCGGCTGAGCTGGCGGTTGCCCAGGTCCAGCCGCCACGGGCCGAAGGCGACGATCCCGCCCTCGGCCTGCGGCGCGCCCGGCACGGCCTGCGTGCGTCGCAGCACTGAGCGTATGCGGGCCAGCAGCTCGCGCGGATTGACCGGTTTGGGCAGATAGTCGTCGGCGCCGATCTCCAGCCCGACGATGCGGTCGATCTCGTCGCCCTTGGCGGTGAGCATCACCACCGGCGTGGTGTCGCCCTGGCCGCGCAGGCGCCGGCACAGCTCCAGGCCGCTCTCGCCGGGCAGCATCAGGTCCAGCACGATCAGGTCGAAATGGCCGCGGTCCAGCGCCTGGCGCATCTGCGTGCCGTCGCCCGCCGCCTTGACGGCGAAGCCCTCGCCTTCCAGGTAGCGCTGCAGCAGTTCGCGCAGGCGCACGTCGTCGTCGACCAGCAGCAGCTTGGCGGTGATCTCGCTCATGCGGCGCACTATCGCGCCCGGCGGCCGGCGCCGACAACGCCGGTTGTAAGCAGATGTTTCAGCGCCGGCCGGCGGACACATCCGCTGGCAGAGGCGCAACACCTCGCGGCCTCTGCCGGCCCAGCATGGCGGCGCGGCGATCGACGCCGTTCCATCCCATCGCGAGGAACCGATCATGCGTACGACCCACCTGATGCTGCTGTCCGCGCTGGCCGTTGGCGGCGCGCTGTCCTTCTCCACCGACGCCTGGGCCGGCCGCGTCCGCGTCCATGGCGGCGGTACCGCCGCCGATGGCGCGCAGGTGCGCGGCACGGCCGCCGCCGGACGCAACGCCAACGGCGCCTATGTGCGCGGCCACGGCAGCCGTACCGATGCGGCCGGCAATACCACCGGCCGCAGCGGCGCGGCGGTGCAGGGCGCCGACGGCGGCAGCGCGCACCGCAGCGGCAGCTGGTACCGCAACACCGACGGCAGCGCCGGCCGCCAGGGCACGGCCAGCGCGACCACCGCCGCCGGCGGCAGCCTGTCCACCAGCGGCGAGATCAGCCGCGATGCCGCAGGCAACGTCAACGGCGCGCGCAGTACCAGCGCCACCACGGCCGGCGGGGCGTCCTACACCGGGTCGACCACGGTGCAGAACGGCAGCGTCAGCCACACCGGCACCTGCACCGACAGCAGCGGCCAGGTCGTGGCCTGCCGCAAGTGAGCCTTTCGCGCGCCGCCAGGCCGGCGGCGCGCCCTTTCGATCGAGACCTGCCCATGAAGAAGCTCCTCCCCGCGCTGACGCTGGCGCTGCTCGCGCTGGCCCCGTCCTGCCTGCTGGCGCAGCAGGCCAACGACAGCGCCGCCTCGGCCGGACGCCAGCAGATGGCGCGCAAGCTCAAGGCCGCCGATGCCAACGGCGACGGCCTGATCCAGCGCAGCGAAGCCCAGGCCAGCCTGCCGCGCCTGTCCGAACATTTCGACGCGCTGGACGCCAACCACGACGGCGCCCTGTCGCGCGACGAACTGCGCGCGGCGGGCCAGGCGCTGTCCGCCGCCCGACGCGGGTCGGGCCAGTAGACGGCCGCGGCCATGGTCCTGTCCCTGCTTGGCCCGCACCTGTCCTGGCTGCGGTGGGTCCCGCTGGTGCTGCCGCTGCTGGCGGCGCTCGAAGCCTGGCTGCGTCTGCGTCGCGGTCTGGCGTACGACTGGAAGAGCTACTGGGCCTCGCTGGGGGATGCGCTCGGCCGCGGCCTGGTCGGCCTGGTGCTCGGCAGCGGCGTGGCCGGCGTCGTGTTGCTGGCGGTGCATCAGGTGCGCCTGACGACTCTGGCGATGGATGCGCCCTGGCAATGGGCGCTGCTGTTCGTCGGCCAGGAGGCCTGCTACTACGCCATGCACCGCGCCGACCACCGGATCCGCTGGTTCTGGGTCAACCACTGCGTGCACCACTCGCCCGAGCAGTACACGCTGGCCTCGGCGTACCGGCTGGGCTGGACCGCCCAGCTCACCGGGCAGGCGCTGTTCTTCGCTCCGCTGGTGTGGCTGGGCTTCCCGGTGCCGGCGGTGCTGGGCGCGCTGGCCCTGAACCTGCTCTACCAGTTCTGGCTGCATACCGAACTGATCGGCGTGCTGCCGCGCTGGATCGAATACGTCTTCAACACCCCGGCGCACCACCGCGTGCACCACGCCAGCAACCCGGAGTATCTGGACTGCAACTACGGCGGGGTGCTGATCGTGTTCGACCGGATGTTCGGCAGCTTCCGCGCGCAGTTGCCGGGCGTGCCGCCGCGCTACGGCCTGGTCGAACCGCTGCGCAGCCACCATCCGGTGCGGATCGCGCTGCACGGCTGGCTGGGGCTGTGGGCCGACCTGTGCCGGGTGCGCTCGCCCGGGCAGGCGCTGCGGACGCTGTTCGGGCCGCCGGGGTTCAAGCCGGGCGGCTGATCAGCCCAGCCCGGTGTCCATCACCATCATCAGGCAGAAGCCCAGGGTCAGGCCGATGGTGGCCAGGGTCTCGTGGCCGTTGCGGTGGGACTCGGGGATGACCTCGTGGCTGACCGCGAACAACATCGCCCCGGCCGCGAACGCCAGGCCCAGGGCAGCAGGGTGGAGAACGCGCCCACCGCCACCGCCGCCACCATCGCGCCCAGCGGCTCCACCAGCCCGGAGGCCGCGCCGATCAGCACCGCGCGCCCGCGGCGCACGCCGGCCGTGGCCAGCGAGAGCGCGATCACCAGGCCTTCGGGGATGTCCTGCAGCGCGATGGCCAGGCTGAAGGGCTCGGCGTTGGCCATGCCCGAGCCGGAGGCCACGCCCACCGCCATGCCTTCGGGGATGTTGTGCAGGGTGATGGCCAGCACGAACAGCGTCACCTGCGGCGGCAGCCACTGGTGCAGGCCGCCCACGCGCGTGGTCTGGCCCTGCTGGTCCAGATGCGCATGCGGGATCACCCGGTCCATCGTCAGCATCATCGCCACGCCCAGGCAGATGCCGACGCTGACCAGCCCGCCCGCGCCCAGTCCGCCGTAGCCCTGGTCCTTGGCCGCCTGCAGGCTGGGCACGATCAGCGAGAAGGCCGTGGCGGCCAGCATCACGCCGGCGCCGAAGCCCATCAGGCCGTCGGCCAGCGTCTGCGGCAGGCGCCGCACCGCCAGCACCGGCAGCGCGCCGGCGGCGGTGGCCGCGGCGCAGATCAGGCCGTCGCGCAGCGCCTGGCGCAGGCCGGGGCGATGCGGCCATTGGGCCAGGACTTCCTGCAGCAGCCAGGCGCCCAGCAGCAGGGCGGCCAGCGCCAGCAGCCACGGCAGCAGGCGCCGCAGCGCGGACGGGGAAGACAGGGTGTGATCGTGCATGGCAGGGGCTTCGTGGGCGGAAGGGGCGCGCGTGCGCTCGGGGTGCCGTTGTCCGCAACGGGACCGAAGGTGCCTGCCCAACATCGGACACCGACGGGCAAGGGCGCGTCAACCGTGCTGCAGCGCACACCGGCCAGGAATGCTCCACGGGCCAGAAATCCGTGAAACCCGCATGGCATCAAGACCTTCCCTTTTGTCACTACATTTGGCGTTGACGGGCGTGGGTGACCCCACTATCTTGGGGTCGTCGGTTCCTCGCGGCCACAAGCCGCGGGGATGAAAAGGGAAGCCGGTGCGGCCTTGCGGCCCACTCCGGCACTGCCCCGCAGCGGTGATTGGGAACGACCCCGCCATCTGCACTGAGGCCCCCGGTGGCCTTGGGAAGCGGTGGGTTAGGAGAAGCAGGACTGTGTCCTGGCTTCACGCCCGTCAGTCCGAAGACCTGCCGACAGTCGCGCGCAAGCACCTCGCGCGGCGCCGGCCGCGGTGTCTTTCGAGGGAGAGACGGCTGGTGACGCAAGGCCCGACCACGAACGCCGTTCGTGCGGTCGCGGCTTCTGCGACGCCGCCGTTTCACCCTCGGTCGCCCGGCCCCTGTTGCGCCCTCGTGGGAAGGCGCAATGCGTGCATCTACGCATGGAGAGTTCCGACCGTGACCCAGACCGATTCCGCCGTGGCCCAGCGCCCGGCCGACGCCGCCTTCTCGCTGACCCCGCCGCCCACTGCCACGGCCATGCGCGTGACCAAGCGCAACGGTGGCAGCGAGGCGGTGGACCTGAACAAGATCGTGCGCGCCGTGCAGCGCTGCGCCGAAGGCCTGCACGCGGTCGATCCGATGCGCGTGGCCACGCGCACCATCTCCGGCCTGTACGACGGCGCCACCACGCAGGAGCTGGACGAGCTGTCCATCCGCACCGCCGCGCTGCTGATCGGCGAGGAGCCCGAGTACGGCCGCCTGGCCGCGCGCCTGCTGGCCAACTTCATCGCCAAGGAGGTCTCCGGTCAGGAGATCCACGCCTTCTCCCAGTCGGTGGCCCGCGGCCATGAGGTCGGCCTGATCAACGAGCGCCTGCTGAACTTCGTGCAGGTCAACGCGCGCAAGCTCAACGACGCCGTCGACGCCGGCCTGGACCGCGAGTTCGAATACTTCGGCCTGCGCACCCTGTACGACCGCTACCTGCTGCGCCACCCGCACAGCCGCAAGGTGATCGAGACCCCGCAGCAGTTCTTCCTGCGCATCGCCAGCGCGCTGAGCGAGGACGTGCCCGAGGCCCTGGCGCTGTACCAGCGCATGGCGCACCTGGACTACCTGCCGTCCAGCCCGACGCTGTTCAATTCCGGCACCACGCACGAGCAGCTCTCCAGCTGCTTCCTGCTGGACTCGCCGCAGGATTCGCTGGAGTCGATCTACGCCAAGTACGGCGACATCGCGCAGTTGTCCAAGTTCTCCGGCGGCATCGGCGTGAGCTACTCGCGCGTGCGTGCGCGCGGCTCGCTGATCAAGTCCACCAACGGCCATTCCAACGGCATCGTGCCGTGGCTGAAGACGCTGGATTCCTCGGTGGCGGCGGTCAACCAGGGCGGCAAGCGCAAGGGCGCGGCCTGCGTCTACCTGGAGACCTGGCACGCGGACATCGACGACTTCCTCGAGCTGCGCGACAACGCCGGCGACGACGCGCGCCGCACGCACAACCTCAACCTGGCCAACTGGGTGCCGGACCTGTTCATGGCGCGCGTGGAAGCGGACAAGCCCTGGTCGCTGTTCGACCCCAAGGCCGTGCCGGAGCTGACCGACCTGTACGGCGAGGCCTTCGAGCGCGCCTACGAGCAGGCCGAGGCGCAGGGCAAGGCCAGCAAGACCGTGCCGGCGCGCAAGCTGTACGCGCGGATGATGCGCACCCTGGCCGAGACCGGCAACGGCTGGATGACCTTCAAGGACAAGTGCAACAAGGCGTCCAACCAGACCCTGCGCCCGGGCAACGTGATCCATCTGTCCAACCTGTGCACCGAGATCCTGGAGGTCACCTCCAACGAGGAGACCGCGGTGTGCAACCTGGGCTCGATCAACCTGGGCCGCCACTTCGACGAGTACGGCGATTTCGACTACGACAAGCTGGCCGAGACCGTGCGCCTGGCCGTGCGCCAGCTGGACCGCGTGATCGATCTGAACTTCTACCCGATCGAGACCGCGCGCCGCGGCAACCTGCGCTGGCGCCCGGTCGGCCTGGGCTGCATGGGCCTGCAGGACGTGTTCTTCCGCAAGCGCCTGGCCTTCGACAGCGCCGAGGCGCGCGCGATCAGCAGGAAGATCGCCGAGACGATCTACTTCCACGCGCTGGAGACCTCGTGCGAACTGGCGCAGGAGCGCGGCAAGCATCCGTCCTTCGCCGACACCCGCGCCGCCCAGGGCGAGCTGCAGTTCGACGCCTGGGGCGTGGTGCCCGAGGACACCGCGCGCTGGGACGCGCTGCGCGAGCGCATCCAGCAGCACGGCCTGCGCAACTCGCTGTTGATCGCCATCGCCCCGACCGCGACCATCGCCTCGATCGCCGGCTGCTACGAGTGCGTGGAGCCGCAGGTGTCCAACCTGTTCAAGCGCGAGACGCTGTCCGGCGACTTCCTGCAGGTCAACCGCTACCTGGTGGACGAGCTGAAGAAGCTCGGCCTGTGGACGCCGGAGATGCGCGATGCGATCAAGCTGGCCGAAGGCTCGATCCAGGGCGTGGCGGAGATCCCCGAGGCCCTGCGCCTGGTCTACCGCACCGCGTGGGAGCTGCCGATGCGCTCGCTGATCGACATGGCCGCCGACCGCGGCGCCTTCATCGACCAGTCGGCCTCGCTCAACCTGTTCATGGAGAGCCCGAACATCGGCGCGCTGTCCTCCATGTACATGTACGCCTGGAAGCAGGGCATCAAGACCACCTACTACCTGCGTTCGCGTCCGGCCACCCGCATCGCCAAGGCCACCATCAGCCACGGCGCCAGCGAGGCCCCCAAGCCGGCCTACACCCCGGTCGAGGCGGTCAGCTGCTCGCTGGAAAACCCGGAAGCCTGCGAGGCCTGCCAGTAACGCTGCAAGCCCCTCTCCCGACGGGAGAGGGGTTGGGGTGAGGGTACGGCGGAGTCATTGAAGGCTCCTGTTCCGTGCACTCGCCAATTTCATCCGGCGCCGTGCGCCACCTTCGACCCCGACGGAAGAAGGGAACCTCAAAAAAGGCAACACACCATGTCCGCTCAACCCCGTCAGATGCTGCTCGATCCCGGTTTCGAACTGACCCTGCGCCCGATGCGCTATCCGCAGTTCTACGACATGTATCGCGACGCCATCAAGAACAGCTGGACGGTGGACGAGATCAACTTCCAGATCGACATCACCGATCTGCACGACAAGATGACCCCGGCCGATCGCCATCTGATCCATCGGCTGGTCGCCTTCTTCGCCACTGGCGATTCGATCGTGTCCAACAACCTGGTGCTGAACCTGTACCAGCACCTCAATGCGCCCGAAGCGCGCATGTACCTCTCGCGCCAGCTGTACGAGGAAGCGCTGCACGTGCAGTTCTACCTGACCCTGCTGGACAACTACCTGCCGGATCCGGGCGAGCGCGCCAAGGCCTTCGCCGCGGTCGACAACATCCCCTCGATCAAGAAGAAGGCCGACTTCTGCTTCAAGTGGATGGACACCATCCAGGACCTCAAGCGCCTGGAGACGCGCGCGCACCGCCGCCAGTTCCTGCTCAACCAGATCTGCTTCGCCGCCTGCATCGAGGGCCTGTTCTTCTTCGCCGCCTTCGCCTACGTCTACTACTTCCGCTCGCGCGGTCTGCTGCCGGGCCTGGCCTCGGGCACCAACTGGGTGTTCCGCGACGAGAGCTGCCACATGGCCTTCGCCTTCGAGGGCGTGCGCGTGGTGCGCGAGGAGGAGCCGGACCTGTTCGACGCCGACATGCAGCAGCAGGTCTACGACATGCTGGAAGAGGCGATCGAGTGCGAGCTGCAGTTCGCCGAGGACGTGCTGTCCGGCGGCGTGGCCGGCATCTCCACCCGCGACATGCGCCAGTACCTGCAGCACTGCGCGGACAACCACTTCGCCAAGCTGGGCATGGCGCGCAAGTACAACGTGCGCAATCCGCTGCCCTTCATGGAGCTGCAGGACGTGCAGGAGCTGACCAACTTCTTCGAGCGGCGGGTGTCGTCCTACCAGGTCGGCGTGCAGGGCGAGGTCGGCTTCGATCACGCCTTCTGAGGGCGCCGCACGACGCCGACGCCGCACTGGAAACGTTTCCGGGCGGAAAAGGTCGCCAAAACACCGCATCTGACTGCCTGACGGGCTTAAGTCGAGGCCAGGCGTGCCGTTAGTCTGGGGGATATCCGTCCCCGCAGACCGCGCTTCCCCGCCATGCACGCCCGTCGCGCCTCGGCGCGCACCATCGCCATGCTCCGGCTCGGTCGCGCCTTCGGCGCGGCGCTGGCGCTGCTGTGCGTGGTCGGGCCCGTGGCCGCACAGGTCGCCTCGCTGCGGGTCTACGGCACGGCCGATGGCCTGCGCAGCCTGGGCGCCGACTGCCTGGTCGAGGATCCGCAGGCCAACGTCTACGCCTGCACCTACGGCGGCCTGTACCGCTATGAGGGCGAGCGCTTCGAACGCGTCGGCGCCGGTGCGGGTCTGGACGATGCCTATGTGATGAACGCCTCGCCGGCGCCGGACGGGCGCGGGCTGTGGGTCGCCACCGCGGCCAACCTGTACTTCTGGGACGGCGACCGGGCCGTGCGCGTGCTCGACCCGGCCGGGTCGCCGCTTCCCTTCGAGGTCGGCCACAACGTCGCGGCGCTGGCCGATGGTGCGGTGGCGCTGAGCCATAGCCGCGCGCTGCGCGCGACCCGCGACGCGGACGGGCACTGGAAGACGCGCGCGCTGTTCGACCGGGCCGCCGAACGGGCCCACCCCGAGCTGGCCGAGCTGGGCGCGGTCTACCGCGATGGCCGCGCGCTGTGGTTCGGCTGCGGCCAGACCGTTTGCCGCCGCACCGACGATGGCCAGGTACGCGTCTACGGGCCCGGCGACGGCGTGCCGCGCGATGCCTGGACCGCCTTCCTGCGCGACCGTCGCGGCACGCTGTGGGCGCGCAGCCCGCGCCACATCCTGGTGCTGGCACCGGGCGCGACGCGCTTCGAGGAGCGGCCGGTGCCGCCGCCTTCGATGCTGGCCACCACCACGCGCCACCTGGACCTGACCGAGGACCGCCAGGGCCGCGTGCTGACCCGCAGCGATGGCGGCATGCTGCGCTGGGACGGTCGCTGGGAGCGGTTCGACACCCGCAACGGGCTGCCCGATCTTCCGCCCAACGCGCTGCTGGCCAGCCGCAGCGGCGAGCTGTGGATGTCCTACCCCGGCCTGGGCGTGCTGCGCTGGCGCGGCTATGCCGGCGTGGAGAACTGGGGCCCGGGCAACGGCCTGCAGGGCCTGCCCAACTGGTCGCTGGCGCGCGATGCGCAGGGCGCGATGCTGTTCGGCAACGAGCGCGACCTGCATCGCCTGACCGCCGGCGATAACCGCATCCAGACCCTGCACAATCCGCTGGGTGAGCCGGTGCGTGATGTGTTCGCGCTGACCCTGGGCCCGGACCAGGCGGTGTGGGTGGCGCTGTATCGCGGCCAGCTGCTGCGCCTGCAGGGCGACGAGCTGAAGGTCGCCGCGACCCTGCCGGCCAAGCTGCGCCGGATCTTCTTCGACGATCGCCAGCGCCTGTGGATCTGCACGACCGAAGGCGTGTACCTGATCGACGATCTGGCCCATCCGGTCCCCCGGCGCTTCCAGGCGCTGCCGGCAGTGAGCTTTGGCGATGTCGAGCAGGACGCGCAGGGGCGGCTGTGGTTCGCCGGCAAGGGCGGGGTGATGCGCCTGGAGCGCGACGGCCGTGTCACCAGGATCCACGCGCAGGGTGACATGCCCAATACGCTGTTCGACAAGCTCTCGATCGGGCGCGACGGCACGCTGTGGCTCAGCGTGGACGATGCGGGCCTGTTTCGCGGCCCGATCGGCCAGGGCGACACGCTGACCCTGAAGGAAGTCGAGGATCCGCTGCTGCGCGATGCGATCCCGTACTTCATCCGCCACGACCGCGCCGGCCGGCTCTGGGTCGGCGGCAGCATGGGCCTGGACGTGCTGCAGGACGGCAAGTGGACGCGGCTGCACGAGGCCAACGGCCTGATCAGCGAGGACATCTCCGAGGGCGGGTTTTTCGAGGACCGCGACGGCTCGGTGTGGATCGGCACCTCGCGCGGCGTCAGCCACCTGCTGCATCCGGAGCAGCTGCTGGCGCGCACGCCGGTGGCGCTCAACATCGCCCGGGTCGAACGCGGCGGGCAGCGCATCGACTCGGGCGCGGTGCTGCCGTGGGAACAGCTGCCGGTGCGCATGACCCTGTCCACGCCCGGCAGCATCGCCGGGACCGACATGCTGAAGTTCCGCTACCGCCTGCGCGATCGCCAGGACGCGTGGATCGAGACCAATTCGCGCACGCTGGATTTCCCGCTGCTGGGCTCGGGCAAGCAGGTGATCGAGGTGCAGGCGCTGGACGTCGGCCGGCGCGCGCAGTCGGAGGTGGTGACCTTCGGCTTCGAGGTGCGCCCGCCATGGTGGCGCTCGCCGCTGCTGCTGGCGCTGTGGGGCATCCTGGCGGTCGCGCTGGTCGGCAGCCTGTGGCGCTGGCGCGTGCACGCCATCGTCAAGCACAAGCAGCAGCTCGAACGCCTGGTCGCCGCGCGCACCGCCGAGCTGGAGGCCGACAAGCGCGCGCTGGAACTGGCGCGCACCGCGCTGCAGGTGCAGGCCACCCACGACGGCCTGACCGGCCTGCACAACCGCACCAGCATCATGGAGCAGCTCGAGCGCGAGGCCGTGCGCGCCCATGCCGCCGGGACGCAGCTGGCGATCGCGCTGCTGGACCTGGACCACTTCAAGCAGGTCAACGACACCCACGGCCACCTGGTCGGCGACGTGGTGCTGGCCGGCGTCGCCGACCGCCTGGCCCACAACATGCGCGGCTCGGACATCATCGGCCGCTACGGCGGCGAGGAGCTGCTCGGCGTGATGCCTGGCCTGCAGCCGCCGGCCGGCGAGCGGCTGCAGGCGCTGCACGACGCGGTAGGCGCCAAGCCGCTGGTCATCGATGGCCTCTCGCTGCGCGTGACCTGCTCGATCGGCGTGGCCTGGCTACAGCCGGGCGAGACGCCCAACGCGCTGCTGCGGCGCGCCGACCACGCGCTCTACCAGGCCAAGCGCGAAGGGCGAAATCGCGTGGTGGTGGCCACGCACGAAGGGATCGCCAGCGACCAGGCCCTGGCGCGGCCCCGGCTCTGGTCTGATCGCCGCGCGCGGTTCCGGCGCGCGACAATGGTCGCCCGGACTGCCTTCGTGCGTCCGGCCCCCCCATCAGGAGCTTGTCCGCATGTCCGAGGCCCCCGCCGCCGAAGCCCGCCCCACCGAGGCGCGCCTGTTGCACATGGTCTTTCCCGACCACACCAACCATCTGGGCACGCTGTTCGGTGGTCAGGCGCTGGCCTGGATGGACATGGCCGCCTTCATCGTCGCCTCGCGCTACGCGCGCACCACGGTCGTCACCGCGCGTTCGGAGCAGGTGGACTTCAACCAGCCGATCCGCAAGGGCGACCTGGTCGAGGTCATCGCCACCATCGTCAAGGTCGGGCGCAGCTCGATGAACGTGGACGTGGAAGTGGTCACCGAGGACCTGCTCAGCGGCGAGCGCAAGCTGTGCACGCGCGGGCGCTTCGTGATGATCGCGCTGGATCCGCTGGGACGCCCGACCGCCGCCCCGCCGCTGCCGGTGGCTAGCGCGCAGGGATGAGATCCGGGCGGGCGGCCGCCGGGTCGTCGATCGCCTGGCGCACCACGTCCAGCAAGTCCTGGCCGTGGTCCGTGCAGCTCCCAGAACATCACCCCGCCCAGGCCCTGGGCGCGGGCGTAGGCGACCTTCTCGCGCAGGGCGCGCGGGTCTTCGTAGCTGATCATCTGCGCGCTGCGCGGATTCCACAGCCAGGCCGCGCGCGCCTGCGGATCCCAGTGGGACTCGAAGCCGCCGCTGCCGACCAGGTCGCCTTCCACGATCTGGCGATACGAAATGAAGCCGCCATCGCTGTGGTAGGGCTGCAGCAGCCCCGCCTGCTGCGGCGCGACCTCGCCGAAGCGGCGCCCGTAGAACGCCATGCCCACGTGCAGCTTGGCCGCCGGCACGCCAGCGCGCAGGAAGCCCTCCACCGCCGCCTCGGTCGTGCGCGCATCGGCCGGTGCCAGCCGCGACCGCCCCAGCGCGGCGGCATGCCCGGTGGTCGGGGTCAGGCTGCCGTAGAAGTCGTAGGTCATCAGGTTGATCCAGTCCAGCAGCGGCGCGATCGCCGGCAGGTCCAGGCCCGAGGCCAGCCGACCCTCGGCCGCGGCGATGGTCAGCAGATAGCGGCGCCCGTCGCGCGCGCCCTGCGCGTCCAGCGCCGCGCGCAAGTCGCCCAGCAGCGCGGTGAAGTGCGCCTTGTCGTCGGCGCTGGCGCTGATGCCGGCATCGGCCAGGGTCGGGTACTCCCAGTCGATGTCCAGGCCATCCAGGTCGTACTGGCGCAGCAGGGCCATGGCGCTGTCGACGAAGATCGCGCGCGCCTGCGGCGTGGCCGCCGCCTCGGAGAAATGCCCGGCGCCCCAGCCGCCGATGGAGAGCACCACGCGCAGGCCCGGCGCCGCCTGCTGGCGCAGACGCACCAGCGCGGACAGCGCGGCGGCGTTCTGCGTCGTGCCCAGGTTGACCCGGTGCGCGGCATCGGGCGCGGCGAAGGCGAAGTTGGCCACGTCCAGCTTGGCGGCGGCGCTGGTGCGGACAGGCTCGCCGGCGGTGACGTAGCCGACCAGAGTCAGCGGCTTGCGCGGGGCGGTTGGCTGCGCGGGCGAAGGCGCGCTGGCGCAGCCGGTAAGGGTCAGCAGGCAGGCCAGCACGGCCGACAGGCCGGAAGAGGCGATCAGGCGCATGGCAGGGCCGACAGCGAACGGCCGGCTAGTCTAGCCGCTGACCTGAGGCGTCCTGCGGAGGCCGGGGCGGAAACACCAGCACCGTGCCGCGGCCCGGCGGCGCCGGCTGCCACAGCACCGGCACCTCGCGCGGCGAGGGCGGCTCGAGCGTGCTGGCGTCCTCATCGTGCGCCTGCGCGGCGAGTTCCTCTTCCACTTCCCAGCTGTAGCGCTTGCGCGGCAGCGGCGGGTCGGCGCGGCGCAGCCACCAGGCCGCCAGCAGCCCGGCCACCGCGCCGCCCAGATGCGCCTGCCAGGACACGCCGGGCTCGCGCGGCAGCACGGTCAGCAGCATGCCGCCGTAGAACAGGAAGGCGATCAGGCCGGCGGCGATCGACGCACGATCGCGGCGCAGCAGACCCAGCCCGATCACCAGGAACATCAGTCCGTGGCCCAGCCCGCTGGCGCCCAGGTGGCGCGTGCCGGCATCGCCCAGCCACCACGCCCCCAGGCCCGAGCCCAGCCACAGCAGCGGCCACGCGCGCAGCGTGGCCTTCGGGTACACGCTGCCGGCCAGCGTGCCCAGCATCAGCAGGGCGATGGCGTTGGAGGCGATGTGTTCGACCGAGCCATGCAGCAGCGGCGCGGTCAGGATGCCGACCAGGCCCTGCACGGTGTGCGGCGCGATCGCCAGGGCCCGCCAGTCGAAGCTGGACTGCATCCAGTAGCACAACACCAGCAGCAGCACGAAGGCCAGCGACGCGTTGAAGGCGCGCAGCAGACGGCGCCGGTCGGCGCGGGCCTGGGCCTGCGCGTCGTAGCGCGGATCGTCGGGGTGGTAGGCGTCCATCCCGCTTCGATGGCGCCGCGAGGCTGCGAAAACAAGCGCGCCGCGATGTCCCATGGATGGAACGCCGCGGCGCGGGTCGATCACCGATCCGGCAGGCTTACGCCTGCGGACCGGCCTGCGGCTTCTGCGGCCGCACCAGGGCTCAGCCACACCGTGACAGCCAGGATGCCGAACACCACGCCCAGCGACACCAGCACCGGGATCTTGACCACATCGATCAGCAGCATCTTGGCGCCGATGTAGACCAGCACCACCGCCAGGCCGTAGGGCAGCAGATGGAAGCGGTCGGCCATGCCGGCCAGCAGGAAGAACATCGCGCGCAGGCCCAGCACCGCGAACACGTTGGAGGTCAGCACGATGAACGGGTCGGTGGTGATGGCGAAGATCGCCGGGATCGAGTCGACCGCGAAGATCACGTCGGTCACCGCGATCAGGATCAGCACCACGAACAGCGGCGTGAACCAGCGCTTGCCATCGCGCTTCACCGACAGGTCGTGGCCGACGTAGCCGTCGGTCAGGCGCAGATGCTTGCGCATGAACTTCAGCGCCGGATTGGCTTCCAGGTCCGGCTCGCTGCCGGCCGAGAACCACATCTTGATACCGGTGAACAGCAGGAACGCGCCGAAGACGTACAGCAGCCAGTGGAACTTGGTCAGCAGCGCGGCGCCGGCGAAGATCATGATCGCGCGCAGGAAGATCGCGCCCAGCACGCCGATCACCAGCACGCGCTGGCGCTGCTCCTCGGGCACGGCGAAGTAGGACATCACCATCAGGAACACGAAGATGTTGTCCACCGCCAGCGACTTCTCGACCAGGTAGCCGGTCAGGAATTCCAGGCTGATGCGGTTGGCGTTGGCCGCGTCGATGGTCTGGTGCAGGTACCACCACAGGCCGGCGTTGAAGGCCAGGGCCAGGGCGACCCAGCCGATCGACCACCACAGCGCTTCCTTGAAGGTGACCTTGTGCGGGCCGCCGTGGCGCATCAGCACCAGGTCGGCCAACAGGGCGGCGATCACCACCACCACGAATCCACCCCACAGCCAGGGGTTTGCAATTGTTTGCATGCGAATGCTCCACGCGTAAGCCAAGGGACGAAGGCTGCGACGAGTCCAGTGAAGCGCACGGAATCCGGGAAAGAAGGAGATCCGGGACACACACACCTTCGCCGTTGCGGCGAAGGTCTCGCTCACAGCCGGCCCTAGCAGTGGGCCGGTTGCCGCTGGACCGGGGCGTGAAGCCCGTCATGACGATCGCAGCGCGTGGGAGCTACTCCCCTTCTGTGGGCGATTGTCGCGGCGCGGCACGCGCCGGGTCAACGCCCAGGCTGAGCGGGTCGTTCAGATCAGGCCCGATCTGTCCGCATTGTCACGGTGCCTCGTCGGCGGCCGAGCAGCGCATCGCCGCGCCTAAGGCCTACGGATACCCCCGCCAGTAGCCGCCATAGGGGCCGCCGCCGAACGGGCCATCGCTCTTGCTGACGTGGATGTCCAGGCGCATCACGCTGGTGCGCCCCTCGTCGCTGGTGAACGCCTTGGCCACGCTCAGATCGGCCGCGTTGTAGGTGCTGCTGCCGTAGCCCTTGGAATAGCCGATCCCGGTGGTGAACGCGCCATGCACGTGGGCCTTGCCGTCGTCCAGCTCGGACACCGGCCGGGCCGGGTCGGTCTCCACGACCGGGCCGCTGTGGTCGCCGTAATAGGTGCCGGGCGGATCGCCCGCGCCGGAGAAGCTGGTGTCGTCCTTGAGCTTGAGGTTCAGCGGCTGGGTCTGGGCCAGGGCGGCGAGCGGCGCGCAGAGCAGCAACAGGGAGACGACGGCGATGGACTTCATGGCGGCAGACCTTGCGGTGCGTGTCCGTTGCGCGGTGCGGGCCGTCTGGCCAGCAGGCCGGCAGGGATCACCCATGCACGCTAGCAGCCGCGCCTTAAACCCAGGCTGGCCGGCGCGATGCCTGTCCGTGACGGTGCGTGCCGTCCGCTGGCGCCGGCACGCCGCCAGCGTGCCGCGGGCCGGGGCCGACGGCGTCGTCGCATCGAATGCCCGGGCATCAGTCGCGCTGGAAGGTGTCGCGCTGCGCCAGGCGCGCGCGCAGCGCCTTCTTGTCGATCTTGCCGACGCTGGTGCGCGGCAGCTCCTCGACCACGATCAGCTCGTCGGGCAGGGCATAGCGGCTGATCGCGCCGCTGTCCACGTGCTGCTGCAGGTGCGCGCGCACGCCCTCCAGCGAGACCTGCGCGCCCTCGGCGGGCACCACGAAGGCCACCGGCCGCTCGCCCCAGCGCGGATCGGCCACGCCCACGTACGAGGCGGCGCAGATGCCGGGGCCGGCCACGGTCAGGTCCTCCATTTGCGCCGAGGACACCCATTCGCCGCCGGTCTTGATCACGTCCTTGAGCCGGTCGCGGATCACCACGCGGCCATCGGCGGCGATGCTGGCCACGTCCTGGGTGTGCAGCCAGCCGCCCCGCCACAGGGCCTCGCCGGCTTGGACATTGCCTCCGTAGCTGGCCGTCAGCCACGGCGTGCGCGCGACCAGTTCGCCCTGGTGCTGGCCATCGGCCGGCAGCGGCTGCATGTCCGGGTCGACCACGCGCAGCTGCGCCAGCGGGACCGGGTGCCCGGCGCTGCACAGCTCGGTCTCGCGCTGCGCGCCCGGCGCCGCGAACGAGCGCGCGATGCTCAGCACCGGCGCGGTCTCGGACATGCCGTAGCCGGACAGCGTGGTAATGCCCTTGGCGGCCGCGGCGCGATGCAGCGCGCGCGGCTGCACCGAGCCGCCGACGATGACGGTCCAGCGCCGGTCGACCGGGTCCTCGGGGCCGAAGGCGTCCAGCAGCATCTGCAGGATGGTCGGCACGCAGTGGGAGAAGGTCACGCCCTCCTCGCGGCGCAGCCGCAGCAGCTGCGCCGGCACGTAGCGGCCGGGATAGACCTGCTTGAGGCCCAGCAGCGTGGCCAGGTACGGCAGGCCCCAGGCATGCACGTGGAACATCGGCGTCACCGGCATGTAGACATCGCCGTGGCGCAGCCCCTGGCCCTCGGGCTGCGTGCCCAGCGTGGTGCCGACGGCCAGCGTGTGCAGCACCAGCTGGCGGTGCGAGAAGGCCACCGCCTTCGGGTCGCCGGTGGTGCCGGTGGTGTGGAAGGTGGTGGCCAGCGCGCGCTCGTCGATGTCGACGAAGGCGTGCCGGTCCTCGGCCGCGGCCAGCAGCGCCTCGTACTCGCCTGCGACGGCCAGCGGCAGCGAGGCCGGCGGCTGGCCGTCATGGGTCAGCACGAAGCGCTCCAGCTGCGGCAGCTGCGTGGCCAGCTGCGCCACCAGCGCGGCGAAGTCGGCGTGGAAGAGCACCACGCGCGCGCCGGTGTCGCGCAGCGTGTAGGCGATCTGCTCGGGCGACAGGCGCACATTGACCGTCTGCAGCACCGCGCCCAGCATCGGGATGGCGAAGTAGCACTCCTGGTAGCGATGGCTGTCCCAGTCCATCACCGCGACCACATCGCCCGGCGAAACGCCAAGCGCGGTCAGGACGTTGGCCAGGCGGTGCACGCGCCGGCCGAACTCGGGATAGTCGTGGCGGCGTCCGTCACTGCCGAGGATGGACTGGCCGCTGCGGGTCTCCAGCGCGCTGCGCAGCAGCTGGCCCACGTGCAGCGGATAGTCGTAATGGCCTTCGGCCGGCGTGGCATATCGCAGGCCCATTGCCCTAGCGCCCCTTGCCCGCGGCCGGCGCCTGGCCGAGGTGGCGGTCGAAGAAGCGCCAGATCACCGCATAGGCCTGGCGCGACTCGGGCAGCTCGGGATCGACGAAGAACGCGTGCCACATGCCGTCCCACACATGCAGTTCGGCGTCCACGCCGGCCGCGTCGAGCAGCGCGTGGCTGTGCAGCACCGAGCTCAGGGCGAAGTCGCGGCTGCCGCTGATCAGCAGCGTGGGCGGGAAGCGGGCGAGGATGGCCTGCGAGTTGGCCGGGAACACCAGCGGATCGGACAGGTCGGCGCCGCGGAAGTACGGGTAGTCCGAGAGCCTGGGCGGGCCGGCGGGCACCTTCTGCCCCTCCAGCGCGGCCGAGGTGTAGATGGAATCGCCATCGGGCGCGGCCAGCGATCCGCAAAAGGTGCCGATCGCGCCGGGCAGCGGCAGCTGCTTGGAGATCAGGCGCGCCACCGCCTGCGCGGTGAGATAGCCGCCGGCCGAGCAGCCGTAGATGCCGATGTCCTGCGGGCGGTGGGCGCGCAGCAGCGCGCGGTAGACGGTTTCCACATCCTCGCTGGCGGCGGGGAAGCTGTATTCCGGCCCCTGGCGGTAATCCACCGAGACCACCTTGATTTTGCCCACGCCTGCGATCGGGATGGCCTCGGCCAGCGCGCCGCTGCGCGCGCCCCACAGGAAGGCGCCGCCGTGCAGGTTGATCAGCACGCGCGTCTTGTTGGCCGGCGCGATGCCGTCGGCCGGCTCGGCCACGTCGGCCAGCACGCCGTCGAAGCGCTGCTCGCTGGTGCGCACCGGCCACAGCTTGCGCATGCGCGCCACGCGGTCGCTGTTCTGCGCGTCGTAGAACGCACGCGCCGCGGCGATGTCCTTGCCCGGGCCCTCGCCGCGGGCGTGCGCATCGAGCATGGCCTGCAGGCGCACGCGCGCCTCGGGCGAGGCATAGGCCGACAGCGGCACCTGCACGCCGTTGAGCGGCACGCGCGGATCGGGCGTCTCGGCGGCGCGCACCGTCCACATCGAGGCGAACAGCGCGAGCAGGGCCCCACAAGAAAGGATGGCGGTTCTCAACGCGGTGCTCCAGCGGATGGAAGGGGCTCACTCCTGTCCCGCCAAGCTGCCTGATCGCCTGCGCCGGGTCATGCTGCGCCGCACAGGGCGCTTGCCCCCGTAGACTGGCCTTGCCTTGCCTATGACCTCTGCCAGGGCAGGGCCGCGGCACGTCCACGGAAGGAGCCCTCCGCAAGGCCATACACTCGGCCCGGTCATTCGAGGGAGTTTCCGCATGAATCCGATCGCACGACGTGCGCGCGGCATGGCCATGACGCTGCTGACCATGACGCTGATATCCGCCTGCAGTGCCACGCACCAGGCCGTCACGCCTGCGCGCCCCGCGGTGGACACCTCTGCGACCGCCCCGGCCAAGGCGCCAACCGAGCCGACCAGCGCGCAGCGAGCCCTGGCCGCGCGTGCCGCCGCGCTTGGCGCGACCGAGGTCAGCGCCGTGCCTGGCCCGGAGGGCGGCCTGCTGCTGGGCGGCAAGCTCGGCGGCGATCAGTTCGCCGTCGCCATTCCAGCGCGATGGAACCACGATGCCCTGCTCTACGCGCACGGATACTCCACGCCGGGCAGCCCCGTGAACGTGCTCGATGACCCCACCGCCCCGGGCACCGGCGCGACCGGGGTCCTGAAGGCCGCCTACGACGCGGGCCTGGCGGCCGGGCACAGCGCCTATGCCAAGGCCGGCATGGGCGTGGAGACCGCGACGGTCAACACGCTGCGGCTGCGCGATTTCCTGGTGCGCCTGGGCGCGGACAAGGTCTATGTCAGCGGCAGCTCGATGGGCGGCAACATCGTGCTCTCGCTGTTGGAGCAGTACCCGCAGGCCTTCGCCGGCGGGCTGGCGATGTGCGGGGTGACCGAGGGCTGGGAGCCGCTGTTCGCGCAGCTGTTCGACATGCGCGTGGCCTGGAACCAGCTGACCCGCGGCACGCCCTACGCCCTGCCGGGCGAGCAGGACGCGCTGCGCACCGCGCTGCCCACCGTGCCGCCGCCGGGCGATGCGACCGATCCGGAGCAGTTCCGCGGGACGCAGATGGCCCGCCTCGCCACGCCGGTGCTGGCGCTGTTCAAGGCGGCGCAGGACCGCCCCGATGGGCCCGAGGCGCGCATCGCGCGGCAGGTGGCGGCGATCGGCGGCTTCGAGAACGAGCCGGCCTCGGTCGCCTATCCGCTGCTCACCCTCGCCTTGGGTGCCGACGATCTGCGCCAGACCATGGGCGGCCAGCTGTACGGCAACCGGGGCAAGGTCTATCGCGTGCCGGACATGAGCGCCAAGGAGCTGGCCGTGTTCAACCGACAGGTGCAGCGCTTCGGCGCCGACCCGGCGGCCATTGCCTACGCGCGGCGCTGGCACCAGGCCACCGGCCGCTTCCAGGTGCCGCTGGTGACGCTGCACAACCGGATCGATTCGCTGGTGCCCTATGCGCAGTCGCAGGGCCTGGGCCGCGTCGTCCATCAGGCCGGCAACGACGCGCGCCTGGTGCAGTTCACCGTGCCGGGGGTGAAGGCACCACTGCCGATCGGCGGCGTAGTGGGCTACACGCATTGCGGCTTCGATCCGGCGCAGACGGTGGCGGCCTGGAACGCATTGCGCGCGTGGGTCGAGCGCGGCACGCGGCCGTCCGAGGAGCTGGTGCACTGAGCCGCTTGATTGCTTGATTGCCCGGGTGGCCGGGTGGCCGCGGGGCTCGGGGTTTGCGCGTGAAGCGACCGATGCCATGTTTTCCGTGCCAGGCCCGACGCGATGCGACCTCGTCACGCACGCTCCGCGTGCCGACTGGAACGACGGCAGAAGGTTGCTGGCGGTTTCCGAGTGACGCGACGCCTGGAGGCGTCACGATCGTCGCGGTCGCGCGGGCGGGCTCGGTGCGGGCGGGCTCAGTCGCCTGCGCGGCGGCGCGCGCTGCCGCGCAGGCGCTGCCACAGCCGCGCCAGGCGCGAGGTGCCGGGCGGCGGTGGCGGCGCGTCGGCGGTGGCGGCGCCCAGTGCGTCCGCTTCGCCTTCCAGCACGGCGTGGCCGCTGAGATAGGCGGCGTTGAAGAAGGCGCGCGCCGCGCCGGGGTCCATGTCCAGCTGCGCGGCGGCCTCGGTGGCGGTCATGGCCTGCTTGAGCAGCAGCGAGCACAGCCGGAAGTCGTCATGGCGGTGGGCCAGCACGCGGAAGTCCGGCCACTGGCGCATGCGCAGGGCGGTGGTCTCGGTCAGCGGCGCGATCAGCTTCGGCACCATGCGCATGCGCAGCGCGGTCTGCCACAGCAGCGGGGTCAGGGCCAGGCGCGGGGCCTGGCCGGCCGGCGCGAACGCCACCTCGCGCAGCACCAGCCGGTCGAAGCCCGGCCCCAGCAGCCCGGGCACGTTGTCCACCGCCTGGCGCGCGCTGTGCAGTGGCACGGCCTGGCCGGCGACGAAATCCAGATGCAGCACGTCCACCCCATCCAGCGACAGCACCGCCTGCGTGCGCCGGGCCTGCAGGTGCTCGCGCAGCTGCTCGGCGAAGGGGCGTGCCGGGGTGGACGGGGCGACGTCGGCCTGCGCATGCGGGGCGTGCAGGGCCTGCAGCACCTCCCGGATCGCCTGCTCGTGCAGCGGCGCGGCTCCCTGGCGCGGGTCGGACAGGCGCCCGCCGGCATCGATCAGCCACAGCGGCCGGGCCGGGCGCTCCTGTGCCAGGCGCGCGCCGGCCAAGCGCGTGGTCGATGCCTCTTGCAGCACCAGCAGGTCGCAGCCGTCGGGGTTGTGGATCAGCGTCAGGCTGTCGGCGGGCAGGGCGGCAATGCGCTGCAGGCGGCGCATCAGCGCCACTTCGGTCTGCACATCCGAACCCACGATCGCCACCCGCACCACGTCACGCCCCTTGTTGCCGCATCCGTGCCCTGCGGCGCATGGGACGAGCCTAACGCGCCGCCGCCGCATCGCAACAGGGGGCAAGTCCCGGAAGGTGACACCGGGCCCGTTTTGCCGCTCAGGTCTGCGCGCGGGCGCTCTGGATCGGCAGGGTGACGTTGACGATGGACGGGTCGTCCGGATCGGGCCTGAGGGTGAAGCCCAGCTGCTGGCACATGGCCAGCATGGTGCGGTTCTCGCGCAGCACCTGGCCCTCGACCTGGCGCAGGCCCTGCCAGTGCGCGTACTCGATCATGATCCGCATCAGCTGCCAGCCCAGGCCGGCGCCCTTCTGGTCCGAGCGCACCAGGATGCCGTACTCGCCGCGATCGTAATCGGCATCGGCCAGCAGCCGCACCGCGCCGAGCATCTCGCCGCTGGACGGGTCGATGGCCACCAGCGCGATCGAACGCGCGTAGTCCAGCTGGGTCAGGCGGGCGATGAACTCGTGGCTGAAATGCTTGACCGACTGGAAGAAGCGCAGGCGCAGGTCCTCGTCGGTGACGCGGGCGAAGAAGGCGCGGAACAGCGCGTCGTCCTCAGGGCGCACCGGCCGCACGAAGACCGTGCCGCCATCGCTCAGGGCCAGGGTGCGCTCCCATTCCTTGGGATAGGGGAACACGGCGAAGCGCGGGTGTCCGCGGCCCTTGTGCAGCGCACGCGAGGGGGCCACCGCGATGCGCGCGTCCACGGCCACCACGCCGGTGGCGTCGGCCAGCAGCGGGTTGATGTCCAGGCTGCGGATCTCGGGCAGATCGGCGGCCAGCTGCGCCAGCTTGACCAGCACCAGGGCCACGGCGCGCTCGTCGGCGGCGGGGACGTCGCGATAGGCCTTGAGGATGCGCGAGACGCGGGTGCGGCCGATCAGCTCATGGGCCAGGCGCAGGTCCAGCGGTGGCAGCGCCAGGGCCACATCGTCGATCACCTCGGCGGCGGTGCCGCCGCGGCCGAACACGATCACCGGGCCGAACACCGCATCGTCGGCGATGCCGGCGATCAGCTCGCGCGCCTTGGGCCGCAGCACCGTCGCCTGCACCACCACGCCATCGATGCGCGCGTCCGGGCGCAGCCGCCGGGCGCGCTCGATCAGCGTCTGCGCGGCCATGTGCACGGCCTCGGCCGAGACCAGGTTCAGGCGCACGCCATCCACATCGGACTTGTTGGGGATGTCCGGCGAGAGCACCTTCAGCGCCACCGGCTGGCCCTGGTCCAGCAGCGGCTGGGCGAAGCGCACCGCGGCCTGCGCATCGGCCGCCACCCACAGCTGCGCGGTCGGGATGCCGTAGGCGCGCAGCACCGCGTTGGCGGCGACCGGGTCCAGATAGCGCCGTCCCTCGCTCAAGGTCTGTTCGACCAGCGCGCGCGCGGCGGCGGCATCGACCACGAAGTCCTCGGGCAGGCTGGGCGGGGTCTCCATCAGCGCGGTCTGCGCCTGCCGGTAGCGCACCAGATGCATGAAGCCGGCCACCGCATCGGCCTCGGTGGCGTAGCTGGGGATCTGCGCCGCGTTGAGCGTGGACAGCGCCGCCTCGCCGCCGCCCAGCCACACCGCGAACACCGGCTTGGCATGGCTGTGGCGCGGGCGCGCGCCGGCGCTGCGCACCAGCGCGCTGGCGGCATCGGCCGAGGAGGTGAAGGCGGTCGGCACGTTGACCACCAGCAGGGCGTCGTTGTCGGGGTCGGCCAGCAGCGCCTCGACCGCGGTGGCGTAGCGCTCGCCATCGGCGTCGACCACGATGTCCACCGGGTTCTCGCGCGTCCAGCCGTGCGGCAGCACGCCGTCCAGGCGCTGCACCGTGGCCGGCGACAGCGTGGCCAGGCTGCCGCCGAGCAGGGTCAGCTGATCGCGCGCCAGCGCGCCCACGCCGCCGCCGTTGGACAGGATCGCCAGGCGCCGGCCGGGGAAGGTGCCCAGCCGGCCCAGCGTCTGCGCCGCGGCGAACAGCTCGTCCAGCGCGCCCACGCGCAACAGCCCGGCGCGGCGGAAGGCCGCGTCGTAGATCGCATCGGGCCGTGCCAGCGACTGGCTGTGGGTGTCCTCGCCGCCGCCGGCGCGGGCCACGCCGGATTTGACCACCACCACCGGCTTGGCGCGGGCGGCCGCGCGTGCGGCGGACATGAACTTGCGCGCGTCGCGGATCGATTCGACGTAGAGCAGGATCGCGCGGGTGCACTGGTCGATGGCGAAGTGGTCCAGCAGATCGCTGAAGTCCACGTCGATCGCATCGCCCAGCGAGACCACAGCCGAGAACCCGACCTGGTGCTGTACGCCCCATTCGACCAGCGCCGCGGCGATGGCCGAGGACTCGGAGATCAGCGCCAGGTCGCCGGCCATCGGCGTGTGCGCGGCGATGCTGGCGTTGAGCCGCGCGTGCGGGGCGATCACGCCCAGACAGTGCGGTCCGAGCAGGCGCAGGCCGTGGGCGCGCGCGGCGCGCTCGGTGGCCTCGGCCAGCGAGCCGGAGCCGTGGCCGAGCCCGGCGGTGAGGATGATGGCCGCCGCCACGCCGCGCTGGGCTGCATTGGCCACGACCTTGGGCACGGTGTGCGCCGGGGTGGTGACGATCACCAGGTCCGGCACATAGTCCAGGTCGGACAGCCGCGGCACGGTGTCGACCTCGTCGATGCGCTTGTAGCGCGCATTGATCCAGGCGATCCGCCCGGGGAAGCCGGCCGCGCGCAGGTTGCGCACCACCGCCCGCCCGGCCGAGCGATCGCGCGGGCTGCCGCCGATGATGGCGATCGAGGCCGGCGCGAACACGGACTTGAGGCGGTAGGTGCTCATGCGGTGGCTGCGGTGGCCTGGAGGCGGGGCATCGCCCCACACGTTACACGGCGAGGCGATGCCCCCGCATGACGCGCTGCGCGAACGCGTGAGGAGGAGCAAATGTCCCCTTACGCGTCGGCGATGCGCGCTTAGCCCCCTCCCTTTGGCCGCAGGCCAAGGGGAGCTCGAAGTCGCGACCTAGCGACTGAGGGGAGGGGGGTGCTCTCCGCGGGAAAGCTGAAAAGCACCCCCCTCCCACCCTCCCCCTTCGCTGCGCGAAAGGGGAGGGGCCCAGCGTGCGTGGCAGCCGTTGTCTCTTCCGAGCGCATCGCGGCCTCCTTGTAGAGCGGAGCTTGCTCCGCTGGGCCTTCCCGATAATCCGGCCGAAACGCAGCGGAGCAAGCTCCGCTCTACCGGTGGAGGCCGCCCTTGTGGCGTCTTCGCCAATGGTGGCTCCAACGAACCGCGCTCGCCGCGCGCCTACAGCAGCGTCCCGCTCAAAATCAGCAGGGCGATGCTGAAGTAGATGACCAGGCCGGTGACGTCCACCAGCGTGGCCACGAACGGCGCCGAGGCGCTGGCCGGGTCGAAGCGCAGCCGCTGCAGCACGAACGGCAGCATCGAGCCGGCCAGCGAGCCGAAGGTCACGATGCCCACCAGCGCCGCGCCCACGGTCAGGGCCACCAGCGGCCAGTGCGGGCCGTAGTCGTAGATGCCCAGCTGCTGCCAGGCGACCACGCGCACGATGGCGATCACGCCCAGGATCGCGCCGAGCAGCATGCCGGTGGGCAGCTCGCGCAGGGCCACCTTCCACCAGTCGCGCAGGCGCAGCTCGCCCAGGGCCAGGGCGCGGATCAGCAGCGAGGTCGCCTGCGAGCCGGAGTTGCCGCCCGAGCTCATGATCAGCGGGATGAACAAGGTCAGCACCAGCGCCTTGTCCAGCTCGCCCTCGAAGTGCTGCATCGCGCTGGCGGTGAGCATCTCGCCCAGGAACAGCGCGCACAGCCAGCCGGCGCGCTTGCGGATCATCCGCCAGAAGCCGATCTGCATGTACGGCGCGTCCAGCGCCTCCATACCGCCGAACTTGTGCGCGTCCTCGGTGCTCTCCTCCATCATCGTGTCGATGATGTCGTCCACGGTGACGATGCCCAGCATGCGGCGCTGCTCGTCGACAACGGCCAGCGAGAGCAGGTCGTGGCGGCGGATCAGGCGCGCGACCTCCTGCTGGTCGGTCAGCGGCGAGACGGTGACCGGCGGATTGACCTGGGCCACGGTCAGGATGTTGTCGCCCGGCGCGCCGGTGATCAGCCGGCGCAGGGTGACCACCTGCTGCAGCACGTCGCTGCCCGGGGCGAGCACGTAGATGGCGTAGACGGTCTCGCGCTTGCGCTCGACCTCGCGCACGTGGTCCAGGGTCTGGCCCACGGTCCAGTCGGCGGGCACGCCGACGTATTCGGTGGTCATCAGCGCGCCGGCGGTGCGCGGGCGGTAGCGCATCAGCTTCTGTATCGCGTGCGCGCTGGCCGGGGCGCAGGCGGCCAGGTCGGCCAGGACCGCGGCCTGGTCGGTCAGCTCCAGCGCCTGGACCACGTCGGCGGCGCGGTCGTCGGCCATGCCTTCGAGCACGCGCGCCCGGCGCGGCCGCGGCAGGGCCTGCAGCAGCTGCGGGGCGCGCAGCAGTTCGGGCGCTTCGAGCACGTTGATCGCGCGCTCGTCGGACAGGCCGGCGAAGGTCGCATCGGCCAGGGCGGGCTTGAGCTTGTTGAGCCGCTCGACCACGTCGGCGGTGTTGAGCGGACGCAGCGCGTCCAGCTGGGCGGCCACCGGGTCGGTGGTCTTGAAGGAGAAGTGCTTCAGGTTCATCGGGACGGCCTGGTTGGGCAGCCGCAACGGCCGCCTGGCCGAACCCGATCAGGACTCAGCGCGCAGCCACCGTTGACGGCAGACAAGATCGACTGGAAGGGTCGCTGGGCATGAGGAGGAAAGCTTCACGAAAGGGACCGGCGCGCTGTGGCCTGCGCCGGGCGGGCGGAAGTCTGTGCCTGCATCCTCGAAGCGTCAACCACTTTCTCGCGATGCGGCATGGCCGATGGTCGCGGCGTTCAGGCCACGCGCAGCGAGGGCGGATAAGGCGGCGTGTCGGGATAGCGGTCCTGCGCCAGCGCGGCCTGCAGCTCTCGCCACCAGGCCGGGTCGAACAGCTGGCCATGCACCGCGCGCACGGCCTGCGTCAGCGCGGCGGGCAGGCCCATGAACTGCGCGAAGCGCTCGGGGAACACATCGCCCGGCGCGACATGGAACCAGGGCTCGTCGGCCATCTGTTCCTCGTAGCTCTGCGCCTTGGGCCAGTCGCGGAAACGGCAGTCGGTGATCAGCCGCACCTCGTCGTAGTCGTAGAACACCACCCGCCCATGGCGCGAGACGCCGAAGTTCTTCAGCAGCATGTCGCCGGGGAAGATGTTGTTGCGGGCCATGTCGACGATGGCCTGGCCGTAGTCCAGCGCCGCCGCGCGCGCGGCCTCGGCCGGCTGCTCGCGCAGATACAGATTGAGCGGGCGCAGGCGGCGCTGCACGTAGCACAGGGCGATGATCACGTCCTCGCCCTCGAAGCTCAGGCTGCTGGCGCAGGTCTGCTGCAGCTCCTCCAGCAGCGCCGGGGCGAAGCGCGCCAGCGGGAAGCGCAGCGAGCGGTACGGCTGCGCATCGAGCAGGCGGCCGACCCGGTCGCGGTTGAACACCAGCGCGTAGCGGTCCTCCACGTCCTGGCGCGTGACCTGCTTGGTCTCGGCGAAGCGGTCGCGGATCAGCTTGAACACCAGCGGATAGCTGGGCAGGGTGAACACCGCCATCACCAGGCCGCGCGTGCCCTCGGCCTGGATCAGCTGCTCGCCGGGGTGGTCGTTGAAGTGGTGGTAGAAGGTGCGGAAGCGCTCGGTCTTGCCCTGCTTGGCGCGGCCCAGCACGGTGTACAGCTCGTCGATGGGCTTGTGCGGCAGCAGCGTGCGCAGGAACACCACCGCGTCGCCCACCGTGGGCAGGTCGGCGTGGAAGTAGCTGCGCGAGATGCCGAACAACTGGGCCACGTCCGCGCGCCGGGTCAGCACCGCGTCCACGCGCAGGCCGGCCTCGTCGTGGATCAGCGCGATCATGCACGGGGCGAAGCGCGTCTCGCCCAGCACGCGGCCGACCAGGTAGGCGCGGCGTTCGCGGTAGAACACCGTGTCCAGCAGCTCCACCGCGCGCACCGGCTCGCCCCAGCCGGTCAGGTCGTCGTGCAGGCGCACGGCGATGGCCGCCGCGCAGCGCGCCTGGTGCGCATAGGGCACGGCGAAGACGTAGTCGCCCAGCAGCCGGGCGAAGGTGTCCATCGGCCGGGTCTGCGAGACCAGATAGTTGTGCCGCGCCACCGGATGGGTGATGGCCTCGGTGGGCGCGATGTCCAGCGCCACGAACTCGACCTGCGCATCCACGCCCTGGGTGCGGAAGAAGCGCCGGGTCAGGGTGTTGTAGAAGGTCTTGTACAGCTCACGGTCGATCTGGTTATCGATCAGCGCCGCGTAGCGCGTGCGGATGGCGTGCCACAGCGTGCGGTCGAACGCGCGCTGGCCCATCACCGCCTGCAGGCGCAGCCGGCACTCGTCCACGCAGGCGTCGTAGAGCGCGATGCGCTCGACCGCATCGTCGCGCGCGCCGTTCCAGTCGCGCTGCTCGAAGCGCGTCTTGGCGCGCCGGGTGATGTCCGCGAAGCGGGCGTGGTAATCGGCGAAGGCCTCGTCGATCAGGCTGGCGTAGGCGGCGGCGTCGTCCATGCGGGCGGCCCGGGGCAGGGGAGCGACAGCCTAGAGCATTCACACCACGATGGCGTCGTCGCGGCGCTCGGTCTCCAGCAGGGCCTGCACCTGCGCCAGGCTGGGCATGGCGGCGAAGGCGCCGGCGCGGGTGACCGCCAGCGCGCCGGTGGCCGCGGCGAAGCGCAGCGGTTCGTCGAGCGCTTCGGCATCCTCGGCCAGCGCCGCAAGTCCGGCCGCATCCACGCCGCGTCGGGCCAGCGCGAACAGCAGCCCGGCGACGAAGGCATCGCCGGCGGCGGTCGTGTCGCGCACGGTCACCTCGAAGCCCGCACGCTCGCCGCGCCCGGTGCGCGTGTACCAGCGCACCGGCGCGCCGCCGTCGGTGACCACCAGCAGCCGGGTGTGGCCGGCCAGCAGCTGGGCGATCGCCGCCTCGTCGGTGGTCTGCAGGAACGCGGCCAGATAGGTCAGCTCCTCGCGCGAGAGCTTGACCAGGTCGGCCAGCGCCAGCGCCTGCGCGATGCGCTCGCCCGGCGTCACATCGGCCGGCCACAGCGCCGGGCGCAGGTTCATGTCGAAGCTGACCAGCGCCCCGGCCGCGCGCGCCCGGCGCATGCCGTCCAGGGTGGCCTGCGCGACGCCCTCGCCGGTCAGGCTGTTGGAACACGCGTGGAAGGTGCCGAGCGATTCGAAGCACGCCGGCTGGAAGTGCGCGCTTTCGAACAGCAGGTCGGCCGACGGCGGCCGGTAGAAGCTGAAGCTGCGCTCGCCCTGCGCGTCCAGCGAGACGAAGGCCAGCGCGGTGCGCGCCGCGTCGGTGCGCTGGACGTGGCCCAGGTCCACGCCGGCCGCGGCCATGCGTTCGAGCAGGAAGTCGCCGAACAGGTCGCGCCCCAGCATGCCGACGAAACACGCCGCGCCGCCCAGCCGGGCGATGCCGACGGCGACATTGGCCGGCGCGCCGCCGGCGTTCTGGTGGAAGGCGGTGGGCGCGTCGGGATGGCCGGTGGGCAGGCCGAGCATGTCGATGAGCGCTTCACCGAAGCAGACGATCTTGCGCATGACTCTCTCCTCAAGGATGGGCGCGTTCGCGCGCGGCGTCAGACGGGGCGGGACAGCCAGGCGAATCCCCACGGCCCCAGGTGCACGGCCGTGTCGGCGTGGCGGGCCTGTCCGCCGGCGACCAGCGTCCAGGCGCCGTCGGACAGCACGTCCAGTCTCAGCGTGCAGTCCGCGTCGGAGAAGTTGCCGACGGCCAGGAAGTCCGCGCCGCGGCGCACCGCCAGCACGCGCGCATCGCCGGTGTCGACGGTGTCCAGCGGCTGGGTGCTGGCCAGCGCGGGCAGTTGCTTGCGGGTCGCGATCAGCGCGCGCAGGCCGGCCAGCGCCCGGCCATGCGGCGTGCCGGCGTCGGCCTGCGCCTGGGCCAGCAGGTCCCAGTCCATCGGCGGGCGGTGCAGCCAGCGGCCTTCGCCACGGCGCAGCGGGTCCGCGCGCCAGGTCGCATCGTTGCCCAGCGCCAGCTCATCGCCCATGTACAGCATCGGGATGCCGGGCATGGCCATGGCCAGCGAGTACAGCAGCAGCATGCGGTCGATCGCGCGCTGGGCCTGCGCCGGGTCGCCGGCCTCTTCGGCCGCCTGCAGCCCGCACAGTGCCGAGGCCATGCCGTTGCTGCCGTGCACGCCCTCGCCATCGCTCTGGAAGGACTCGCCCCGGGCGAAGGACCCGGGCGTGCGCCCGGCGTAGAAGCCTTCCACCTGCGCCAGCGAGAACGGCGCCAGCCCGGTCGCGCCCGAGGCCTCGGCGCGCAGCACGTTCCAGCCGATATCGTCGTGGCAGCGCACATAGGCCAGCCAGCCCGCGGCCGGCGGCAGCGGCGGCGTGCGCGCGATGACGTTGGCCACGATGTCGGCGCGCTGCAGCGCCAGCGCCGACCAGCCGGCCGCCATCAGCGAGCTGTGGTAGGCCAGATGGCATTCCTCGCCCGCGTGCGCGCCCTGGCCGAAGTAGGGCGGCAGCTGGTCCATCGGCACGATGGCCTCGGCCTTGAGCGCCACGCAGGGCGCGGCGATGTCGACCAGCGCGCGCAGCGCACGCAGGATGACGTGGGTCTCGGGCTGGTTCATGCAGTCGGTGCCCGGCCGCTTCCACAGATAGGCGGTGGAATCCAGGCGGAACACCTCCACGCCCAGGTTGGCCAGCTCCAGCAGCGCCAGCGCCATGTCGCCGAAGACGTGCGGATTGCGCCAGTCCAGGTCCCACTGGAACGGGTAGAACGTGGTCCACGCCCAGGCCTGCGCGTCCTCGACCCAGCTGAAGTTGCCCGGCGCGGTGCGTGGGAAGACCTGGCCCAGCGTGCGCTCGTAGGCATCGGGCACGCGGCGGTCGGGATAGAGGTGGTAGTAGCCGCGGTAATGCGCATCGCCGGCGCGCGCGGCCTGTGCCCAGGCGTGGTCGTCGGCGGTGTGGTTGAGGACGAAGTCCGCGCACAGGCTGATGCCGGCCGCGCGCAGCTGCGCGGTCAGGGCGCGCAGGTCGTCATTGCTGCCCAGGCGCGGATCGACCTGCCCGTAGTCGCTGACCGCGAAGCCGCCGTCGCTGTCGCCCGGCCGCATGCGCAGGAACGGCAGCAGGTGCAGATACCGCACGCCCAGGTCCTGCAGGTACGGCACGCGCGCGGTCAGCCCGCGCAAGTCGCCGGCGAAGCGGTCCACATAGGTGCTGTAGCCGGCCATGTCCGGCTGGCCGAACCAGTCCGGCGCGCGGGTGGCGTCCAGCTGCGCCAGCGCCGGCGGCCGTTGCCCCATCTTCTCCGCCACCGCCTGCAGCCAGGACGACAGCCAGCCGGCGTAGTCGGGATGGTCGCCGTACAGCGCGCGCAACGCCTCGAGCAGGCGCGGGGCGTGCCGCGCCCAGCGCGGGCCAAGCGCCAGGCCCTCCGGGTCGGGCGCATCGGAAACGAGGGTGGCGCGTGGGGCAGGCGTGGGGGTCATGATGGCGCCGCGCCCGGGCGGGCGCGGCAGGCTCCTTGGGTGATGGATCAGAAGTCGTAGCGCAGGCCGAGGCTGGCGGTACGCCCGGCGATCGAGCGGGCGCGGATGATGTCGTCGCCCGGGATGCTGGCTTCTTCCGCCTCGGTCAGACCGAAGGCGTTGAACAGGTTGTTGACGCTGGCCGAGAGCGTCAGCGCGCTGGTGATGTGGTAGTTGGCGAACAGGTTGACCTGCGTATAGCCGGGCATCTTCAGCTGGTTGGAATCCTGCGTGTAGGCCGAGGTCGTGCCGATCAGGTTGACGCCGGCCTCGTAGCGCTCGCCGCGGTAGCTCGGGGTGAGCTGCCAGACGAACTTGGCCTGGCGGCGCGGGGTGTTGCCGACGTTGCTCGGGGTGATCTGGTCCTTGTCGATCTTCGCGTCGGTCCAGGTCAGGCCGCCGTTGAGGCCGAAGCCGCCGGTGCGATAGGCCGCCTCCAGCTCCAGGCCGTGCGCCTTGTAGCTGCGGTTGAGGAAGCGCTGGCTGGTGGCCTCGTAGTTCTGCTCCTGGGTGTGCGCGGCGAAGGCGGTGGCGAACAGGCTCAGGCCGCCGCTGCGCCACTTCAGGCCGCCCTCGAGCTGCTTGACGAAGTTCACCGCCTCGCTGGAGGACACCGAGCCGTCGTCGCGCACGATGCCGAACAGCAGGCGGTCGGCGTTGGCGCGCGCGCCGCGGCTGTAGCGGGCGAACGCCGCCAGGTCGTCGTTGATCAGGTAGTTGCCGCCGAAGGAGTAGGACAGGTAATTCCAGTCGTAGTCCACCGGCTTGCGGTTGGCGTAGTCGATCACCGCTACCTGCTGCTCGGGCGCCTCGATGACGCCATCGCCGTTGACGTCCATCGTGGTGGTCGTGGCGGCCGCGTAGGTGCCGCGCGCGGTGCCCATGTCGTAGCGCAGGCTGCCGTCCAGCGATAGCGGGCCCTGGTCCAGGTCAGCGCCACGTAGGGCGCGTTGACGGTGTAGCGGGTGTCGTAGTTGCGCGTGCAGCAGTTGCCCCAGTAGGGCTGGCCGTAGGCGTACACGCCGTTCTGCGACAGCGAGGCGCCGGCGGCGTTGTACACGTCCAGCAGCCGCGCGCGGTGCTCCAGCGACTGCACGTACGAGGTCCACAGCCAGTCCACGTCGATCACCTGGCGCGAGGAGTACAGGCCGGCCTTCAGGTCGAGCGTGCCGCCGTCGCCGGCGGCGAAGCTGCGGGTGAGGTTGAGGTCGTTGGTCGTGTTGTTCAGGTCGTTGAGCTTGACGTTGAACAGCATGGTGCGCACCGCCATGCCGGTGTAGGCCTGGCCGGCGCCGGGGCCGCTGGCGACCTGCAGGCGCGAGCCGGCGCCGCCGATCTCCGCGGCCAGGGTCGCCGCGTCGGTCACCTCGGCCGGGAACGGCGCGACGAAGCGCCCCGAGTTGTCGGCGAAGCGGAAGCGGTCGGTCAGCGTCCAGCCGCCCAGGTCGAACTGCGCCTCGGCGCCGATCGCCTGCGACTTGGGATGCATGCCGTCGCCCAGCTGCACCGTCTCGGGCCGGTTGTCGCCGTTCAGCGCCAGGGTGCGGCGGATGTAGGGGCTGTAGAGCGTGTCGCTGCCGGCATCGAAGCCGGGCAGGTCGTGGAAATGCGGCGAGCCGTCGCTGCCGCGCACGCCTACCGGCGCGGGCAGGTAGCCGGCGGCGCGATCGTCCAGGTACTTGCCGTAGACGCGCACATAGCCGTTCTCGAACAGGCGGGTGAGGTTGGCCTTGATCTGGCCGCCCTTGTCGGTGGCGAAGCCCGCATCGCGCACGCCATCGCCGCGGCGGTAGAAGCCGCCGACGTTGAACTGCCAGTGCTCGGCGAAGGGCTGGCCGTAGTCGAAGTCCAGGCGCGTGTTGTCCCAGTCGCCCAGGCCGCGGGTGATGCCGACGCTGCCGCCGCGGCTCTCGCCGGTCTTGCTGATGAAGTTGACGATGCCGCCGGGCGAGTTGGAGGCCATGGTCGAGGCCGAACCGCCGCGGATGGCCTCGATGCGTTCGACGGTGTTGTCCGCGCGCAGGAAGATGTCGGCGTTGCCGAAGGCGATGTCGCCGAACTCCATCACCGGCAGGCCGTCCTCGTGCAGCTGCAGGAACTTGGCGCCGCCGGAGGCCACCGGCAGGCCGCGCACGGCGATGTTGGCATTGCCCTCGCCGCCGCTGGACTCCGAGCGGATGCCGGGGATGTTGCGCAGGATCTCGGCGCTGGAGCGCGGCGCGGACTGCTCGATCGCCTCGGCGCCCACCGTGCTGACCGACACCGCGCTGCGCAGCTTGGTCTTGGCGCTGGTGGTGCCGGTGACGAAGACCATGTCCAGGTTGGTGGCGCCGTCGGCGGGCGAGACGGTCGCCGAGGCGGCCTGCTGGGCCAGCGCGGCCGGCGCGGCCAGGGCCGCGCTCACCGCGCAGGCCAGGACGTGGATGCGACATGTGGTCTTGATGGACATCGGATTACCCCTCTCACGGTTCGTGGTGTGTGGCGTGATACGCGCACCTGACCGTCCCTCCCCGGGCCGGGCCGACCGGATGGCCGGCGGTGTGGCGGCGGAGTATTGGGGTTTTGCAATCGATTGCAACTTGCACTGCAGCATCGATAGATTGCAAATGAATGTCCTAGCGATTGCAAGGATTTCTTGCTGCGCTGCGTCGTTACAAACGATTGCAAAGCTCGCAGGCTATGTCGCGCCGGCCCTGCCGGACCCGCCACCCGTTCTCCAAGGCAACGGCATGTCCTCGCGTCCCACCACGTTCCCGCTCATGCGCGTGCTGCTGCTCAACGCCGGCTTCTTCGGCGTGCAGTACAGCTTCGGGCTGCAGCAGAGCAACATGAGCCCGATCTACAGCTACCTGGGCGCCGACCACGCCAGCCTGCCGTACCTGTGGCTGGCCGGTCCGGTGACCGGGCTGGTGCTGCAGCCGCTGGTCGGCGCGATCAGCGACCGCACCAGCACGCGCTGGGGGCGGCGGCTGCCCTTCATCGTGCTCGGCGCGCTGGTGTGCAGCCTGTGCCTGCTGACCATGCCCTTCAGCACCGCGCTGTGGATGGCGGTGTGCCTGCTGTGGGTGCTGGATGCGGCCAACAACGTGGCGATGGAGCCGTATCGCGCGCTGGTCAGCGACGTGCTCACGCCCGAGCAGCGCCCGCTCGGGTTCCTGACCCAGAGCGCGTTCACCGGCCTGGGCCAGACCCTGGCCTATCTGACGCCCTCGCTGCTGGTGTGGTTCGGCATGGACCAGGACGCGGCCAACAGCCACCACATCCCTTACGTCACCATCGCCGCGTTCGTGATCGGCGCGGCGTTCTCGGCCGGCTCGATCCTGCTCACCGCGCGCAGCGTGCGCGAGCCGCAGCCCACGCCCGCCGAGCGCGCGCGCCTGCGCCAGGGCGGGCAGGGCCTGGGCGCGGCGCTGCGCGAGATCGTCTGCGCGCTGCGCGAGATGCCGCCGACCATGCGCCAGCTGGCGCCGGTGATGCTGTTCCAGTGGTATGCGATGTTCTGCTACTGGCAGTACATCGTGCTGTCGCTGTCGACCACGCTGTTCAGCACCACCGATCCGGCCTCGCACGCGTTCCGCCAGGCCGGGCTGATCAACGGGCAGATCGGCAGCTTCTACAACTTCGTCGCCTTCGTGGCGGCCTTCGCGATGGTGCCGTTCACGCGGCGCTTCGGCCCCAAGCCGACCCACGCGGCCTGCCTGACCGCGGCCGGCATCGGCATGCTGCTGCTGCCTGTCATCCAGGACCGCTGGCTGCTGCTGCTGCCGATGATCGGCATCGGCCTGGCCTGGGCCAGCATGATGGGCAATCCCTATCTGATGCTGGCCGAGCGCATCCCGCCCGAGCGCACCGGCGTGTACATGGGGCTGTTCAACCTGTTCATCGTGCTGCCGATGCTGATCCAGATCCTGACCCTGCCGCTGTACTTCGACCGCCTGCTCGGCGGCGATGCGCGCAACGTGATCCGGCTGGCCGGGGCGCTGCTGCTGGCCGCGGCGGTGTCGATGCTGTTCGTCGGCGTGCAGCGCGTGCGCGCGCCGCGGGCCGGCGCCGCGCGTTCAAGCGCGGGCGCGGGCTATCCGGGCGTGGAAGAGCGGCGCTAGGCCGACTCGCGCACCACCAGCTGCACCGGCATCTCCATCGAGTCGGCGGTGCCGCCGTCGACCAGGGCCAGCAGGCGATCGACCATGTGGCGTGCGGCCAGCGTCAGGTCCTGGCGCACCGTGGTCAGCGGCGGCTGGCTGTAGCTGGCCAGCGGCAGATCGTCGAAGCCCACCAGCGAGACGTCCTGCGGCACGCGCAGGCCGGCCTCGCCCAGCGCGCGGATCGCGCCGAGCGCGATCAGGTCCGAGGCGGCGAACACCCCGTCCGGCGGGTCGGCCTTCTTCAGCATCGCGCGGGTCAGCCGGTAGGCGTCCTCGCTGACGAAGTGGCTGCGCGCGTGCAGGCGCGGATCGAACGCCAGCCCGTGCTGTTCAAGCATCGCCCGATAGCCGGCGAAGCGCGGCGCGACCTCGGGCAGCTGCTCGTCGCCGAGGAAGGCGATACGCCGGCGCCCGGCCTCGATCAGGTGCGCGGTCGCCAGCTCGCCGCCGCGCCGGTTGTCGCTGCCGACGCTGACATAGGCCTGGCCGGGCATGCGGCTGCCCCAGACGACCATCGGCCAGCCCTCGCGCGCGGCGGCGTTCATCGCCTCGTGCTCGGAGCTCTGGCCCAGCATCACCAGCCCGTCGGCGCGGCTGCTGCGCGCCAGCCGCTCGACCCAGCCGTCCTGGTGCCGGTCCACCTTGGACAGCAGCATGCTGTAGCCGTTGCCGGTCAGCTCCTCGGCCAGCAGCGCCAGCATGGTCATCATGAAGGGGTCCGACAGCGGCTGCTCGAAGGCGTGCATCAGCGGCACCGCCACGCAGATGGTGTTGGAGCGGCGCGAGCGCAGGCTGCGCGCGACCGGGTCCACCTGGTAGCCGGCGCGCGCGGCGAGCTGCTTGACGTAGGCGCGGGTGCGCTCGGCGACCAGTGGGTTGTCGGCCAGCGCGCGCGAGACGGTGGACTCGGACACACCCGCCATGCGGGCGATGTCGGCCATCTGCACCTTGGCGCGCGGCGCGTCGCCGGACCGGGAGGGTTTGTCGGACATGGAGGGCGCGGTTGGGCCTTCTTGGGCTGATCACCTTACTGCATGGATGCCGCCGCGCCGCCGACGCTCCTACCGTCGTTCCCGCAGGCGCCAAGGTCACCCGGTCCCGCCTTCGCGAAAACCGGCGGCCCTGGTGTTCAGTCCTGATCTTCCGGCGGCGGCGTCAGCCCATCCGGATCCACCGACAGCCGCCCGGCCATCAGCACGGCCTGGGTGCGGTTGGTGACGCCGAGCTTGCGCAGGATCGCGGTGACGTGCGCCTTGATGGTGGCCTCGGACACGCCCAGGTCGTAGGCGATCTGCTTGTTGAGCCGGCCGGCGCCGAGCATCTGCAGCACGCGGAACTGCTGCGGGGTCAGGTCGCGCAGGCGTTGGGCGACCTCCTGCTCGTCACGGCCGATGGCCGGCGCGTTGTGCGCCTCCTCCGGCGCCCAGCGCTCGCCGTCCAGCACCAGGCCGATGGCCTCGCCGATGGTGTCCGAGTCGGCCGACTTGGGGATGAAGCCCAGCGCGCCATGGTCCAGCGCGCGGCGCATCACCGACGGTTCCTCGCGTGCGGACACCACCACCACCGGCAGCTGCGGATGCAGCGCGCGCAGGTGCACCAGCGCATTGAAGCCGTGCGCGCCGGGCATGTTGAGGTCCAGCAGGAGCAGGTCGGCGTCGGGGTTGGCCTCGACCAGCGCGTACAGCGCATCGACGCTGTCGGCCTCGTGCAGGGACACGCCGGGCAGCACGCGCTGCACGGCGCCGCGCAGGGCCTCCCGGAACAGGGGATGGTCGTCGGCGATGAGCAGTGTGGTCATGGAGGCGGGGGGCGTGGGGACGGAAGCGTCCGACGCGTCGTGCGCCGTACGACTGGCATAGTGCCAGACCAGGCGATCGGCTTTCGATGCTTCCTTGCCCACGGCCGCCATCACGTCTTATTTGACCTTGCGCTCGGACACCAGCGAATCGACCACCGAGGGGTCGGCCAGGGTCGAGGTGTCGCCAAGCTGGTCGGGCGCGTTCTCGGCGATCTTGCGCAGGATGCGGCGCATGATCTTGCCCGAGCGCGTCTTGGGCAGGCCCGGCGCCCACTGCAGGTGGTCGGGCGAGGCGATCGGGCCGATCTCCTTGCGCACGTGGGCGATCAGCTCCTTGTGCAGCTCCTCGCTGGGCGCCTCGCCGGCCACCAGGGTGACGTAGGCGTAGATGCCCTGGCCCTTGATGTCGTGCGGGAAGCCCACCACCGCCGCTTCGGCCACCTTGGGATGCGAGACCAGCGCGCTTTCAACCTCGGCCGTGCCGATGCGGTGGCCGGAGACGTTGATGACATCGTCCACGCGGCCGGTGATCCAGTAGTAGCCATCGGCATCGCGGCGGCAGCCGTCGCCGGTGAAGTAGGTGCCCGGATAGGTGCGGAAATAGGTATCGATGAAGCGCTGGTGGTCGCCGTAGACCGTGCGCATCTGGCCCGGCCAGGAGTCCTTGATCACCAGGTTGCCCTCGGCCGCGCCGTCCAGTTCGGCGCCGTTGGCGTCCACCAGCGCCGGCTGCACGCCGAAGAAGGGCACGGTGGCCGAGCCGGGCTTGAGCGGGGTGGCGCCGGGGATCGGCGTGATCATGTGGCCGCCGGTCTCGGTCTGCCACCAGGTGTCCACGATCGGGCAGCGGGAATCGCCGACCACCTCGTAATACCAGCGCCAGGCCTCGGGGTTGATCGGCTCGCCCACCGTGCCGAGCAGGCGCAGGCTCTTGCGCGAGGTCTTCTTCACCGGCGCGTCGCCATCGCGCATCAGCGCGCGGATCGCGGTGGGCGCGGTGTAGAACAGCGTGACCTGGTGCTTGTCCACGACCTCCCAGAAGCGCGAGTTGCTCGGGTAGTTGGGCACGCCCTCGAAGATCAGCGAGGTGGCGCCGTTGGCCAGCGGGCCGTAGACGATGTAGCTGTGGCCGGTGACCCAGCCCACGTCGGCCGTGCACCAGTAGATGTCGTCCTCCTTCAGGTCGAACACCACCTCGTGCGTGTAGGCCGCCCACAGCAGGTAGCCGCCGGTGGTGTGCAGCACGCCCTTGGGCTTGCCGGTGCTGCCGGAGGTGTAGAGGATGAACAGCGGATCCTCGGCGTTCATGCGCTCGGGCTCGCAGGTCTCCGGCTGGCCCTCGACCACGTCGTGGAACCAGCGGTCGCGCGGGGCCTGCATCTGCACCGCGCCGCCGGTGTGGCGCACCACCAGCACGGTCTCCACGCTGTTGGTGCCGGGCAGCTTGAGCGCGGCATCGACATTGGCCTTGAGCGGCACCTTCTTGCTGCCGCGCAGGCCTTCGTCGGCGGTGATGATCAGCTTGCTGCCGCAGTCGGACACGCGGTCGGCGATGGAGTTGGGCGCGAAGCCGCCGAACACCACCGAGTGCACCGCGCCGATGCGCGCGCAGGCCAGCATCGCCACGGCCGCGTCGGGGATCATCGGCAGGTAGATGGTGACCCGGTCGCCCTTGACCACGCCCAGCTTGCGCAGCGCGTTGGCCAGCTTGCACACGCGCGCATGCAACTCGCGATAGGTCACACCAACGCTCTGGCTGTCGGGGCTGTCGGGTTCGAACAGCAGGGCGATCTTGTCGCCGCGCTTCTCCAGCTGGCGGTCCAGGCAGTTGACGCTGGCGTTGAGCTCGCCATCGGCGAACCAGTTGATGCGGAAGTCGTCGATGTCGAAGCTGACGTCCTTGATCTGCGTCGGCGCCTTCATCCAGTCCAGTCGCTGCGCCGCCTTGGCCCAGAACGCGTCGGGTGCTTCCACCGACGCCTTGTAGTCGCGCGCATAGGCCTGCGCATCGACCAGGGCCTGGCTGGCGAATGCGGGATCGACGGGATACAGATCAGACATGGAATCTCCTTACCTCATCTTGCTTGGAACGTGGCGGATGGACCAACCGTTGCGGGGTGCGGCCAGCGACTTGTCGAGGCCTTGAAGTTTGACCGATCCACTGTTTGCGCAGTGCAGCAGCTGGCTTAGACCATGGTCTTAAAGCCCTTGTTTTGAGACCAAAGGCGAATGGTGGGCGCTGTCATGCGTGCGCAATCTGCGGCGCACATCGCGCTCTCGCAAAGGGGAGGGCGCGCCGCGGTGAATCACCGGACTCTTGGGAGAGGGGAGCATGACCACACGCATCGCAACGATGGCGCGTCGCCCATTGGCGCTCGCCATGATCGTGGCCTTGATGGCGCCGGGCGTGGCCCTGGCGCAGTCGAAGAAGGAGAAGGCGCTCGAGGCGCGTGTCGCCCAGCTCGAGGCGCAGGTGCAGCAGCTGCTCTCGGCGCAGCAGCAGACCCAGGCGCAGGTCGTGCAGACCCAGAGCCAGGTCAGCCAGACCCAGACCCAGGTGGCCGACACCAAGACCCAATTGGATGAGGTCAAGGCCACCGCCGCCGCCAAGCCGGCCGCGCCGCAGTTCACGACCGCGCCGGGCATGTCGGTGGCCTTCCACGGCTTCGTCAACGCCACGGCCTTCCAGCAGTCGCGGCCGTTCAACTTCGGCAACGGCCAGAACGCCGAGTGGCCCACGCCTGGCGGCAAGGGCGACCTGAGCGGCGTGGACATCCGCAACACCCGCTTCTGGGTGGACATCACCGGCGCCAAGATGGGTGAGCACTGGACCGGCGGCGCGCGCCTGGAGATGGATTTCTTCGGCGGCAACAACGGCACCGGCGCCTACAGTGGCCAGCAGCCGGTCCCGCGCCTGCGCCAGGCCTACCTGGACATGGACAATGCCGCCACCGGCACCAAGGTGCGCGTGGGCCAGCAGTGGACGCTGATGTTCCCGCTGGACAACGTGCCCGATTCGGTCGCCCACGTGGCCTTCCCGCTCGGCTTCGGCACCGGCATGATCGGCTGGCGCTATCCGGGCGTGGTGGTCATGCAGGACCTCAACCACGGTTCGGATGGCCCGAAGTGGCGCCTGGACGTGGGCGCCTTCAGCGGCAACTGGTCCGGCCCGGGCAGCACCACCAACTACCTCACCGGCGGCAACGCCGGCTTCAACCCGCAGGTCGAGGCGCGCGTGCGCGTGGCCGGCAGCAACTGGGTGGCCTATGCCGCCGGGCACTACTCCAAGATCGACCTGAGCGGCGTCGACGGCGCCACGCCCACGCCGATCCGTTCGGACATCAAGAGCACCGCCTTCGAAGTGGGCGGCATGGTCAAGCCCGGCAACTGGAACATCAAGGCGTTCGCCTTTACTGGCAACGGCATGGGCCAGAACTTCGGCGCGCTCTCGCAGTTCGGCGACATCTCCGAAACCGGCGGCTACGCGCAGGTGGGCTACAGCTTCAACAAGAACTGGAGCCTCAACGCGTTCTATGCGGTGGACAACCCCGACAAGGACGACGTGCTGCGTTGGCGCGGCACGGCGGTGGGCCTGCTCAACAACCGGCAGACCGCGCTCAACCTGATCTACGCCAACGGCCCCTACAAGCTGGGCCTGGAGGCGATGCACGACAAGCTCGAGCACACCGTCGGCACCACCGCCAACACCACCACCGAAAGCGGCAACCAGGTCAGCGTCAGCGCCCAGTACACCTTCTAGGGCGCTGTACCTGCCTGCCCCGTGCCGGAAGGGCTCGCCTTCCGGCGCGAGACCCACGGCTGCTCCATGGCCAACTGACATCCACGCCAGCACCACGGCATCCAGCTTCGAGGGAAAGCTCCCATGTCCAGCGTCAACGTCACCGCCGGCCAGCCGGCCGGACTCACCCAGGGCCACAAGCGGGTCATCCTCGCTTCGTCCCTGGGCACCGTGTTCGAGTGGTACGACTTCTTCCTGTACGGTTCGCTGGCGGCGATCATCGCCAAGCAGTTCTTCAGCGGCGTCAACGAGACCACGGCCTTCATCTTCGCGCTGCTGGCCTTCGCCGCCGGCTTCTTCGTGCGGCCCTTCGGCGCGGCCTTCTTCGGCAGCCTGGGCGATCGCATCGGTCGCAAGTACACCTTCCTGGTGACCATCCTGATCATGGGCCTGTCCACCTTCCTGGTGGGCGTGCTGCCCTCGTACGCCACCATCGGCGTGGCCGCGCCGGTGATCCTGATCTGCCTGCGCCTGGCCGAGGGCCTGGCGATGGGCGGCGAGTACGGCGGTGCGGCGACCTACGTGGCCGAGCACGCGCCGGCCAACAAGCGCGGCTTCTACACCAGCTTCATCCAGTGCACCGCGACCATCGGCCTGTTCCTGTCGCTGCTGATCATCCTGGCCTGCCGCAGCGCGCTGGGCAACGAGGCCTTCGAGGCCTGGGGCTGGCGCATCCCGTTCCTGGTCTCGATCATCCTGCTGGGCGTGTCGGTGTGGATCCGCATGCAGCTGAGCGAGTCGCCGCTGTTCCAGCAGATGAAGGCCGAGGGCAAGGGCTCCAAGACCCCGTTCCGCGACAGCCTCAAGGGCGGCAACTTCAAGCTGATGCTGCTGGTGCTGCTGGGCGCCACCGCCGGCCAGGCCGTGGTGTGGTACGGCGGCCAGTTCTACGCGCTGTTCTTCCTGACCCAGGCGCTCAAGGTGGATGCCACCACCGGCGCGCTGCTGATCGCCGGCGCGCTGGCGCTGGCCACGCCGTTCTTCCTGTTCTTCGGCTGGCTGTCCGACCGCATCGGCCGCAAGGTCATCGTGCTGGGCGGCTGCCTGCTGGCCGCGCTGCTGTACATCCCGATGTTCAAGGCGCTGACCCACTACGCCAACCCGGCCATCGAGGAGGCGCGCACCAGTGCGCCGGTGGTGATCAACGCCGATCCGGACACCTGCAGCTTTCAGTTCGACCCGGTCGGCAAGAAGACCTTCACCAGCTCCTGCGACATCGTCGCCACGGCGCTGACCAAGGCCGGCGTGCCCTACACCGTCAAGGCCGCCCCGCCGGGCACCATCGCCACGGTCAACGTGGGCAGCAACCAGATCAATTCCTACGAGGGCGGCGGGCTGTCCAAGGACGAAGGCAAGGCCAAGGCCGATGCCTTCGGCAAGCAGCTCAAGGGTGCGCTGACCGGCGCCGGTTATCCGGAGAAGGCCGACCCGGCGCGCATCAACAAGCCGATGGTGATCGCGGTGCTGTTCGTGCTGGCGCTGTTCGTGACCATGGTCTATGCGCCGATCGCGGCCTGGCTGGTCGAGCTGTTCCCGACCCGCATCCGCTACACCTCCATGTCGCTGCCGTACCACATCGGCAACGGCTGGTTCGGCGGCTTCCTGCCGACGATCTCCTTCGGCCTGGTCGCGGCGACGGGCAACATGTACTACGGCCTGTGGTATCCGATCGGCATCGCGCTGATGACCCTGGTGATCGGCGCGATCTTCCTGCGCGAGACCAAGGACGTGGATATCACGAAGTAATTCCCTGGAAGGGGCGCCAAGGGCCGGGGCGAGTCACGCCGGCCCACACCGACGCCGGTCCGTGGGGGGCCGGCGTCGCTGTTTCCGGGGCCTGGCCGGGCCGCGCCGCGCTATGCTCCGGCGCGGGGCAGGGGGACTGGCCTGGGACCTTCCGATGACGCAGAGCGACGAGCAGGGCGTGCACGCCCTGCTGGAGCAGCTGTTGGCCTTGCCGCCGGCGCAGCGCCAGGCGGCGCTGGCGCGCGCCTGCGAGGGACAGCCGGATCGGCTCGAACGCCTGCAGCGGCTGCTGGCCCTGGCCGAGGGCGGCGACGGCTTCCTGGACCGTTCTCCGTTCGGCGAAGGCGCGGCGCAGGAGGCCGATCCGCGCACGCCCGGCCGCGTGGTCGGGCCTTATCGATTGCTGCGCTGGCTCGGCGCCGGCGGCATGGCCCAGGTGTGGCTGGCCGAGCGCATCGCCGGCGGCTTCCGCCAGCAGGTGGCGATCAAGCTCATCGCCCAGGTGCCCGACCCGCTGCAGGGCCGGCTGTCGGCCGAGCGCGACATCCTGGCCTCGCTGGTGCACCCGGGCATCGCCCGGCTCTACGACGGCGGCGTGACCGACGAGGGCCTGGCCTGGATGGCCATGGAATACGTCCAGGGCCAGGACCTGGTCAGCTGGTGCCAGGCGCGCCACAGCGGCGTGGCCGAGCGTCTGGCGCTGTTCCTGCAGGTCTGCGACGCGGTCGCCTATGCCCACACCCGGCTGGTCGTCCACCGCGACATCAAGCCGGCCAACATCCTGGTCACCGACGACGGCCAGGCGCGGCTGCTGGATTTCGGCCTGGCCCGGCTGCTCGAGGACGCACCTGGTGGCGATGCGGCCAGCACCACGCGCACGCTGCAGCTGTCCCCGTCCTATGCCGCGCCGGAACAGCTCGACGGCGGCCTGGTGGGCACCGCCACCGACGTCTACGCGCTGGGCGTGACGCTGTACGAACTGCTCGCCGGCCGCCTGCCCTGGGCCATGCAGGGCAGCGCGCTGGCCACCGCGGTGCGGCGCCTGGCCGCGGCCGAACCGCCGCCGCCCAGCCGCGCGGTGGCCGCCGACGGCCCGGTGCCGGCACGCGCGCTGCGCGGCGACCTGGATGCCATCGTCGCGCGCGCGATGCGGCCCGCGGCCGAGCAACGCTACCCCGACGCGCGCGCCCTGGCCGAGGACATCCGTCGCCATCTGGAACACCGCCCGGTGCTGGCCCGCGCCGGCGCGCGCAGCTACCAGGCGCGCCGCTACGTGCGCCGGCACTGGCGCGGACTGGCGCTGGTGGGCGTGGCCTTCCTGGCGCTGGGCACCGGCCTGGTGACGCTGGCCTGGCAGGAGCGCCGCACCCAGCGCGAGGCGCAGCGGGCCGCGGCGATGCAGGCCTTCATGGTCGATCTGTTCCGCACCAACACCAGCCGCCAGGCCGACCCGGTGCGCGCGCGCCAGACCACCGCGCGCGAGCTGCTGGACATCGGCGCGGCGCGCATCCAGTCCGAGCTGGATCAGGCGCCGGAGAACAAGCTGGCGCTGCTGCGCCTGTTCGGCAACCTGTACGACGAGTTCGCGCTGAGCACCGAGCAGCTGCCGATGCGCCAGCAGGCCGTCGCGCTGAGCCGTCAGCTCTACGGGCCGGATTCGATCGAACTGGCCAGCGACCTGATCGCGCAGGCGCGGGTCACCTTCAACGATCACGACCAGGCCGAAGCCCTGCTCACCCAGGCCCGCGCCATCCTCGACCGCCGGGGCGACACGCGCTCGCAGCTGCGCGGCCGGCTGCTGATCGCCTCGGCCACCAATAACTACACCAACGATCCCGGCCGCGCCCTGGACGATGCGACCCAGGCCGTGGCCATCCTGTCGGCGTATCCGCCTTCGTCCGAGCTGGCCCGCGCCCTGCAGCTGCAGGGCGTCGCCACCGCTTACCGCGGCAAGACCGCCGAGGCTGTGCCGGCGCTGAGGCGTTCGGTGCAGGTGTCCATCCAGGCCGATGGCGACCCCAACCCGTCCCTGGCCGGCTACTACGTCCAGCTGGGCGAGACCGAGAGCTACGCCTACGAACACGCCGCCGCCGAGGCCGACCTGCGCCGCGGCATCCAGCGCGCTCAAGGCTCGGCCGCGGAGAACGACTTCGCCCTGGTGCGCGCGCGCGCCACCCTGGCCGTGGCGCTGGTCAATGCCGATCGCGCCCGCGAAGGTCTGATCGAAGCAGCCCTGGCCCGCGCCGCCGCGCCGCGTCAGGACACCAGCCCCGAGGCCTTGTTCCTGGTCATCCAGACCCTGTCGACCAGCAGCCGGGCCAAGGTGCGTGCCGGCGATCCGGCGGCGGCGTTGATCGATGCGCGGCAGGCCGTGCGCCTGGCGCGGCAGGCCGATCCGGGCGGCACCGTGCTGACCAGCAACCTGCAGCGCGAGGCCGAGGCGCTGGTCGAGCTGGGCCGCCACGCTGAGGCCCGGCAGCTGCTGGACGAATGCGACCGACTGATGGGCACGCGCGGCAACGCCGGGCCGAACGACTTCAACATGCTGCTGCGCGTGCGCGCGCTGTTGGCGCAGGGCCAGCTGGCCCAGGCGCGGGCCGGTTACGCCAGGCTCAAGCCGCTCAGTGGCGATGGCCCCAAGGCGCAGACCCGCCGCCTGCATCGCGCGCTGGCCGAGGCCGAGCTGGCCCTGGCCGGCGGCGATGCCGCCGGCGCCGCCCGCCGCGCGCACGCCGCGACCGAAGAGGCGCGCGCCAGCGCACTGGCCCCCTTCCTGCGCTCGATGATCGCCGAGGGCCAGCTGATCGAGGGCCGTGCCGCGCTGGCCCAGGGCGATGCCGCCGGCGCCGTGCGCCTGCTGGACGCCTCGCTGGCGCTGCGCCGCACCCTGGACCTGCCGCAGAGCCCGCGCATCGCCCAGGCGCAGCAGCTGCTGGCCCAGGCCCGCCGCGCGTCGACCGCGGCCGCCGGCAAGGACGTGCGTCGGGCGGAGCGCGCCTGAATCGCACGGCCGCGCGCGGCGTGGGGCAGAATCTAGTCGCCATGGCCTCCATTCCCCCACCGCCAGACGCGTCGCTGGTCGATGATCTGGCGCGCATGTTCTATGCCGACCTCAAGCGCCTGGCCCGTCGCGAGCGCGGCCGGGCCTTTCCGCGCGCGGCCACGCTGGAGACCACCGCGCTGGTGCACGAGGCCTACCTCAAGCTGAGCCGCCACGGCGCCTTCGAAGGCCAGGCCCATTTCCTCAACACCGCCGCCCTGGCCATGCGCCAGGTGCTGGTGAGCCACGCCCGCGCGCGCCTGCGCCACAAGCGCGACCCGGGCCGCGCGCTGCTGGACATCGACACCGTCGAGGTGCTGGCCGAGAGCGACGAGCGCATCGTCGCCCTCGACGAGGCCCTGGCCGAACTGGAGCGCCAGCAGCCGCGCCTGGCGCGCCTCGTCGAATGCCGCTATTTCGCTGGCTATTCCGACGCCGAGACCGCCCTGGCCCTGGGCGTCTCCGAGCGCACCGTGCAGCGCGACTGGGCCATCGCCAAGGCCCTGCTGTACGAAGCGCTGGGCACCTGAGCCAGGCGCCCGGACGGGGCCCGTCCAGCGCTCCGTCAAAGCCTTGGTTCTTCGCCGCAGTCGACCACGCCGCGCCCTCCTTGTAGAGCGGAGCTTGCTCCGCTGTCTTTCGACCAGAGCATCGGGAAAGCCCCAGCGGAGCGAGCTCCGCTCTACAGGCGTCGGTCCGATGCTGCCCTTTCGCATTCGGCAAGGACGCATCGCGCCCGCGTGCGGCCCCGAACCACTTCGCGCCCTCCTTGTAGAGCGGAGCTTGCTCCGCTGCCTTTCGACCAGAGCATCGGGAAAGCCCCAGCGGAGCGAGCTCCGCTCTACAGGCGTCGGTCCGACGCTGCCTTTTGGCATTCGGCAAGGACGCATCGCATCCGCGTGCCGCCCCGCACCACGCCGCGCCCTGCTTGTAGAGCGGAGCTTGCTCCGCTGCCTTTCGACCAGAGCATCGGGAAAGCCCCAGCGGAGCGAGCTCCGCTCTACAGGCGTCGGTCGGGTGCTGCCCTTTGGCATTCGGCAAGGACGCATCGCACCCGCGTGCCGCCCCGCACCACGTCGCGCCCACCTTGTAGAGCGGAGCTTGCTCCGCTGCCTTTCGACCGGATCATCGGGAAAGCCCCAGCGGAGCGAGCTCCGCTCTACAGGCGTCGGTCCGATGCTGCCCTTTCGCATTCGACAAGGACGCATCGCATCCGCGCGCCGCCCGGACTACGTCGCGCCCTCTTTGTAGAGCGGAGCTTGCTCCGCTGCCTTTCGGCCAGATCATTGGGCAAGCCTCAGCGGAGCGAGCTCCGCTCTACAGGCGTCGGTCCGATGCTGTTCTCAGCCTTCCGCAAGGACGCATCGCTCCCCACGCCGCGACCCATCGAACACAAGAAGAACAAAAAACGCTCCACGCGTGGCGGCCCGCGCCCCCATGCGGCGTAACAGAGGACTGCGAGTCCGTGCGAGGCGGGCCCGCGCCGCCGTCCCGGTACCGGGGCGGCGGCTTCCTCGTCCCGCCATGGAGCAGACATGAATTCGATCCGGCGCAAGGCCGTGCCGCGCTATGCCGCACTGAGCATTTCCATCCTGGCCGTGCTGGCCAGCCAACAGGCCGCCCAGGCCGCCTGCGTCCTGCGCACCGACCTGACGCCACAGACCTGGATCTGCGACGGCGTCGCCAGCGCCAACACCAGCGGGCAGACCATCGTCTTCAGCCCCACCGTCACCACCGCCAGCACGGCCGCCGGCTTTGGCGTGGATGTCGGCAACACCGCCACCGCGCTGACCCTGACCGGCGCGGGCAGCTTCACCGACGCCCAGCAGTCTGGCATCGCGGGCGGCAATGGCATCCTCTGGAACGTGAGCGGCACCAGCGCGCCGCTTTCGCTGGTCAGCAACGGCACGATCACGGCGCGCAATGGCGACGGTCTTTACATCGGTAACACCGGGGGCGCGGTGACGGTGCAGGCCACCGGCAGTATCGACAGCAGCGGCAACGGCCTGCGGGCCACGGCGGGCGATGGCGACCTGTCGCTGCAGGTGGGCAACATCACCTATGGCGGCACCTACGGCATTCAGGCCACCACCACCAACGGCGGCGCCGGCAAGACTTCGGTGCTGGTTCTGGGCCAGGTGGTCAGTAGCAGCACCGCCATCTTTCCAGGGTTCGGCCTTTACGTCACCAACCGAGGCGCAGCGGGCAGCGATCTCCAGGTGGCCGCCGGCGCGTTGCTGCAGAACGCGACCGGCGGCGGCCTGGTCGTGGACAACTTGAATGGCCCGGTGAACACGGTGATCGCCGGCAACGTGACCACGGGCGGCGCCAACGGCGCGCGCATCAACCAGTGGACCACCAACACGCCCGGGACCAGCAACCGCAGCATGAACGTGCGGGTCGACGGCAACATCGTCGACAGCAACACCGGCGGCAACGGACTGACGCTCACCGGTCTTGGCGGCAGCGGAAGCAGCGTCGATGGCACCGGCCTGAACGCCTCCGTCCATCTCACCGTCAACGGCACGATCCAGGGCTATACCGGCCTGACCGTGGCCGGCGGCGATCAGGTCACCCTGGATGTCGCCCAGGGCGCCACCATCGCGGCCGCCGATGCCGCCGCCAACGATGGCTCCACCCCGCGCGGCGGCATCAACAACGTGGAAGCCGTCTGGGACCAGGGCACCGGTCTGACCGGCTCGCCAGCGGGCAACCTGCTCACCCTCAACAACGCCGGCACCCTGGTCGGCGGTCTGAACATCGGCCGTGCGCTGGTGCTCAACAACACCGGCACCATCACCTCGGTCTATACCGCCATAGCGCTGCATGGGGGTGCCACACTGAATCTGCAGGGTGGGTCGGTCGTCGGCGACACCGTTCCGGATTTCTTCGGTCCTACCGTCGCCGCGCCGACCACGGTGCTGTGGACCGGCGGTGCGGTACGCGGCGGCATCGACATCGGCGTGGGCAACATGACCCTGCGCGGACTCGGCGCGGCCGACCTGGCCGGGCTGACCTTCCTCAACGCCGGCACGTCCGGCGGTGGCGTCAGCAGCTTGAACCTGGAAGGGGTGCAGTTGAGTGGCTACGGTGCTTTCCACCAGGCCGACGCGGCGCGCGGCGTGGGAATCATCGGCTGGAATGCCCTGAATCTGCGCAACGGCAGCGTGGTCACCCTGAGCGGCCTCATGGGGCTGGAGGGAACCAACAATCAGAACGATGCGGCACTGAACATCGATGCCGCCTCCACTCTGGCCGCAGGCGTCGGCCTTGCGTTCGAAAAGGACGGCGCTCGCCGCATGACGCTCAACAACGCCGGCACGCTGGACTTGAGCCGATCCGGCACGCCGGGCAATACGCTCGCATTGGGTCCCACCTACGGCGGCGTCGACTACGTGCAGACCGCCACCGGCACGCTGGTGGTCGGGGTCACGCCCACGGCCATCGACCAGCTCAACGTCGGCGGCAATCCGGGTTATGCCGGCACCGCCACGCTGGCCGGCACGGTGGCCTTCGCCTGGGCGCCGGGCACCTATGCGTCAGCCACGCGCAGCTTCGTCACCGCCGGCGGCGGCATCAGCGGAACGTTCGCCACCGTGACCAATGCGGCGGGCACCACGCCGCCGGTCGGCTTCCCGACCTCGGTCAGCTACGACGCCAACAATGCCTACCTGACGCTGGGCACGCCGACGCCGACGCCGACGCCGACGCCAACTCCAACCCCAACGCCAACGCCGACTCCGACGCCCACCCCAACCCCAACCCCAACCCCAACCCCAACCCCCACTCCAACACCGACGCCCACACCTACTCCCACCCCAACCCCAACTCCGACACCAACTCCGACCCCCACCGCGCCGGTGCGCATCGCGCCCAACGATGGCGAGCTGTTCAGTCGCCAGGCCACCGCGCTGGCGCTGTCCAGCCAGGCCGATGCGATGGGCCTGCTGGCGCGCCTGCGGGTCGAGGGCGACGGCAATACCTTGTTCAACCGCGATGCCGGCCTCGACCCGGCGGCGCGTGGCTGGGTGCAGCTGCGCTACCAGGATCTGGATGTCGAAGGGGCGAGCGATCAGGTCGGCTTCGGCGCGCGCTCCACCGCCACGCAGGTGGGCACCGACTGGACGCTCGGCCAGGGCACGCGGCTGGGCCTGGCGGTCGGCACGGACAACGCCTGGCTGCATGACCAGCTGGGCAGCCGCGGCCGCAGCGATGTCACGCGCGTGGCCGTGTACGGCTCGCAGCTGATCGGGCCGCTGGGCGTGTCGGCGATGCTGGGCTATGCCCATGCGCGCGAGCACGCCTGGCGCCAGACCGGCATCGGCCTGGCCTTCTCCAGCCGCGGCACCGACGCGGCCACCGCGGCGCTGCAGCTGGCGCTGCCGCTGGACGTCGGCCAGGCGCAGCTGACGCCGGTGGCCGGCGTGGTGGCCACGCGCCTGACCGGCGAGGCCTTCGTCGAGACCGGCGATGTGCCCGATGCGTTCAAGGTCGGTGGCCAGGCCCGGCGCGAGACCCTGGTGGCGCCGTACGCCGCGCTGGGGCTGTCGCGCAGCTTCGATCAGGCCGGCGGGGTGCGCTGGACGCCGGAGCTGCACGTCGGCTATCGCCGCGCGCAGGCCGGGCAGGGTCAGCGCTACGCGCTCACCGCCGCCGACGGCACGCTGTTCGACGGCAACCGCGATGGCATCGCGCGCGATGTCGGCGAAGCCGGCGCGGCGCTGACCGGGCATCGCGGGCCGTGGACGCTGTCGCTGGCCCTGGCGCGGGCAATGGGCCGACGGCTGGAGCGATCAGCAGGGCACGCTGAGCCTGCGCGCGACGTTCTGAGGCCAGCGCCGCGATGGAGCTGACCTGCTACGTCTATCCGGGCTGGAAGCCGCGGCTGCGTGCGGCCAGCCCGCGGCGCGCCTGGATGGACGCCAGCCCGGAAAGCTTCGCCTACCGCTGCCTGCCGCTGGGCATCGCCAATGCGCACGGCTGGGAGCTGCTCAGCCCGTGCGGCTTCCAGGCGTACTGGAACGGCGGGCCGCTGCCGCAGGACGTGCGCATCCAGGCCGATCCGGGCACGCCGGCGCAGGACGCGCCGGTGGCGCTGTTCGGGCAGGGCACCTTCACCTTCCATGTGCCCGGGCTGTTCCGCACCTCGCCCGGGCACAACCTGTGGGTGGGCGGGTCGCCCAACCTGGCCAAGGACGGCGTGGCCGCGCTGGGCGGGATCATCGAGACCGACTGGGCGCCGTACACCTTCACCATGAACTGGCGCTTCACCCGCGCCGGGCACGTGGTGCGCTTCGAGGAAAACGAGCCGCTGGCCTTCCTGTTCCCGCTGCCGCGCGACCTGCTCGACGCGGTGGTGCCGCGCATCGCGCCGATCGACGAGGCGCCCGAGCTCAAGCGCCGCTTCGAGCAGTGGAGCCAGGCGCGCGACGCCTTCCAGGCGCAGGTCGCCGCCACGCCGCAGGCCGCGCCGGGCGCGAAGTGGCAGAAGTTCTATTTCCGCGGCACCGATGCCGATGGCGCGCCCGGGGCGGCCGATCACCGCAGCAGGCTGCGCTTGCCGGGCTTCGAGGGCGCCACGCCGCTGCCGGCAGACACGCCGGTAGCGGCCTGCCCGCATGCGCGCGCGGCGGGCCCGGCCCTGCCGCCATCGCCGGATGCGAGCGAGGTGCTCGCCCGCCTGCAGCGGCTGCGCGCGCTGTCGGCGCGCAACCGCAGCGTGCCGCGCCGTGGCGGCCTGACCGCCGGCGTGTTCCTGGACGAGCACTACGCCGCCAACTGGCCGGTGCTGCTGGCCGGGGAGATCGAGGAAGGCCTGGGACGCTGGGCGCCGCAGGCCCTGGTCTCGACCCACGGCGACGCGCCGCTGGTCGATGCCCACGGTCAGGCCAGCACGCTGGGCCGGTTCGTGCAGCAGGCGCTGCAGCCCGCGGACACGCCAGGCCGTCAGCCGCGCCTGACCGGCGCGCTGGAGACGCTGCCGGACCTGGCCCCGCGCCTGGGCCACCTGATGCGCCTGCTGCGTGGACACGACCCGGGCCGGCTGTGGCTGGAGGCGGCCGGCAGCGGCACCCTGGCCGCGCCCGAACCCTGCAACCGCCTGCTGCTGCAGCTGCACGGCCAGCGCCGCCTGTGGCTGGCGCCGCCGGGCGAGGCGGCGCGTCTGCAGCCGCTGGCCCAGGCCGGCGCGCTGGGCGACCTGACCGCGCCGGACCTGCATGAGCGCCAGCCGCAGCTGCGCGGGCTGGAACTGCATGCGGTGCTGCTGCAGCCGGGCGACGCGCTGTTCGTCCCGTTCGGCTGGTGGCGCCAGGGCGCGGCGATGGACTTCAGCGTTTCGGTCGCCCGCGAGGACTTCCATTGGCCCAACCCGCCATGAGCGCCGCAGCACGGCGATGGCAGGCCGGCGCGCCGTTTGGCGTAACAGAGGGCAGACCTGCCCGCACACGGCCGGCCGCGTGCCCCGCCGCGCTCCGTCCGCCCTCGCGCAGATCGCGCATCCCTCCATCCACCCATGAAGGAATTCCCATGTCCAGGACCTTGAAGCTGACCTTGTTGCTGGCGTTGTTCGCCCCATGCGCGTTCGCCCAGGCCCAGGCGCAGGAGCTCGACGCCCGCGCCAGGCAGCAGCTGCCGCAGGCGGCCGAGGCGGTGGGGCGGGCCATCGTCGCCCACGACCTGGCCGCGCTGAGCAAGCTCTGGTCGCCCAAGCTGCTGGTCAATTCGCCGGACAACTCGGTCCTGACGCGCGACCAGGTCTTCGGCGCGATCAAGGCCGGCATGCTCGACTACGAGCAGGGCTACACCTTCAAGCTCGAGCGCGCCGAGTTCTACGGCAACGTCGCCGTGTCGATGGGCGAGGACACCTACACCCCGACCTTCGGGCCGGAGAAGGGCCAGCTGCTGCACCGGCGCGCCACCAACGTCTGGCAGTACACCGACGGGGCCTGGGTGCTGATCGCACGCCAGGCCACGATCTACGACCCGGCGGTCAAGCACTACTGAGCCCTGGTGGCGCGCGCCGGCGGCGCGTGACGTCCAAGCGACCAAGGATGTCCTGACAGGAGATCGACGATGACCCTGCTGCTGGTGTTGCTGCTGATCGCGGGTGCGGGCGGTGCGGACAAGGGCGCGCGAGGCGCGTCGATGGGCCACCCGGGCGGTGGACCGGCGCGCAGCGGTGTCGGAGGCACGACGGAGCGAGGATGAGCAGCCCCTCGCCGACACGCCCGGCCGGCATGGGCGCGACGTCGCGCCCGGCGCCGGCCCTCCACAGGCGCGCGGATGATGTGTTCTTCACCGTCATGTCGCTGGCCATGCTGGCGATCGTCTTGCTGGGGTTCGCTTCGAGCTACTTCCTGCGCGGCGCGACGCTCTCGCATCAGCCCAGCGTGCTCGTGCACGCGCATGGGCTCGTGTTCTCGTCGTGGATGGTGCTGGTGGTGGTGCAGCCCGCGCTGGTGGCGACCGGGCAGCTGCGGCTCCACCGCAGGCTCGGCCTGGCCGGCGCGCTCATCGCCGGGGCGATGGTGGTGCTTGGCGCCCTCACCACGTTCGGGACGCTGGCGCGCGGGCTGGCGCTGCCGCCGGCGCTGGGCAGCCCGGCGTCCTTCCTGATCGGCAACCTCATCGAGATGCTGTTCTTCGGCGCCTTCGTCGCACTCGCCGTCCACAGGCGCAACGACCGCGTCGTGCACAAGCGCGCGATGCTCATCGCCAATGCCGCACTGCTGCCGCCGGCGCTGTTCCGGATGGCCTTCCCCGTGGTGGAACAGCCGGCGCTGACGTTTCCGGCGATGGTCCAGCATCCGGCGCTCATCGGGCTCATCCCGCTGGGCCTGATCGCTGCGCTTTTCCTCTTCGACCTGGCCACCTGCAGGCGGCCCGTCGCCGTGACCGTGATCGGCGGCGTGCTCCTGTGGGCGATGGGCCCGCTGTCCGAGGCCATCACCGAGACCCCCGCCGCGCAGCACATCGCGAGCTGGGCCCAGTCGCATTCCTGATTTCGACCAGACATGACGCCATGAGCCGACTGCAACGCTCCAGCATGTGGCTGTCCCTCATGGGGCCGATCCTGATGGGGCTCGGCGCACCGGCCTTCGCAGGACGGAGCGCCGCGCACCAGGACGTCGCCGCCGCAGGGCCAGCCGATCGCCGGCATCGAGCGCCGGCGCCGCCTCGCCTGCATGCGGGCATGGCGGCCGTTAGTCGGACGGCCTGTCCGTGGCCGCCTAGATCTTTCGTCATGATGACGTCCGGGCATTCGCGGCGGACCGCGGTGCGGTCAGTATCGGTTCTGGTATCCCCCCCCCCTTCTCCCGTACGTCCTCAAAGGATCCGTGCATGGCGCTTGTCATCGAAGGACTGTCCAAGACCTATCCCAACGGTGTGCAGGCCCTGAAGGACCTGTCGCTGACCATCGGCAACCACATGTTCGGCCTGCTGGGGCCCAACGGCGCGGGCAAGAGTTCGCTGATGCGCACCATCGCCACCCTGCAGGATCCGGACGCCGGCAGCATCACCCTGGACGGCGTGGACGTGGTCCGCGAGAAGGACCGCATCCGCCGCGTGCTGGGCTATCTGCCGCAGGAATTCGGCGTCTATCCCAAGGTCTCGGCGCTGGACATGCTCGAGCACCTGGCCGTGCTCAAGGGCGTGACCCACAAGGGCGAGCGGCGCGAGATGATCGAGGCGCTGCTCAACCAGACCAACCTGTGGAACGCGCGCAAGAAGGCCATCGCCACCTATTCGGGCGGCATGAAGCAGCGCTTCGGCATCGCCCAGGCGCTGCTGGCCAACCCGCGGCTGGTGATCGTCGACGAGCCCACCGCCGGCCTGGACCCGGCCGAGCGCAATCGCTTCCTCAACCTGCTGGCCGGCATCGGCCGCGACGTCACGGTCATCCTGTCCACCCACATCGTCGACGATGTGCGCGAGCTGTGCCCGCGCATGGCCATCATCGCCGGCGGCCAGGTGCTGCTGGAGGGCGCGCCCAACGAGGCCATCGCCGCGCTGGACGGCCAGGTGTGGTCCAAGCTGGTGGACAGCGACGACGAGCTGCGCGCCATCGAGGCCGACATGACGCTCATCAGCACCCATCTGGTCGGCGGCCGCCACGAGGTGCGCGTGCTGGCCGCGCAGGCGCCGGGCGAGGGCTTCATGCCTGCCGGTGCCGGCCTGGAGGATGTGTACTTCACCCGGCTCGCCGCCGGGCGCGCCTGAGCAGGGGGGGCGCGCGCCATGCACCAGTTCCTCGAGTTCCTGCGCTTCGAGCTGAAGCTGCGCTTCAAGAGTCCGTCCACCTACGTGTACTTCTTCATGTGGGCGGCGTTCGCGTTCCTGTGCGTGGCCTCGGAGAACTTCGGGCCGGTGTCCAGCCAGAGCGGCAAGGTGATGCTCAACGGGCCCTGGGCGATGGGCTACAACATGTTCGGCGCGTGCATGTTCGGCATGATCGTGATGGCCGCGATCTTCGGCACCTCGATCCTGCGCGACTTCCAGCGCGACACCTTCCAGCTGCTGTTCACCAAGCCGGTGTCGCGGCTGTCGTATCTGGGCGGGCGCTGGTCGGGCTCGATGCTGGTCACCCTGTTCGCCTTCTCCGGCCTGCTGGTCGGGGCGTGGCTGGGCACCTACGCGCCGTGGGCCGACCATGCGCGCATCGGGCCGAATCATCTGCTCTGGTACCTGCAGCCGTTCCTCGCCATCGTGGTGGTGCAGGTGTTCTTCATCGGCGCGCTGTTCTTCGCCGTGGCGGCGCTGACCCGCAGCCTGTTCGTGGTGTACGTGCAGGGCGTGGCGCTGTTCGTGCTGTACCTGATCGGCATCACCGCCTTCTCGGCCACGCGCTCCACCGAGCATTTCTGGTCGGGCATCCTGGACCCCATCGGCCTGCAGCTGGCGCGCGTGGTCAGCGGCTACTGGTCGGTGGTGGAACGCAACAGCTGGCTGTTCCCCTTGGACACCACCAGCGGCTACGCGCCGGGCGTGTTCCTCTACAACCGCCTGCTGTGGATCGGCTTCGGCGCGCTGGTGCTGGCGGCGCTGGCGGCGCTGTTCCCGATGTCGGTGGAGGCGCTGGGCGCGCGCTCGCAGGGGCGCCGCGCGGCCAAGCTGCGCACCTTGGAACAGTCGCAGGGCGCGCCGGTGCGCACGCAGATCGCCACCCGGCTGCCGCAGGTGCATCCGCGCCACGATCTGGCCACGCGCTGGCGCCAGTTCCTCGCACTGGCGTCGCTGCGCACGCGCGCCATCCTCAAGGCGGTGCCGTTCTGGGCGCTGTGCGGCGTGCTGTTCGCCTTCATCGTCAACAATGGCTACTACGCCGGGCGCATGAGCGGCACCGATGTGTGGCCGGTGACCTATCTGATGCTCGAATCGGTGGAGGGCAACGCCTACCTGTTCCTGGTCATCGTCACCGCGCTGTATGCCGGCGAGCTGGTCTGGCGCGAGCGCGACGTGCGCTTCGACGGCATCTTCGACGCGCTGCCGCTGCGCCCGCTGCCCGACGCGGCCTCCAAGCTGCTCGCCCTCACCGCCGCGCAGTTCGTGATGCTGCTGCTGTCCATGCTCGGCGGCGTGCTGATGCAGACGGTGCTGGGCTACTACCACTACGAGCCGCTGCTGTACTTCAAGGAGCTGTTCGTGCTGGTCCTGCCGCAGCTGGTGGGCTTCTCGATGCTGGCGCTGTTCGTGCAGACGGTGGTGCCCAACAAGTTCCTGGGCCACGCCATCGTGATCGGCCTGTGGGTGATCGTGCCGATCCTGTACAACTTCGGCCTGGAGAACACGCTGTACCTGCCGGGCGCGACGCCGGGCTTCACCTATTCGGACATGAACGGCTATGGGCACTACGTGCCGGCGCTGTTCTGGTCGATCCTGTACTGGCTGGCGATCTTCGCCGCGCTGGGCGTGCTGTCCATGGCCCTGGCCCGGCGCGGTGCCGAGACCGGCCTGCGCCGCCGCATCGGCGCGGCGCTGCGGCGCCCGTCCGGCTGGCTGCCGGCGACCCTGGCCTGCCTGTGCGTGGCCGCCGTGGCTGGCGGCTGGTACTACTACAACACCCACGTGCTCAACGAGTACCTCAGCAGCAAGGACCGGCGCGCCATCCAGGCCGACTACGAGCGCCGGTTCAAGCGCTACCAGGACCTGCCGCAGCCCAAGGTCACGGCCGTGGACACCACGGTGGAGATCTATCCGGAGCGGCGCGCTTTCGAGGCCACCGGCACCTACACCTTGCAGAACCGTGGCAGCGTGCCGGTGACCCAGCTGCACTTCACCGACATCAACCAGTCGCTGCGCGCGCTGTCCTTCGACCGTCCCGCCCACCTGGTCAGCCGCGCGCCGCGCGGGCTGTACGTGATCTACGCACTGGACGCGCCGCTGCAGCCGGGCCAGACGATGACCCTGCACTTCAAGGTCGGCCACGACAGCCCCGGCTTCACCGACGGCAAGGTCGCCGACTTCTCCGGCGGCGATGCCGGCGGCAAGTTCGCCTACAACGGCACGTTCTTCGACCTGGAGTTCTTCCCGATCCTGGGCTACCAGCCCGGCAACGAGCTGGACGATCCGCGCCGCCGCCGCGAGCAGGGCCTGGGCCCGCAGCAGGAGATGGCCAAGCGCGGCGATCCGGTGCAGTCCAAGGTCAACCTGTTCAGTCCCAACGCGGACTGGATCAGCTTCCATACGGTGGTGGGCACCAGCGGCGACCAGACCGCGCTGGCGCCGGGCTATCTGCAGAAGCAGTGGCGCAAGGACGGCCGCCAGTACTTCGAGTACAGCATGGGCCAGCAGCCCATGCAGAACTTCTTCGCCTTCGTCTCCGGGCGCTATGCGGTGCACAAGGATGTCTACCCCGGCAAGGAAGGGCCGATCAACCTGGAGGTCTATTACCACCCGGGCCACGCCTGGAACATCGGCACCCTGCTGGCGTCCTCGCGCGCGGGGATGGCCTACAACGAGGCGCACTTCAGCCCGTTCCAGTTCCGCCAGTACCGCATCCTGGAGTATCCGCGCTATCGCAGCTTCGCCCAGTCCTTTCCCAACACCGTGCCGTTCTCCGAGGCGCTGGGCTTCATCCAGCGCCGGCGCAAGGACGACGACGTGGACTTCGCCTACTTCATCACCACCCACGAGCTGGGCCATCAGTGGTGGGGCCATCAGCTGATCGGCGGCAACGTGGAGGGCTCGAACATGATGTCCGAGACCCTGGCCGAGTACTCGGCGCTGATGGCGCTCAAGCACCAGTACGGCCCGGACTACATGCGCAAGGTGCTGCGGACCGAGCTGGACAGCTACCTGCGCGGGCGCACGCGCGAACTGCGTCGCGAGCGGCCGCTGGTGCTGGTGCAGAACGAGCCCTACGTCTGGTACAACAAGGGCGGCCTGCTGATGTACACCCTGGCCGACTACATGGGCGAGGACAAGGTCAACGCGGCGCTGCGCGACCTGCTGCTGCGCCGTCGCTACGCCAACGCCGACCCGGCCGACGGGCGCGACGGCAGCTACCCGGACACGCGCGAGTTCGTGGCCGCGCTGCGCGCGCAGGCGCCGGCGGACCTGCAGTCCTTCATCGGGGACAGCTTCGAGCGGATCGTGCTCTACGACAACCGCGCCCGCTCGGCCACGGCGCGCAAGCTGGCCGACGGCCGCTACCAGGTGACCCTGCAGGTGCAGGCCGGCAAGGCCCAGGCCGACGGCGACGGCAACGAGACGCCGGCGCCGATGGACGATCTGGTCGAGGTCGGCGTGTTTGAGGGCGCGGCCGGCAAGGAGAAGCCGCTGGCCGTGCAGCGCGTGCGACTGGGCGCGGGCCAGCGCGACTTCACCTTCACCGTGGACCGCCTGCCCACGCGCGCCGGCATCGACCCGTACAACAAGCTGGTCGACCGCATCGCCGAGGACAACCTGGTGGACGTCTCGCTGCAGTAGCGGCGAGCGCCGTGCCGCGGCCATGCTGCGGCGCGGCGGTATCATGGGCGCATGTCCCTGCCCGAATTCCCCACCCAGGACACCGTCCTGCAGCTGGCCGGCCCGGCCGGCGCGCTGGAGGTGGCCGTCGACTTCCCCGCGCCCGACGCGGCCCAGCTGCCGGTCGTGGCCGTGGTCTGCCATCCGCTGTCCACCGAGGGCGGCAGCCTGCACAACAAGGTCGTGACCATGGCCGCGCGCGCCCTGCGCGAGCTGGGCGTGCCGACGGTGCGCTTCAACTTCCGCGGCGTCGGCGCCTCGGAAGGCAGCTTCGACGATGGCCAGGGCGAGCAGGACGACCTGGCCGCGGTGGTCGAGTGGGTGCGGGTGATGCGCCCGCGCGCGGCGCTGTGGCTGGTGGGCTTCAGCTTCGGCGCCTATGTCTCGCTGAAGGCCGCCGGCGCGCTGCGGCCCAAGGCGCTGATCTCCATCGCGCCGCCGGCCGGGCGATGGGATTTCTCGGAGATCCATCCGCCGGCGCACTGGCTGGTGATCCAGGGCGAGGACGATGAGATCGTCGACCCGCAGGCGGTGTTCGACTGGCTGGGCGAGATCGGCGAGCGCGCCCCGCACACGCTGGTGCGCATGCCCGACACCAGCCACTTCTTCCACCGCAAGCTGATCGATCTGCGCGGCGCCCTCCAGCACGCGGTCAAGGGCTGGCTGCCGGCGGCCGGCGCGTGAGCGCCCCGCAGGTGGACCTGTTGCCCTCGCAGCGGTACGCGCAGGGCGCCCAGGCCGGGCAGTGGAGCGACGATCCGGCCCAGCACGCGGCCCTGGCCCAGCTGGACCGCATCCATACCGAGCTGTGCGACGAGGCGCAGGACGGCTTCCTGGACCGGCTCTCGGCGTTCTGGAAGAAGCCCCCAGGCCGTGCGCGGCCTGTACTTCTGGGGCGGGGTGGGGCGCGGCAAGACCTTCCTGGTGGACCTGTTCTACGAAGGCCTGCCGATCCGGCAGAAGCGGCGCACGCACTTCCACCGCTTCATGCGCGATATCCACGACAAGCTGCGCGAGCACGCCGGCCAGGCCGACCCGCTGGCGCGCATCGCCCAGGACTGGAAGGATTCCCTGCGCGTGCTGGTGCTGGACGAGTTCTTCGTCACCGACATCGGCGATGCGATGCTGCTGGGCCGCCTGCTCGAGCGCCTGTTCGCCCAGGGCGTGACCCTGGTGACCACCTCCAACACCGCGCCGGAAAATCTCTACAAGGACGGCCTGCAGCGCGAGCGCTTCCTGCCGGCGATCGACCTGCTGGTCCGGCACTGCGTGGTGCTCTACGCCGAAGGCCAGCAGGACTACCGGCTGCGCGCACTGACCCGCTCGCCGGTGTATCGCGCGCCGCTGGATGCCGACAGCGAGGCCTGGCTGGCCGGGCGCTGGCAGGAACTGGCCGGCGCCCCGGCGCAGCGCGACGAGATCCAGATCGACGGCCGCACGCTGGTCATGCGCGGGCGCAGCCAGGACCTGGCCTGGTTCGACTTCGCCGAGCTGTGCGAAGGCCCGCGCGCGGCCAGCGACTACATCGCCCTGGCCACCGAGTTCCAGACCCTGCTGGTGGGCGGCATCCCGACCTTCGACCGCATGAACGAGGACGCCGCGCGCCGTTTCGTCAACCTGATCGACGAGGTCTACGACCGCCACGTCAAGCTGGTCTGCACGGCGGCGGCCGCGCCGGTGGCGCTGTATGCGGGTACGCGGTTGGCGGGGGCGTTCGAGCGCACGGCTTCGCGCTTGATCGAGATGCAGAGTGCGGAGTATCTGGGGACCGCGCATCGCGGGTAGGGGTTGGGTGCCGTGCGGCTGTGCTGTTGCTGTTGCTTCGGCTTTTGCTTTTGCTCCACCTGTCTGAGCCGTAAAGCGAGCCGAGCATCGCAGGAAGTCAGGGCCGAAGAGTCGCCCTGTTTGAGCGAAGCGAGTTTGGGCGACGTGCCCTGACTTCCGAGAAGCGCAGGGGACCGCCGCGCAGCGGCGGCTCGCGTCCCGGCGAGAAGCGGTTTTGGCTACTTTTGACAAGACAAAAGTAGCTCGCGCGGCGAAGCCGTGCGAAAGCTTTGCTTTAGCTTTGCTTTTAAGAAGCGCCTACATGACGCTCAAGTTTTGCTTGCAAATTTAAAGCAAGACTTGTCAGGAGCTGGCGCTGGAACTTGGAGGACGAAAGCAACGCGCCTGCGGCGCGCCAAGTGCAAAGCTTTCGCGCCTACGGCGCGACTTCCTTTTGTCTTGTCAAAAGGAAGCAAAACCGCTTCTCGCCGGGACGCACGCCGATGCTGCGCATCGGTCCCCTGCGCTCCTCGCGAAGCAGGGCATTTATCCCTTTTTAGGGACGGCGCCCAAACTCGCTTCGCTCAAACAGGGCGCCTCTTCGGCCCTGCTTCGCTGCGGTGCTCGGCGTGCTTTACGGCTCAGACAGGGAGGCAACGGCAACAGCAACAGCCGAAGCAACCGCAACCGCAACAGCCGAAGCAACAGCAACAGCAACCGCAACAGCAACCGCAACAGCAACCGCAACAGCAACCGCTTGAGCTGTGCGCTACTTGCTCGCCACAGACTTGCTCCTGCACGGCGCAAACAGATCCCGCGACCGGTCGTACACCGACGTCTTGACGTCCATCAGTCCCAGCACCGAGGAGAACAGATTGTCGTGGCTGGCCGGCGCATCGGCGTGCTGGCGCAGGCACTGCACGTCCAGCCCCTCGTCGCGGGCGAAGCCGTCGCCGAACCACATCACCATCGGCACATGGGTCTGCTCACGCGGCGCTATGGCGTAGGGCACGCCGTGCAGGAACAGCCCCTTCTCGCCCAGCGACTCGCCGTGGTCGGAGACGTACAGCAGCGCGCTGTCCACATCGGTGCGCGCGGCCAGCTGGGCGATGGCGCTGGCCAGGACGTGGTCGGTGTAGGTCAGCGCGTTGTCGTAGGCGTTGACGATCTGCTCGCGCGTGCAGCGGCCCAGGTCGGCCTGCTGGCAGGCCGGGGCATAGCGGGCGAAGGCGGGCGGATAACGGTCGTAGTAGCTCGGCCCGTGGTTGCCCAGCATGTGCAGCACCAGCACGCGGTCGCCGCCCTTGGTCTTGGCCAGCTTCAGCGCGCCGTCCAGGTCCTTGAGCAGGATGCCGTCGAAGCAGCGCGTGCCGTTGCAGAATTCCGGATCGGTCGACTCGGTCACCGACTGGAACGGCAGGCCCTCGCACACGCCCTTGCAGCCGGCCTGGTTGTCGCGCCACACCACGCCGACGCCGGCGTGGTCCAGTACGTGCAGCAGCGACTGGTGGCCGCGGATCTTGGCCTCGTCGTAGTTGGCCCGGCCCCAGGGCGAGAACATGCACGGCACCGAGACCTCGGTGGCGGTGCCGCAGGAGCTGGTGTTGGGGAAGTTGATCACCCCGGCCTGGCGCAGCTGCGGCGTGGTGTCGCGCGCATAGCCGTTGAGGCCCCAGTTCTGCGCGCGGGCGGTCTCGCCGACCACCAGCACCAGCAGGCGCGGCTTGGCGCCGGCCGGGCGCAACGACAGTTGCACCGCGTCCAGGCCGATGGGCTGCTTGGGTTTCTTGTCGCCGGGCGGACCGGCCAGGGTCACGCGCGCCAGCGAGATCATCCAGTTGCCCGGCGCGGCCAGGTAGCGCAGGTCGTGCTGGTTGCGCATCAGCGCCGACAGCGGCTGGTAGGCGGCCACGGCCGCCAGCACGCAGGCCAGCGCCGCGCCGCCCAGCAGCGCGCCGCGGCGCAGCACGGCGACCTTGAGCGGGCGCTGGCGCACGCGCACCCGCCACAGCAGCAGCACCGGGATCAGGGCCAGCAGCAGCGGCGGCAGCAGGGACGGGGTAAGCAGCTCGGACGACTCGCGCCGGTCGGTGGCGAGCACGTTGCGGATCATGTCCGCGTCCAGGTACAGGCCGAACTTCACCATGAAGTGCGAGGCGGCCGCGGTGACCAGCACGATCACCGTCAGCAGCGGCTGCGCGGTGCGGCGGGTCAGCAGCAGGCCCAGCAGCAGCACGTGCAGGCCGACCAGCAGCACCAGCAGCGCCAGCGCCATCGGCCACTGCTGGGTGGGCGAGGTGATCGCCGCCGACCAGAAGCGGGCGTTGCTGAAGCAGGCGAAGTACAGGCTGGCCAGCACCACCAGCGCATCGCTGGACAGCACCGGGCGCTGGCTCAGCCAGGCCGGCAGGCGCAGGCGGCCGCGTCGCGTGTCCAGCGGCACCTCCATGCTCACGCCGGCGCGTCCGCGCGCGGCAGCATCAGCCGCGCCAGCAGCCACGACTCCGTCCAGCACACCGCCACGGCGGCGATGTCGTGCGAGGCGAAGTGCGCCCCGCGCAGCTGCTGGCTCAGCCCGAACAGCAGGCCCGCGCAGAGCGCGGCGATCAGCCCGATCCGGCCCCAGCGCGGCTGCACCGCGCCCAGGCCGAAGAACAGCGCCACCCAGCCGTAGGCGGCGCTGGCGTGGCCGGCCGGGAAGCACTGGCCCGGGCCATAGCCGGCCGGGCGCGACTGGAACAGCTCCACGTAGACATGCTTGCCGCCGTAGCGGGCCAGGTCCCAGGGGCAGTACACGTCGGTCCAGGACTTCATCCACGACACCAGCAGCGGCCCGGCCACCGAGGCGATCAGCAGGTAGTCCAGCGGCCGCCACCAGGCGCGGGTCGAGGGCTCGCGCGCCAGCACGATGCGCAGCGCCGCCAGCGTCAGCCAGATCACCACGTCGGCGCGCTTGCCCCACTGGTGGACCAGGGTCTCGGTCGCCCAGGCGTGCTGCAGGGCCCAGTGCCCGCCTTCCCACGCATAGACATGGTCGGCCAGCCACAGATCGCCGCCGGCGCCCTGCAGCAGGGCGATGGCCACGGCCGCCGCACACAGCGGGCCCCACAGCAGCAGATCGGGATGGAAGCGGGCGGCCAACGACGCGCGCGGGCGGAAAACGGCAGGCATCTGCATGGAGAGCGCGCGAGACGAGGGAAGCGGTGGCGATGCTGTGCCGGGCGATGTCGGAGACATGTCGGAACCTGGCGCTCCCGTCATAGGCGTTCAGCCGGTGGAGCATATGGGACAATCGGCTGGCGCGCCCACACGGCTTTCCGACGTGCGGCCGTGCACCATGCGCGCCCGCGCCGCCCGCCTTCCTGCCGGCGGCCCCTGCAAGGACCCTCGCCATGCGTCTGCTGGTGATCGAAGACAATCGCAACCTGGTGGCCAACCTGTTCGACTATTTCGAACCGCGTGGCCATGCGCTGGACGCCGCGCCCGACGGCGTCACCGGCCTGCACCTGGCCACCACCCAGGCCTTCGACGCGGTCCTGCTGGACTGGATGCTGCCGCGCATGGATGGGCGCGAGGTGCTGCGCCGGCTGCGCGAGGAGCACGCCAGCACCGTGCCGGTGATCATGCTGACCGCGCGCGACGAGCTGCCCGACAAGGTCGACGGCTTCCGCGCCGGCGCCGACGACTACCTGACCAAGCCCTTCGCCATGCAGGAGCTGGAGGTGCGCCTGGAGGCGCTGCTGGCCCGCGCCGAGGGCCGCAACCGGCGCCGCGTGCTGCAGGTGGCCGACCTGACCCTGGACCTGGCCACGCTGGAGGTGCAGCGCGCCGGCCGGCCGCTGCACCTGTACCCGGCCTGCCGCAAGCTGCTGGAGGTGCTGATGCAGGCCAGCCCGGGCGCGGTGGCGCGCCAGCGCCTGGAGCAGGCGCTGTGGGGCGACGAGCCGCCGGACGGGGACATGCTGCGCTCGCATATCTACGAACTGCGCCGCAGCGTGGACGGGCCGTTCGAGACCAAGCTGATCCACACCCTGCCGCGCGTGGGCTACCGCCTGCACGCCCAGCCCATGGCGCGCGATGGCGCGTAGGCCTTCACTGCGTGCGCGCCTGCTGCGCTGGGCGCTGGTCTACCTGGTGGTGGTCACCGCCGCGGTGGTCATCGGCGGGGAGGTCGTCAACGAGCACGCCGAGCGCCAGGTCTGGCGCTCGCTGATGCGCTCGGACCTGCAGCATTTCGTCGAACGCCGGCGGGCCGATCCGGGCTACAACTGGATCGACGACCCGGCCGAGCACATGTACTTCCTGCAGCACGACGCCAACCTGCCCAAGAAGCTGGCCCGGCTCAAACCCGGACTGCACGACGACTTCTTCATCAACCACGTCAAGCACGTGGTGCTGGTGGAGGACACCGAGTTCGGGCGGCTGGCACTGGCCCTGGACCTGACCCGGTTCGAAGGCGTCGAGGGCTGGGTGACCTTCTCCACGGTGGTGACCGCGGCGGTGGCCATCATCATCTTCGGCCTGCTGATGGCGCTGGGCCTGGGCCGGGCGGTGCAGCCGCTGAGCGCGCTGGCGCGGCAGATCGCCGGGCTGCGTCCGGACGCGACCCAGGCCCGCATCGACGTGCCGCCCGACGCCAGCGAGGAGCTGCGCGTGATCGGCGAGGCCTTCAACGGCTACCTGGAGCGCAACGCGCGCTTCGTCGAGCGCGAGCGCGCCTTCATCGACAGCGCCAGCCACGAGCTGCGCACTCCGGTGGCGGTGATCGCCGGCGCCAACGACCTGGCCCTGGAACATCCCGACCTGCCGCCGGCCGTGCGCGCGCCGCTGCTGCGCGTGCGTCGCACCGCGCGCAAGGTCGAGCAGCTGATCTCGCTGCTGCTGGTGCTGGCCAAGGATCCCTCGCGGCTGACCCGCAACGCCGACCTGGTCGCGCTGCAGGACCTGATCCCGGAGGTGGTGGCCGACCACCAGCACCTGACCGAGGGCCGCGACCTGGAGCTGGTGATCGCGCCCATGGCCGAATGCGTGATCCACGCGCCGCTGGCCATCGTCCAGGCCGCCATCGGCAACCTGCTGCGCAACGCGGTGGAGAACAGCGACCGCGGCCGCATCGAGGTCGGCCTGGAGCCCGGCGCGACCGTGGTGATCCGCGATCCCGGCCACGGCATGTCGCCGGAGGAGATCAGCGCGGTCTACAGCCGCATGGCCCGCGGCGGCGGCCGCGACGGCGGCGGCATCGGCCTGGACCTGATCGCGCGCCTGTGCGAGCACCTGGGCTGGCAGCTGCGCATCGACTCCGATCCCGGCCGCGGCACCGTGGCCCGCCTGCGCTTCTGCGCGGCGTAGAGCGGAGCTTGCTCCGCTGCTCTTCGTTCGGTTCGCGGAAATCCCCGTAGAGCGGAGCTTGCTCCGCTGCTCCTCGTTCGGTTCGCGGAGAAGCCCCGTAGAGCGGAGCTTGCTCCGCTGCTCTTCGTTCGGTTCGTGGAAATCCCCGTAGAGCGGAGCTTGCTCCGCTGCTCTTCGTTCGGTTCGCGGGGAAGCCCCGTAGAGCGGAGCTTGCTCCGCTGCTCTTCATTTCTGTTCGAGGGGAAAGCCCCAGCGGAGCAAGCTCCGCTCTACAGGTTGGTGCGTGGGGAAGGCCCCAGCGGAGCAAGCTCCGCTCTACAGGTTGGTGCGTGGGGAAGGCCCCAGCGGAGCAAGCTCCGCTCTACAGGTTGGTGCGTGGGGAAGGCCCCAGCGGAGCAAGCTCCGCTCTACAGGTTGGTGTGTGGGGAAGGCCCCCAGCGGAGCAAGCTCCGCTCTACCACGGGAACGACGGTAGGGGCTTTACCGGCGGCTCTCAGTACACTGGCCGCCGGGCGCGCCGTCCGCGCGCCGCACATCCTTAAGGAACACGATGATCTCAGGCTGGGTCCTGTTGGGGATTTCCGTCGCCTACGCCGCGGTGCTGTTCGGCGTGGCGTGGCTGGGGGACCGCTATCGGCTGTATCCCAACCTGCGCTGGCTGCGCCCGGTGATCTATTCGGCGGCGCTGGCGGTGTACTGCTCGTCGTGGACCTTCTACGGCGCGGTGGGCACGGCGGTGCGCCACGGCCTGAGCTATCTGCCGATCTACCTGGGCCCGCTGCTGCTGATGGTGTTCGCCTGGCGCATCATCGAGCGGCTGGCGCTGCTGGCGCGCAGCCACAACATCGTCTCCATCGCCGACTTCATCTCCTCGCGCTACGGGCGCTCGCGCCGGCTGGCCGCGCTGGTGACGCTGATCGCGCTGTTCGGCGTCATCCCCTACCTGGCCCTGCAGTACAAGGCCGTGGCGATGAGCCTGGGCGTGCTGACCGGGCACAACCCGGAGACCACCGGCTTCTTCCACGATCCGGCGCTGTACGTGGCGCTGCTGATGGCGCTGTTCGCCGCGCTGTTCGGCACCCGCCAGGTCGATGCCACCGAACACCACCACGGCATGATGGCCGCCCTGGCGCTGGAGTCGGTGGTCAAGCTGGTGGCGCTGGTGGCCGTGGGCCTGGTGTCCTGGCACTGGCTGAGCGTGCGCGACCATCCGCTGGGCGAGGCGGCGCGCACGCTGTTTGAGAGCCAGCCGCCGGCCGGCTTCCTCACCCAGACCCTGCTGGGCTTCCTGGCCATCCTGTGCCTGCCGCGCCAGTTCCAGGTGGCGGTGGTCGAATGCGGCGACGTGGGCGATGTGCGCCGCGCGCGCTGGATGTTCGGCGCCTACCTGGTGATCATCTCGCTGATGGTGGTGCCCATCGCCACCGCCGGGGTGGAGCTGTTCGGCGGGCACGGCGCCCAGGCCGGCGACACCTTCGTGCTGGCCCTGCCGCTGGCCATCGGCCAGGACAAGCTGGCCATGGCCGCCTACATCGGCGGCTTCTCGGCCGCCACCGGCATGGTGATCGTGGCCAGCATCGCGCTGGCGACCATGATCAGCAACGACCTGGTCATGCCGATCCTGCTGCGCCGCGGCTGGGGCGAGCGCCACGACGCGGCCGACGTGGCCACGCGCGTGCTGTGGGTGCGCCGGGTCACCATCCTGGTGCTGGCGCTGTGCGCCTATGCCTACCACCGCGGCAGCAACGGCGACAGCACGCTGGCCAGCTACGGCCTGATCGCCTTCGCCGCGGTGGCGCAGTTCGCCCCGGCGCTGATCGGCGGGCTGTACTGGCGCGGGGCCAGCAAGCGCGGCGTGGAGCTGGGCATGGCGGCGGGCTTCGCGGTGTGGGGCTATACGCTGCTGCTGCCGACGCTGTCGGCCTCGGGCTGGCTGGGGCCGGAGTGGCTGGAGACCGGGCCGTTCGGCATCGCCTGGCTCAAGCCGCAGCAGCTGTTCAACCTGAGCGGCTGGGACCCGCTCACCCACGGCACGTTCTGGTCGCTGCTGCTCAACACCGGCACGATGATGCTGGTCTCGGCGCGCTGGCGGCCCTCGCTGGACGAGCGCCTGCGCATCGTGCCGTTCCTGGACCCGTACGCGCAGCGGCGCGCGCTGATCGCCAGCGAGTGGCCGGGCAACGTGCGCGTGGCCGACCTGATGTCGCTGGCCCAGCGCGTGGTGGGCGAACGCCACGCCTCGCGCGCCTTCGCCGAGCAGGCGCGCGAGCTGGGCCGCGAGCTCAAGCTCGACGCCAACGCCGACCGCGCCTGGGTGCAGTTCACCGAACGCCTGCTGGCCTCGGCCATCGGCGCGGCCTCGGCGCGGCTGGTGCTGACCAGCGTGCTGCGCGGCTCGGGCATGGAGCTGGGCGAGGTGGTGGCGGTGCTGGACGAGGCGGGCCAGGAGCTGCGCTTCAACCGCGAGATCCTCTCCTCCACGCTGGAGAACATCAGCTCGGGCGTGAGCGTGGTCGACCCGGAGATGCGCCTGGTGGCCTGGAACCGCCGCTACCAGACCATGTTCGGCTATCCCGAGGGCATGCTCTACGTCGGCCGCCCGGTCGCCGACCTGATCCGCTACAACGCCGAGCGCGGCGAGCTGGGCGAGGGCGATGTCGAGGAGCAGATCGCCAAGCGCATCGGCTACATGCGCGCCGGCAGCCCGCACGTGTTCGAACGCACGCGCAGCGACGGCCAGGTGATCGAGATGCGCGGTCAGCCGCTGCCCGGCGGCGGCTACGTCACCAGTTACAACGACGTCACCGAGTTCAAGCGCGTCGAGCTGGCGCTGCTCGAAGCCAACGAGAACCTCGAACAGCGCGTGGCCCAGCGCAGCGAGGAGGCCGAGTCGGCGCAGCAGTCCAAGTCGCGCTTCCTGGCGGCCATCAGCCACGACGTGCTGCAGCCGCTCAACGCCGCGCGGCTGTTCACCTCGGCCCTGCGCGAGAGCGGCGGCGACGCGGCCGAACAGGTGCGCCTGGCCGAGCGCGTGGACGCCTCGCTGCGCGCGGCCGAGGAGCTGCTCGACGGCCTGCTGGACGTCTCGCGCATGGACCACAACCGCCTGCGCGCCGAGCTGACCGACTTCGACGCCGCCGAGGTCATGCGCGAGCTGGCCGCGCAGTACGCCCCGGTGGCCGCCGGTCGCGGCCTGCAGCTGCGCGTGCACGTGCGCGACCGCGCCCCGGTGCGCAGCGATCGCCGCCTGCTGCGCCGGGTGCTGCAGAACTTCATCGCCAACGCGCTGCGCTACACCCGCTCGGGCCGGATCGTGCTGGGCATGCGCGGCCGCGGCGCGCAGCTGGAGCTGCAGGTGTGGGACACCGGCCCGGGCATCCCGCCGCAGCACATGCGCCAGATCTTCGACGAGTTCCAGCGCTACCAGCAGCCCTTCGACTGGGGCGAGCAGGGCCTGGGGCTGGGCCTGTCGATCTGCCAGCGCATCTCGCGCGTGCTGGACGCGCCGCTGGACGCGCGCAGCAACGTCGGCAAGGGCAGCATGTTCTCGATCACCGTGCCGCGCGCGGCCAGCATCAGCGCCCGCCCGGCCGTGCCGCGGCGCATGCCGGCCAGCGACTCGCTGACCGGGCTCAAGGTGCTGTGCGTGGACAACGACCAGGAGATCTTGGATGGCATGCGCGTGCTGCTGGGCCGCTGGGGCGTGAACGTGGTCACCGCCGCCACCGTCGATGCGGCGCTGGAGCGTGTGGTGGCCGAGGCGCCGGCGGTGATGCTGGTGGACTACCACCTGCACGACCGCCTGGAAGGCCTGGACACGCTGGATGCGCTGCGCGCCGCCAGCCCGGGCCCGATCGCGGGCGCGCTGCTGACCGCCGATGGCCGCGACGAGCTCAAGGCCGAGGCGCGCGAGCGCGGCTATCGGCTGCTGACCAAGCCGGTCAAGCCGGCCTCGCTGCGCGCGTTCCTGGCCGCGCACGGCGCCGCCGCGCGCTGAATCGCGCCCGCCCGCGGGGGCGCCGGCTGACAGCGCCGACATGCGCGGCCGGGCTAGGCTCCCGGTCCTGAGCCGTTTCGGATCCCGCATGCGCGCCGCGCCCGACCCCTCCACCACCGCGCTGGGCGACCAGCTGCAACAGGCCATCGACCAGCTGCCGCCGGACCAGCTCAGCCTGGACGCCCTGCTCGACCAGTTCGGGCCGCAGGGCCTGCTGCTGCTGACCGCGCTGCTGACGCTGGTGTTCCTGATCCCGGTGTCGATTCCCGGAGTGAGCACGGTGTTCGGCGCCGGCATCCTGCTGGTCGGCCTGTGCCGCCTGCTGCGCCGCCCGCTGTGGCTGCCGGCACGGCTGCGCGAACGCCAGCTGCCTTCGGACCGGCTGCGCAGCGCGCTGGGCCGCGGCATGGTCTGGGTCGGGCGGCTGCAGAAGATCAGCCGCCCGCACCGGCTGCCCGCCCTGGTCGATTCGCGCCCGGCCGAGACGGTCAACGACGCCGGCCTGGTGCTGGGCGCGCTGCTGCTGATGGCGCCGTTCGGCTTCGTGCCCTTCTCCAACACCTTGCCGGCGCTGGCGATCCTGCTGCTGGCGATCGGCCTGATGCAGCGCGACGGCGTCGCGGCGCTGCTGGGCCATCTGATGAATCTGGCCAGCATCGTCTACTTCGGCGTGCTGATCGGGGGCGGCGGCCTCGCCTTGCGGGAGGCGTTGCAACGTTTGATGGCCTAGCTTGCCGTTGCCGTTGCCGTTGCCGTTGCCGTTGCCGTTGCCGTTGCCGTTGCCGTTGCCTTTGCAGTTGCAGTTGCATTATCTGTCTGAGCCGTAAAGCACGCCGAGCACCGCAGCGAAGCAGGGCCGAAGAGGCGCCCTGTCTGAGCGAAGCGAGTTTGGGCGCCGTGCCCTGCTTCGCGAGGAGCGCAGGGGACCGACGCGCAGCGTCGGCGTGCGTCCCGGCGAGAAGCGGTTTTGCTTCCTTTTGACAAGACAAAAGGAAGTCGCGCCGCAGGCGCGAAAGCTTTGCACTTGGCGCGCCGCAGGCGCGTTGCTTTCGTCCTACAAGTCCCGGCGCCAGCTCCTGGCAAGTCTTGCTTTAAATTTTCAAGCAAAACTTGAGCACCATGCAGACGCTTCTTAAAGCAAAGCAAAAGCAAAGCTTTCGCACGGCTTCGCCGCGCGAGCTACTTTTGTCTTGTCAAAAGTAGCCAAAACCGCTTCTCGCCGGGACGCGAGCCGCCGCTACGCGGCGGTCCCCTGCGCTTCTCGGAAGTCAGGGCACGTCGCCCAAACTCGCTTCGCTCAAACAGGGCGACTCTTCGGCCCTGACTTCCTGCGATGCTCGGCTCGCTTTACGGCTCAGACAGGTAAAGCAAAAGCAAAAGCTCTTGAGCAACCGCAACCGCAACCGCAACCGCAAAGGCAGCCGCAACCGCAAAGGCGAGCGCTAAGCGGCTCAGGCCGTTGCCGGTTCCGGCGCGCCCTCGCGCAGCAGGGCGTAGACCAGGTCGGTGTCGGGGCGCACGCCGTGCCAGATCTCGAAGCTCTCGGCGGCCTGTTCGACCAGCATGCCCAGGCCATCGACGATGGTGCGCAGGCCCGCGGCGCGGGCCCAGGCCAGGAAGGGGATGGCCACCTCGCCATAGTTGAGGTCCACCGCGCCGGTCATGTCGTTGCACAGGGCGAAGGGCAGCGACAGCGGGGCGCCGGCGTCGCGGCCGGCCGAGGTGGCGTTGATGACCAGTTCGAAGTCGCCGATGCCGGCCAGGTCTTCCCAGTAGCGGGTATGGGCGCGGCCGGGTTCGCCCAGCGCGTCGGCCAGGGCGTCGGCGCGCTCGGGGCTGCGGTTGACGATGACCAGCTCGCGCACGCCGGCCTCCAGCAGGGCCGGGGCCACGCCGCGCGCGGCGCCGCCGGCGCCCAGCAGCAGGGCGCGTCGGCCGCGCAGGTCCAGGCTGTGGCGGCCGGTGAGGTCGCGCACCAGGCCGGCGCCGTCGGTGTTGTCGCCGTACCACTGGCCCTCTTCCAGGCGCAGGGTGTTGACCGCGCCGGCGGTGCGGGCGCGCGCGCTCACGCGCGTGCAGGCGGCGAAGGCGGCCTGCTTGTGCGGCACGGTGACGTTGGCGCCGCGGCCGCCACGGGCGGCGAAGGTGTCCAGGGCGGCGGGCAGCGCGCCCGGCTCGACGTCCAGGCCGACGTATTCCATCGCGATGCCGGTCTGGCGGGCGAAGGCGGCGTGGATCTGCGGGGAGGGCGACTTGGCCACGGACCGGCCAAACAGCGCGTAACGACTCATGCGGGCACTCGGATGGGACGACGAGCGCCTAGTGTCCCATGCCGGGCTTCAGCGCGGCATGGCGCCGGCGGCCGCCCGGGCCGTGCGCAGGAAGCCGACCGCCAGCAGGCTCAGGCCGACCACCGCGATCACGCCCAGGCCCATGTGGATCAGGCCGATCACCACGCCGGCCTGCTGCAGGCTGCCGCCGCCGGCCAGGGTGCGTTGCAGCAGCAGGGTCTGGCCCACGCTCACGCCCAGCGCGCCCACCTGACCGAGCAGCATCAGCGCCGCGCCCCAGCGCACCAGCGCACGGCCAGGCACCCGCGGGGCGATCAGCGCCACCAGCAGCGCGAAGGCGGTGGCGCAGACCAGGGGCAGGCCGAGCAGCGCCTGCAGGGCCATGCCGGCACTCATCGCGTCAGCCGCGCTGGCGCAGCACGCGCGCCGCGTCCAGGGCGAAGTAGGTCAGCACGCCGTCGGCGCCGGCGCGCTTGAAGCCGACCAGCGATTCCATCATCACCGCCTCGCCATCCAGCCAGCCATTGGCCGCGGCGGCCTTGAGCATCGCGTACTCGCCGCTGACCTGATAGACGAAGGTCGGGCGGCGGAAGGTGTCCTTGACCCGGCGCAGCACGTCCAGATACGGCATGCCCGGCTTGACCATCACCATGTCCGCGCCTTCCTCCAGGTCCAGCGCGATCTCGTGCAGCGCCTCGTCCAGGTTGGCCGGGTCCATCTGGTAGGTGAACTTGTTGCCCTTGCCCAGGTTGCCGGCGCTGCCGACCGCGTTGCGGAACGGGCCGTAGAACGCGCTGGCGTACTTGGCCGAGTAGGCCATGATCTTGGTGTGGATGAAGCCTTCGGCTTCCAGCGCGCCGCGGATGGCGCCGATGCGCCCGTCCATCATGTCGCTGGGCGAGAGGATGTCCACGCCGGCGGCCGCATGCGAGAGCGACTGCTTGATCAGCGCCTCGATGGTCGCCTCGTTGAGGATGTAGCCGGTCTCGTCGATCAGCCCGTCCTGGCCATGCGTGGTGTACGGGTCCAGCGCCTGGTCGGTCATCACGCCCAGTTCGGGGAAACGGCTTTTGAGCGCGCGGATCGCGCGCTGGATGATGCCTTGCTCGTCCCAGGCCACGCGGCCGTCGTCGGTCTTGGCGGCCGGGTCGGGCACGCCGAACAGGTCCAGCACCGGCACGCCCAGCTCCAGCGCCTGCTCGCCCACGCGCAGCAGCTCGTCGATCGACAGGCGCTCCACGCCGGGCATCGACGGCACCGGGATGCGGCCCTCGCCCTCGTGGACGAACACCGGCAGGATCAGGTCGTTGGTGGTCAGGGTGTGCTCGCGCATCAGGCGGCGCGAGAAATCGTCGCGGCGCATGCGGCGCGGACGGTGGGCGGGGTAGGCCATACGGGAAGAACTCCAGCGTCAACCCGACAAGGATACGCCCCCGCGCCGCGCGGACCGGCGCGGCGTTGGCGCGATCAGGTCAGGACGAAGCGTTGCGGCTGCAGCGGCGCCGGCAGCGCGGTCTCGCCCAGCGCCGCGCGCAGCTCGATCTCCACGGTGCGGGTCAGCGCGTCCAGCGGCAGGTCGTTGTCGGCGCGGCCGAAGGGGTCCTCCAGCTGGTCGCCCAGCGCGTCCAGGCCGAACATCGCATAGGCCATCAGCATCGACAGCAGCGGCGTGGCCCAGCCTGGGGCCTGCCCTCCACTCCCGAGTAGGCCGCGTTGGCGCTGCAAGGCCGTCAGGTTTGCGTCGCGTGGCGCAGGCTTGAATGGCCGTCAGGCCAAGCCGCGCGGCGCGAAGATGGCGGCCTTGCAGCGCCAACCCGAAGGGCCGCCCTTGCGCGCACCCGGGACTGCGTCATTGCTCGGTCGTGGACGGACGTCCACTCCCTCCCGCTTCCTTGCCCCGGGCACGCGCAAGGGCGGCGCGGCCTACTCGGGAGTGGAGGGCAGGCCCTATCGCCGGCCAGGCCGAACGGCAGCAGCGTGCAGAACAGCAGCGCGGTGCGATGCAGCAGCAGCGTGTAGGCGAACGGCAGCGGCGTGCCGTGGATGCGTTCGCACGCGGCCTGCACCTCGCCCAGGCCGGCGACGGGCGCGGCCAGGCTCGGATACAGCAGCGGATGGACCTGCTGGTCGTGCAGGGCCTGGCCCAGCCGGCGGCTCATCCAGCCCAGCACCGCGTCGGTCGGGTTGGGCGCGGCGGCGATGGCGGCGGCCGCCTCGTCCGGCAGCCAGGGCGCGGCCGCGGCCGCCGTCTGGCCGCCGCGCAGGCGGGCGTTGAGCGCATGGGTGAAGCCGATGGCCGCGCGCAGCAGCTCGGTGCGCAGCGTCGGCGCCTGCGCCAGCAGGGCATCGGTCTGCCGCGCCAGCGCGCGGGTGTGCACCAGCAGCGCGCCCCACTGCTTGCGGCCTTCCCACCAGCGTTCGTGGCAGGCGCTGTTGCGGAAGCCCAGGAACAGCGACAGCGCGATGCCGATCAGGGTGAAGGGCGCGACGGTGATCTGCGCGAACACGTGCGGCTGACGCTGGGCGAACCACGACGCCAGGCACGCCACCGCGCCGACGAACAGCAGCCGCGGCGCCACCAGCGGCAGGATCGAGCCGCGCATCAGGTACAGCAGCTGCCAGGTGGTGGGGCGTGGACGCAGGATCATGCGAAGGGGACAGGAAAACCGGACAGGCCATGATCGCCCCGACGCCCGCGCGGCGCCACGCGCCGTCTGGGACGTTGCGGTTCAGCGCGCGGCGTGGATCATGCCGGCCTGGAGGGCCGTCCTCGCCCATAGCCGGAGTTTCGACCATGTCCAAGCGCGCCCTGTTCCTCGCCCCGCTGCTGCTCAGCCTGGCCGCCTGCGCCAGCACCACCAAGGTGATGCTGTCCTCGCCGCGCCCGCCGGTGGACCCGGCCACCGTGCGCGTCTACACCGCCGTGCCGCCCGGCGCGGTGCAGATCGCCCAGCTCGAGGCGCAGAGCGCGGTCGGCTTCGGTACCCAGGGCCAGACCGACGCGGCCATGCGCCGGCTCAAGAACGAGGCCGCCAAGCTCGGCGCCAATGGCGTGGTGCTGATCGGCGCCGGCGCCGGCGGGCGCTCGCCGGTGGGCCTGTCGGTCGGCGGCGGCAGCTATGGCGGCCATGTCGGCGGCGGGATCGGCATCGGCATCCCGACCCAGCAGAAGCAGGCCAACGGCGTGGCGATCTACGTCCCGCCGGGCGCCGAGCGCGCGGCCGAGACGGCGCCCGCCACGCCTTGACCCAAGGCCCTAGCGCGGCAGGTGCGCCAGCACGTTGAGCAGGTGTCCGGCCGGATCGCGCACGAAGAAGCGCCGCACGCCCCAGGGCTCGTCGGTCAGCGGATACTCGACCGGCGCGCCCAGCGCCTGCACCCGCGCATAGGCGCCGGCCATATCGTCCACCTCGATCGACAGCTGCGGCACCGGCGTGCCGCTGCCGCCCTCGCTGGCCAGCGAGACCTGGGGCGTCATGCTCGCCGCGTCGCTGGCCAGGGTCACGATCCAGCCGTGGTCCATCGCCAGCTCCAGGTCGAACACCGCCCGATAGAACGCCGCCAGCCCGGCCGGATCGGGCGTGGCCAGGTTGGCGACCACGCGGCGCACGACCAGCGGCTTCATGGCGCGGCCTTGCCCGCGTAACGCGGCACGAACTGCGTGCGCACCGCCTCGGCCAGCTGGTCGGGCGGCAGCAGTCCCTGGTCGAGCAGGAAGTCGTTGAACGCCTGCCGGTCGAACGCCGGCCCCAGCGCCAGTTCGGTCTGCATGCGCAGTTCGAGGATCCGGCTATAGCCGTAGAAGTAGCTGCCGGCCTGGCCGGGCGCGTTGAAGGTGTAGCGGTCCAGCTCCTGGCGCGCCATTGCCGGCGACAGCCCCACGTCGTGCTCCAGCACCAGGCGCGCGCGCTCGCGGTCGATCAGGCCCAGGTTGAGCATCGGGTCCAGCATCGCGCGCGCCGCGCGCAGCAGGCGGAACTGCAGCGCGATCATCTGCCCCTCGGCCGGCTCGTAGGGCACCATCTCGGCCTCGGCGTACAGCGCCCAGCCCTCGACGTTGACCGAGTTGAACGCGAACAGCGTGCGCGCCAGCGACAGCCCGCGTTCGACCATCGCGGCGAATTGCAGGTCGTGGCCCGGGCGACCCTCGTGCGCGCTCAGCGTCCAGGCCGCGGCGGCGAAGTTGAAATCGTCGTAGCGGCTGCCTGCGTCCTGGCCATCGGCCGACGGGTTGCCGATGGGCAGCACGAACTGGCCCTGCTGGCCGGTGTTGCCCACCAGCGGCGGCGGCAGGTAGTGCGGCGCGGGCGAGGCGGCGCTCTCGGCGGCCGAGCCCAGCCGCATCTGCAGCGGCCGCTTGGGCACGGTGACGATGCGCTCGCGCTTCATGATCGGATCGATCCGGTCGATCACATCGCGGTAGTGCGCCTCCAGTTGGTCGTTGGCGATGGTGCCGCGCTTGAGCGCCCTGATCACCGCGCGGTAGTCGGTGTCGCGCAGCCCCTGCGCCTTGGCCACCTGCGGCGCCAGCTGCTGCATGGCCGCGCGGGTCTCCATGAACTCCACCTGCGCGCGCTGCATCAGCTGCTGCGGATCGATGTCGATGCCGACCTGCTTGAGCTGGAAGGCGTACAGCTGCGGCGGCAGGCGCGTGTCGGTGCGCGCCTTGGGCAGCACGGTGCCGCGGGTCCAGTCGGCGTAGGCCTTGAGCTCGGTGGCCATCCGCGCCAGCGCCGGCTCGGCGCCGGCGATCTTGTATTCGGTGAACAGCTCGCGGATGCCGTCGATGTAGGTGTCCACGTTGGACAGCGCGCGCTCGACCTCGAGCCGGGTCGGCGGCAGCAGCGCCGGATTGGCCAGCTTCTCCTCGTAGCGCTGGCGCGCGAGCGTGGTGAACGGCGTGCTGCCCGGGGTCAGGCCCACGTAGGCCTTGAGCCGGTCCAGCGCCTTGGCCCGGCGCGCGGGCGGCACCTGGTCGGAGAGCAGGTTGTTGATGCCGTTGAACACCGACTGCGGTGCGTCGACCCACGGCAGCAGCAGCGCCTCGTTGAGCTGGCTGCCCTGGAGTTCCATGTCCACCGCGTGCAGCAGGATCTGCAGGTCCTGGCGCACGTTGGCATCGCGCTCGGTCTGCAGCGCGGCCTGGAGCCTGGCGCGCGCCGCGGTCATCGCGGCGCGATAGCGCGCCGGCTGGTTGGGCCCCAGATCGGCGACCCGCGCGTCGTAGGCCGACAGGCCCACCTGGCTCGCCATCTCCGGCATGAAGGCCGCCTGCGCCTCCAGCAGCGCCTCGGCGTAGGTGTTGCTGCGCGCGACCCAGGCCGGCGCGGCCGGCGAGGTGGCCTCGGCCGCCACGCCGGGCAGCGGCGCGCACAGCGCCAGGGCAAGGGCGAGCACCAGCGGCTTGATCATGGACGACACCTGGCAGGCAAGGAGAGTGCGGCGACGCTACGCACTGCTGCGCAGGGAGGCAACTCAAGGCCCCCTCCCTTGCGCGTAGCGCAGGGGAGGGCTGGGGAGGGGTTGGGGCTTTACCGGACAAGCCCCCGAAGCAAGAGCAAAGGCACCACACCCCCTCAGTCGCTAGCCGCGACTTCGAGCTCCCCTTCGCCTTCGGCGCAAGGGAGGGGGCGAAGCGCTTGGAGGCTTTGGCGTGCGTCGCGCGATGGGGAGCGCAGAGCGGTTGGCCGAGGCCGTCAGCCTGCGCTGCCAACCCCCAGCTTGCGCGCGAAGAAGTCTTCCATCATCCGGTAGCGGAACCGCGCGTCGTGTCCGAGCAGGCCGTGCCGGGCGCCGGGGAAGGCCATCAGTTCGAAGGCGGTGCCGCGCGCCTGCAGGGCGCTCATCAGGGCGGTGGCGTTGGAGAACAGCACGTTGTCGTCGGCCATGCCGTGCAGCAGCAACAGCGCGCCCGGGGCGATGCCCGCCGCATGGGTCAGCACGCTGGCCTGGGCGTAGCCGTCGGCGTTGTCGCGCGGATGGCCCATGTAGCGCTCGGTGTAATGGGTGTCGTACAGCGCCCAGTCGACCACCGGGGCGCCGGCCACGCCGCAGGCGAACCGCTGCGGCGCGCGCGCCAGCAGCATCAGCGTCAGGTAGCCGCCGTTGGACCAGCCGTACACGCCGATGCGCGCCGGATCGACCCAGGGCTGCGCGCGCAGCCAGTCCACCGCCGCGCACTGGTCGTCCACCTCGACCGTGCCCTGCCGACCGTACAGCGCACCGCCGAAGGCGCGCCCGCGCCGCGGCGTGCCGCGGTTGTCCACGCTGAAGACCACATAGCCGCGCTGGGCCAGGACCTGGTCCAGCCAGGCATCGCCGCGCGTGGGCCAGCTCTCGGTCACCGTCTGCGCCGCCGGGCCGCCGTAGACATGCACGATCACCGGATGGCGCCGCGCCGGGTCGAAGCCGGGCGGCAGCAGCAGGCTGGTATGCAGCGGCGTGACGCCGTCGGCGGCCAGGCAGGTGCCGAACCGCGGCGGGCGATGCGCGGCGCGGTAGGGCGCATACGGATGGCGGGGATCGTCGAGGTCGTTGGCCAGCAGCGCGGCCAGCGGCGTGCCATCGGCGCGATGCAGGACCAGCTGCGGTGGCGCCGACGGGCTGGACCAGTGATCGACGAATACGCTGGCATCGCGCGCGAAGCGCACCGCATGCACGCCCGCCTCCCGCGTCAGCGCCCGCGGCGCGCCGCCGTCGAAGGACACGGCGAACGCATGGGCCTGCGTCGGCGCCGCCGAGCCGTCGCGCATGCCGGCGCTGAAGTACACCTGCTCGCGCGCCGCATCGACGGCGAGCAGCGCATCGACCGGCCACGCACCGGCGGTCAGCGGCGTGCGCAGCCTGCCGTCCTCCTCGTGCAGCGACAGGTGCAGGAAGCCGCTGCGTTCGGACGCCCACACGAAGCGCCCGTCGGCGAGGAAGTGCAGCGCATCGTGCAGCGGCACCCAGGTCGGGGAGGTCTCGGTGATCAGGGTGCGCTGCGCGTCGGTGCGCAGATCGTGCTCGATCAGGTCCAGGCGCTGCTGGTCGCGCGACTGGCGCTGGAAGGTCAGGCGCTGCGCATCGCGCGCGGTCACCCGCGCCAGATAGAAGTCCGCCTCGTCGCCCAGGTCGATCCAGCGCGGGGCCGCGCCCGAGCGGGGCGCGATCACGCCCAGCCTCACCCGAACATTGGGCTCGCCGGCGGCCGGATAGCGCTGCTCGACCACCACCGTGCGGTCGGCGTGGATCTCGCTGCGCTGCTTGAGCGAAACCTGCGATTCGTCGATGCGCGCGAACGCCAGGGCGCTGTCGTCCGGGGCCCACCAGTAGCCGGTGTGGCGCCCCATCTCCTCGTCGGCGACGAACTCGGCCACGCCGTTGCCGATGACCGCATCGCCGTCGTGGGTCAGCCGGTGCTGCGCGCCGTCGGCCAGGTCCACCACCCACAGGTCGCGTCCGCGGATGAAGCCGACGAAGCCATCGCGCGGCGAGAAGCGCGCATCGGTGGTAAAGCCTTCCTCGCTCCGGGTCAGCGTCCGCACCGCCTGCGCAGGCGCGGCGCGAAGGTCGTAGAGGTAGAGCGCGCCGCCCAGCGGGAACAGCAGCCGCGCGCCGTCCTGCGAGAACTGGTAGTCGACGATGCCGCTGTAGGCGGCGATGCGCTGGCGCTCGCGGCGCGCGGCTTCCTCGGCGCTGAGCCGTTCCCCGCCTGCCGGCAGCACGTGGTCGGCATCGACCAGCAGCCGGTGTTCGCCGGCCGCGACCTCGTAGCACCACAGGTCCAGCCGGTGCCGCGCGCCGTCGCGGCCGCGCAGATAGGCCACGCGCGCGCCGTCGGGCGACAGGGTGGGCTTGAGCAGGCTCGGGCCGCTCAGCGGCGCATCGCCGGTGATGGCGTCGAGGGTGAGTGGCTGCGGGGCGAGGGGAGGAGCGGGCTTCATGTGGACATGATCGTCGATGCCACATGCGGTTGGGGGGTGGGTTGGGAGCCGCCATGGCGGCGCGGGGCTTTACCGGGAAAGCCTCATCGCCGCCCTTGGCGGCTCCCCCCTGTAGAGCGGAGCTTGCTCCGCTGGGGCTTTCCCATGATCCGGCAGAAAAGCAGCGGAGCAAGCTCCGCTCTACAAGGAGGCCGGGGCTTGAACTGACAGACCGTTCTCCCACCGAGCAAGCGGCTTCCACCGCGCGGAAGGTTTACCGCGGGCCGAACATATGCCGGCGCTGTTCCTCGGTCAGCGGTTCGCCCAGGGCGGGATTGACCTGCGGGCCCAGGGCGTAGGCGCGTGCGGTCGCCGGGCGCTGGCTGATGGCGTCGAACCAGCGCGCCACGTTGGGGAAGTCCACCAGGTCCATCTTCTGCTTGGAATGCGGCACGATCCACGGATAGGCCGCCATGTCGGCGATGGAATAGTCCCCGGCGATGAAGTCGCGCCCGTCCAGGCGCTTGTCCAGCACGCCGTACAGGCGCCGGGTCTCGTTGGTGTAGCGGTCCATCGCGTAGGGGATCTTCTCCGGCGCGTACTGGTTGAAGTGGTGGTTCTGGCCGAGCATCGGCCCCAGCCCGCCCACCTGCCAGAACAGCCACTCCAGCGCTTCGATCCGCGCGCGGGGCTCGGTCGGCAGGAAGGCGCCGGTCTTCTCGGCCAGGTACAGCAGGATCGCGCCGGACTCGAACACGCTCTGCGCCGCGCCGCCGTCGGCCGGGGCGTGGTCGACGATGGCCGGCATCTTGTTGTTGGGCGAGATGGCCAGGAACTCGGCGGCGAACTGGTCGCCCTTGCCGATGTCCACCGGCTTGATCGTGTAGTCCAGCCCGGCCTCTTCCAGGAACAGGGTGATCTTGTGCCCGTTGGGCGTGGGCCAGTAGTACAGGTCGATCATCGCGCCGGTTCCTTACAGTGCTGAAAGAAGCCGAGTCTACGGCGCGGCTTCGCTTGGCAGTGTCATGGGCGGCTGGCTACGCTGCCGCGCCCACGAGACGAATCGTTCCGCCATGTCGCCCCAGCCGCCCGCCCGCCTCAACCCCATCGCCGGCCTGATCTTCGCCTCGCGCTGGCTGCAGCTGCCGCTGTACCTGGGGCTGATCCTGGCCCAGTGCGTCTACGTGTTCCTGTTCGGCAAGGAGCTGTGGCACCTGATCCACGAGGCGCCCAGCCTGGGCGAGCAGCAGATCATGCTGATCGTGCTGGGGCTGATCGACGTGGTGATGATCTCCAACCTGCTGGTGATGGTGATCGTGGGCGGCTACGAGACCTTCGTCTCGCGCCTGGGGCTGGAAGGCCATCCCGACCAGCCCGAGTGGCTCAGCCACGTCAACGCCAGCGTGCTCAAGGTCAAGCTGGCGATGGCGATCATCGGCATCTCCTCGATCCACCTGCTCAAGACCTTCATCGCCGCCGGGGCGCTGGGCGGGTTGCCGTTCTGCTCGCCCGAGCTGCTGGCCAGCGCCACCGCGGCCAGCGCGATCGGCACCACCGGCTGCTCCACGCTCACCCCGCAGGGCGTGCTGTGGCAGACCATCATCCACTGTGTCTTCATCCTGTCGGCCATCGGCATCGCTTGGACCGACCGCCTGATGCAGGGCGCGCAATCCGCGCAACGCGCCGCGCACTGAGCGCTCCGGCGCCAGTCGCGCCGGTGACCAACGTTGTCATCGCTTCCTAACGGAACGTAAACGATTCCAGCCCCGCGTGGCGGGCCTTTGCCGCCGGCGCCATCCACGTCCGCTTCCGATGGCGGCGCTTGCCCCTGCGGCGCGGTGCTGCGATGCGGCGTGACAGCGCTGTCACCCTCTGACAAAACGGCGCACCTGCCGTGTACGAGACCTGAATTCAAGGGCTCGGACGGCATTCGTCATATCCGCACCTGGGGAGGGTCGTATGAAGCAGATGGTTGCCATGCCGCGTCGGCGGTTGCTGGTGTCGGCGATGCTGGTCGCGTTGTCCGCGACGGCCGCCGCGCAGACCGCGCCGGAATCGAATCAAGCGCCGGCCAGTTCGGCCGCGCAGGCCACGCCTGGCAACGCCAGCGCGCAGTCCAGCACCGATGCCACCAACCTGGACGCCGTGCAGGTCAAGGGCATCCGCCAGAGCATGACGTCCTCGGCCAACCTCAAGCGCGATTCGCAGGGCGTGGTCGACGGCATCGTGGCCGAGGACATGGGCAAGTTCCCGGACACCAACCTGGCCGAGTCCCTGCAGCGCATCACCGGCGTGTCCATCGACCGCAGCAACGGCGAGGGCTCCAAGGTCACCGTGCGCGGCGTCGGCCCGGACTTCAACCTGGTGCTGCTCAACGGCCGCCAGATGCCGACCGCCACCGGCGGCCGCGCGTTCGAGTTCTCCGACCTGGCCTCCGAGGCGATCTCGGCGGTGGAGGTCTACAAGACCAGCCGCGCCAGCACCCCGGCCGGCGGCATCGGCGCGACGATCAACATCAAGACCTCCCGTCCGCTGGAGAACCCGGGCTTCCACGCCAGCGCCGGCGTCAAGGGCGTGGTGGACACCTCCGACGACGATCTGCCGGGCCATTACGAAGGCAAGACCGTCACGCCGGAAATCTCCGGCATCTTCAGCAACACCTGGGCCGACAACCGCTTCGGCATCTCGCTGAGCGCCAGCCGCCAGGACCGCGAGTCCGGGTCGGCCCTGGCCCAGGTCGCGCCGGGCAACGGCTGGCAGACCTACATCGATACCCCGCAGGCCAACGGCGTGGGCGGCCCGAACGGCGCGCTGGCCGCCTCGCCCAACGTCACCAACCGTCCGGGCCCGAACGATGTGTATTCGATGCCGCAGAGCCTGGGCTATTCGGTCAACTCGGTGCATCGCCAGCGCACCAACGGCCAGCTGGCCTTCCAGTTCGCGCCGACCGACAACCTGACCGCCACGCTCGATTACACCTACTCGGAAAACAAGATCCAGTCGGCGCGCAACGACATGTCGGTGTGGTTCAACTTCACGCCCGACCAGAGTTCGTGGACCAATGGCTCCGGCTCCTCGCCGCTGACCTATCACGAGACCTACGGCTGCACGCCGCGCGTCTATCCGGGCGGCGCGAGCGACCCGGGCTGCTCGGACCTGGCCATGGGCGCGTCCAAGACCGCCGTGGTGCACGAGAACAAGTCGCTGGGCTTCAACGTCGACTGGCGGGTGACCGACAGCTTCAGCCTGAACTTCGACTACCACGACTCCAGCGCCGAGTCGCGTCCGGACAGCCCGTACGGCTCCAGCAACACCATGTCCACCGCCGGCTTCTTCCGCCAGGGCGCCGGCTTCGACATGAGCGGCGACTTCCCGATCCTGATGCTCAACCTGCCGCCCGGCATGAGCGAGATCGACCCGTCGATGATGCAGGCCACCGGTTCGGTGTTCCGCAACGACTACCAGAAGGCCAAGATCAAGCAGGGCCAGCTCTCCGGCCAGTTCCAGTTCGAGGACTACTCCAAGCTGAACTTCGGCGTGTCCAGCACCGAGTACAAGAACCGCTCGGCCTTCACCAACGTGCAGCTGGATACCTGGGGCGGCAACGTGCCCGCCGGCCCGGGCGCCTATGACGACTCGCTGTTCAAGCTGGCGCACATGGGCGACTACTTCGACGGCGGCGGCGCCAACAGCCCGGCCTTCTCCGATGCGTTCTTCCTGTTCGACTTCGAGGCCATGCGCCAGGCCGCGGCCAATGCCCGCACCAACGCCGGCCTGGGCGTGCCGGAGGACTATCTGGCCTCGACCGACTACTCCGGCGCCGCGGTGCCGGGCAGCTCGGCCAGCCGCACGGTGGGCGACAGCCGCGTGCAGGAGAAGTCGCACAGCGCCTACCTGGAGTGGAGCAACACCTACGATCTGTCCATGCCGCTGAGCGTGGCCGTCGGCGTGCGCTACGAGGACACCAAGGTCACCGCCTCGGCGCTGCAGCCGGCGCCGGTGGCGGTCAACTGGGCCAGCGCCAACGAGTTCAACCTGGTCTACCAGGGCAACGAGTTCTACACCCTGGGCGGCGACTACAAGTACTGGCTGCCGAACCTGGACCTGGCCCTGGACTTGACCGGCGACATGAAGCTGCGCTTCAGCGCCGGCAAGACCATCGGCCGTCCCAACTGGGGCGACCTGAATGCCGCGCAGACGCTCGGCAGCCCGGCGCGCTACGACGGCGGCGGCGGCGGTTCGGGCAACCCGGCGCTCAAGCCGCTGGTGTCCAGGAATCTGGACCTGTCCTGGGAGTGGTACTACGCCGAGGGCAGCTATGTCTCGGTCGGCTACTTCTACAAGAAGATCGACAACTTCATCGCCCGGCAGACCCAGCGCGAGACTCCGATCCCGGACCTGTACACCCCGGCCGGTGGCGCGTACTGGAACGAGGCCGTGGCCGCCGGCTGCGCGCAGACCGACCGTCCCTGCATCCGCGACTACATCTTCGCCAACCACGACGGCGATCCGGGCGTGAACGCGGCCACGGGCAGCATCGTCGGCCAGCCGGGCGACCCGGTGCTGGCGTTCAACATCTCCAAGCCGGTCAACAACCGCTCGGACAAGCTCGATGGCTGGGAGTTCAACATCCAGCACGTGTTCGGCGAGACCGGCTTCGGTGTGGCGGCCAACTACACCAAGGTCGATTCGGGCCTGACCTACAACAACGGCGTGCTGGGCACCCAGTTCGCGCTGACCGGCCTGAGCGACACGGCCAACTTCGTGGTGTTCTACGACAAGGGCCCGTGGCAGGCGCGCGCGGCGTACAACTGGCGCGACGAGTTCCTCAGCGCCCTGGGCGATGGCAAGGGCGACAATCCGCTCTACGTCGAAGCCTATGGCCAGCTGGATCTCAGCTTCAGCTACGAGATCAACGACCACTTCAGCGTGTCGCTGGAAGGCATCAACGTGACCGACGAGTCCACCCGCGTGCACGGCCGCAACATGCACCAGGTGTACTCGCTGGAGCAGTTCGGGCCGCGCTACATGTTCGGCGCGCGCTACAAGTTCTAAGCGCACGCTGAGCCGTCATTCCCGCGCAAGCGGGAATCCAGTGCCTTCGGCGTTCCGCGCCAAGTCGCTGGGTTCCCGCCTTGGCGGGAACGACGAGGTGAAGTGGGGAGAGGCGTTGCAGGAAATGCCGCGTGGCGGGCGGACGCGGCGCACGGGCCACTGGCAAACCAGTGGCCCGTCGCGTTTGATAGGCAGGTGCGAAGGTTCGGGAAGCGCGATGGACGAGGCAATCCGGCATGTGGTGATCGTGGGCGGCGGCTCGGCCGGCTGGCTGACGGCCGGACTGATCGCCGCCGAGCATCGCGATCGCCACGGCCCCACGCTGCGGGTGAGCGTGCTCGAGTCGCCGGACGTGCCGGCGATCGGCGTCGGCGAGGGCACCTGGCCGACCATGCGCGACACGCTGCGCCGGATCGGCGTGGGCGAGGCGGACTTCGTGCGCGCCTGCGATGCGACCTTCAAGCAGGGCTCGCAGTTCGTCGGCTGGGTCGACGGCGGCGCGCACGATCGCTACACCCATCCCTTCACCCTGCCCAAGGGCTATGGCGAGACGCAGCTGGCCGTGGCCTGGGCGGCGCATGGCGGGGTGCCCTTCGCGCATCTGGCCTGCTTCCAGCCGCATCTGTGCGATGCCGGGCGCGGGCCGAAGCAGTTCGCGACCCCGGAGTACGCCGCGGTGGCCAACTACGCCTATCACCTGGACGCGACCCGGCTCGGCGCCTTCCTGCGCCAGCACTGCGTCGAACGCCTCGGCGTGCAGCACGTCGTCGGCCACATGGACGCGGTGCTCAGCCACGAGAACGGCGACATCGCCGCGCTGGCGGTGCGCGACCAGCCCGCGCTGCAAGGCGACCTGTTCGTGGACTGCACGGGGCTGCGCGCGCTGCTGCTGGGCGCGCACTACGGCATCGCGCCGGTCGGCGTCGAAGACATCCTGTTCAACGATCGCGCGCTGGCCCTGCAGGTGCCCTACGTGGACCCGAATGCGCCGATCGCCTGCCAGACGCTGTCCACCGCCCAGCGCGCCGGCTGGATCTGGGACATCGGCCTGTCGGCGCGGCGTGGCGTCGGCCATGTCTACAGCAGCGCGTTCACCTCCGACGAGGAGGCCGAAGCGGATCTGCGGGCCTATATCCAAGCCAGCGGCGGCCCCGCCGCGGCGACACTGCCGCCGGCGCGGCGGATCGATCTCCAGCCGGGCTATCGGCCCACGACCTGGCACCGCAACTGCGTGGCCGTCGGCCTGGCCAGCGGCTTCGTCGAACCGCTGGAGGCCTCCTCGCTGGTGCTGGTGGAACTGGCCGCCGCGCGCCTGGCCGACGAGATGCCGGCCACGCGCGGGCAGATGGATCTGCTGGCCGCGCGCTTCAACGAGACCTTCGCCTACCGCTGGCAGCGGGTGATCGAGTTCCTCAAGCTGCACTACGTGCTCAGCCGCCGGATGACGCCCTACTGGCAGGCGCATCGCGAGGACGCCAGCCTGCCGTCGCGCCTGCGTGAGCTGCTGCAGCTGTGGCGCCATCAGTCGCCCTCGCGCAGTGATTTTCCGCGCAGCGAGGAGATCTTTCCTTCGGCCAGCTGGCAGTACATCCTCTACGGCATGGGCGCCCGTCCGCACTCCCGTCCCGCACGGCGCTCGGAAGACCTGCAGGCCGCGCAGGCCTGCTTCGCCGAGAGCGCGGCGCTGGTGCAGCGCATGCTGCCGGCGCTGCCCAGCCATCGCGCGCTGGTCGAGCACATCAAGGCCCATGGCCTGCCCCGTCTTTGATTCTCAGGAATGCCGATGCCGCGTTACGCCCTGCTCAACAACATCGACCATCGCGACCTGCGCGTCTCCACCCGCCACGGCGCGGGGGTGGACGATGCGGCGATGTCGGTGGTGACCTTCCCGGGCGAGTTCCGCGCGCTGCAGGCCTATTACCCGATCGTGTTCCAGAAGGACGCGCAGGGCGTGTTCCATCCGCTGGCGCTGCTGGGCCTGCAGCCGGGGCAGAACCTGTTCCTGCGCGGCGATCGCTGGGATGCCCACTACGTGCCGATGGCGGTCGAGCGCCAGCCGTTCGCGATCGGGCGCGACGCGCAGGGCGAGCCGATGCTGCACGTGGACCTGGAGCATCCGCGCATCGATCCGCAGGGCGAGCCGCTGTTCCTCGAGCATGGCGGCCACGCGCCGCTGCTGCAGCACATGGTCGCGCTGCTGCGCACCCTGCATGACGGGCTGGCCGGCAATGGCGCCTTCATCCAGGCGCTGTTGTCGCATGAGCTGCTGGAGTCGTTCGTGCTGGACGTGAAGCTGACGGGCGGGCAGGAGATTCATCTGCGCGGCTGCTACACCATCCACGAGGAGCGCCTGCGCGCGCTGGACGGCGAGGCGCTGCAGGCGCTGTCGCGCGCGGGTCACCTGGAGCCGATCTACATGGCGCTGGCCTCGATGACGCATCTGCGCGACCTGATCGGCCGCCTCGAGCAGGACGCGTGATGCAGCCCGCCACGCCGCGCCCGATCGAGGAACGCCACGGCCTGCGCGCCGACACGCTCGGCCCCGAGCTGCTGGCCTCCGAGCAGCCGCTGGTGCTGCGCGGCGTGGTGGCCGACTGGCCGATGGCCCGGGCCGGTGCGGCGTCGGCGCAGGAGGCGGTGGCCTATCTGCGCCGCTTCGCGCGCCCCGACCCGGTGGTGGCCACCGTGGCCGCGCCCGAGACCGGCGGCCGCTTCTTCTATACCGATGGGCAGCAGGGCTTCAATTTCCGCCAGGAGCGCGTGCCGCTGCCGGTGGTGCTGGACACCTTGCTGGGCTATCTGCACGCGCCCGCGCCGCCGGCGATCTATGTCGGCTCGACGACCATCGATACCTGGCTGCCGGGCTTCCGCGCCGAGAACGATCTGGACCTGGGCGCCCGGATGCCGCTGGCCAGCATCTGGATCGGCAACCGCACCCGCATCGCCGCGCATCAGGACATCCCCGACAACATCGCCTGCGTGGTGGCGGGCCGCCGCCGGGTCACGCTGTTCCCGCCCGAGCAGCTGGCCAATCTGTACATCGGCCCGCTGGATCGCACGCCGGCCGGGCAGGCGATCAGCCTGGTGGACTTCGCCGCTCCCGACTTCGAAGCCCATCCGCGCTTCGCCGAAGCGCTGCGCCACGCGCAGGTCGCGGTGCTGGAGCCCGGCGACGCGGTGCTGATCCCTTCGCTGTGGTGGCACCACATGGAAGGCCTGGCGCCGTTCAACATCCTGGTGAACTACTGGTGGCGGCGCAGCCCGGCCTATATGGATTCGCCGATGAACGCGCTGATGCTGGCGCTGCTGAGCGTGCGCGATCTGCCCGCGCACGAGCGCGAACACTGGCGCGAGGTGTTCCGCCACTACGTGTTCGACGCCGACGCCGAGACGGTGGCGCACATCGCGCCCGAGGCGCGCGGCGCGCTGGCGCCGATGGACGACATCCGTGCGCGCGAGCTGCGCGCGCGCCTGCTGCAGCGGCTCAACCGCTGAGCGCCACGAGGGATCGAGCCGCATGACGGACAGTTCGCAGCCCCGCCCGGTCAAGCGCGTGGTCATCGCCGGCGGCGGCACCGCCGGCTGGATGGCCGCCGCGGCCCTCTCGCGCACCCTGGGCAAGGTGCTGGACATCACCCTGGTCGAGTCCGAGGAGATCGGCACGGTCGGCGTGGGCGAGGCCACCATCCCCACGCTGGTCACCTTCCACCGCCTGCTGGACATCGACGAGCAGGCGTTCATGGCCGCCACCGGCGCCACGATCAAGCTCGGCATCCAGTTCGAAGGCTGGCGCGAGCCCGGCCAGGACTACATCCATTCCTTCGGCACCACCGGCAAGGACCACTGGACCGCCGGCTTCCAGCATTTCTGGATGAAGGGCCGCCAGCGCGGGCTGGCGCGCGACTACGGCGACTACTGCCTGGAGCTGCGCGCCGCGCGGGAGCAGCGCTTCGCCCACCTGGCGCGCAACGGCATGAACTACGCCTTCCATCTCGATGCCGGCCTGTACGCCCGCTTCCTGCGCCGCTTCAGCGAAGGCTTCGGCGCCCGCCGCATCGAGGGCAGGATCGCCACCGTCCAGACCAGCGCCCAGGGCGACATCGCCGCGCTGGTGATGGAGGACGGCACCCGCGTGGAGGGCGACCTGTTCATCGACTGCACCGGCTTCCGCGCGCTGCTGCTGGGGCAGACGCTGGGGGTCGCCTTCGAGGACTGGTCGCACTGGCTGTTCGCCGACAGCGCGCTGGCCGTGCAGACCGAATCGGTCGCCCCGCCGGTGCCGTACACGCGCGCGATGGCCGGCCCGGCCGGCTGGCAGTGGCGCATCCCGCTGCAGCACCGCGTCGGCAACGGCATCGTCTATTCCAGCCGCTTCATGGACCAGGAGGCCGCGCGCGCGGCGCTGCTGGACAACCTGGAAGGCCCGCCGCTGTTCGAACCGCGCCCGCTGCGCTTCACGCCCGGCCAGCGCCAGGTCACCTGGAAGCGCAACTGCGTGGCCCTGGGCCTGGCCAGCGGCTTCCTGGAGCCGCTGGAGTCGACCAACATCCATCTGGTTTCGCGCAACCTGACCCGGCTGCTGCAGTCCTTCCCGCATGTGATCCGCCAGGTGGACATCGACGAATACAACGCGCAGACCGAGGCCGAGATGGTCCACATCCGCGACTTCGTCATCCTGCATTACCACGTGACCCGGCGCCGCGACACGCCGTTCTGGCAGGCCTGCGCGCAGATGGACATCCCGGCCACGTTGCGGCACCGGATCGACCTGTTCGCCCAGACCGGCCGCGTGTTCCATGTGCCCAACGAGCTGTTCGCCGAGAACTCCTGGATCCAGGTGATGCTGGGCCAGGGCATCGCGCCCGCGCAGTACCACCCGGTCGCCGACCTGATGGACGACGCCGAGCTGGCGCGTTTCCTGGACGGCATCCACCAGCAGGTCGAACAGACCGTGGCCCGCCTGCCGACCCACGCCGACTACCTGCGCAGCTACTGCGCCCAGCCGCGCCCCGCGATGGCCTGAGCCGGCGGCCTTCAACGCCTCTGCCGGCGTGGCGGCGCGCTCAGAAGGCCCCAGCGGAGCGAGCTCCGCTCTACAGGTGGAAGCCGGCATGCCGGCGATGAGGCTTTCCCGGTAAAGCCCCTCGCCGCCATGGCGGCTCCCACAGGGGAAGTTCCGCCGCCCGGAAAGCGGCTGGCGCGCCCGCTGTTGTGGAAGCAGCTGTCTCCTCAAATCTCGCAGCGACCGCCTGTAGAGCGGAGCTTGCTCCGCTGCTCTTCGTTCGGTTCACGGGGAAGGCCCCAGCGGAGCGAGCTCCGCTCTACAGGGGGGAGCCGGCATGCCGGCAATGAGGCTTTCCTGGCAAAGCCCCTCGCCGCCATGGCGGCTCTCACCGGGGAAGTTCCGGCCTCTGGAAAGCGGGGTGCGCCCGCTGTTGTGGAAGCAACTGTCTCCTCAAATCTCGCAGCGGCCCGCCTGTAGAGCGGAGCTTGCTCCGCTGCTCTTCGTTCGGTTCACGGGGAAGGCCCCAGCGGAGCGAGCTCCGCTCTACAGAGGGGAGCCGGCATGCCGGCGATGAGGCGTTCCCGGCAAAGCCCCTCGCCGCCATGGCGGCTCCCACCGGGGAAGTTCCGGCCTCTGGAAAGCGGGCGGTGCGCCCGCTGCTGTAGAAGCAACTGTCTCCTCAAATCTCGCGGCCGCCTGCCTGTAGAGCGGAGCTTGTGGCAATCCCCTCTTGGGGACTCCGCTGCGCTTCGTTCGGTTCATGGGGAAGGCCCCAGCGGAGCGAGCTCCGCTCTACAGGGGGAGCCGGCATGCCGGCGATGAGGCGTTCCCGGCAAAGCCCCTCGTCGCCATGGCGGCTCCCACGGGGGGAAGTTCCGTTTTCTCAAGGCCTGAGGACGGGCCCGGTAGAATGGGCGGGCAATGGATGTCTCCCACCTGCTCGACGATCTCAATCCGGCCCAGCGCGAGGCCGTGTCCGCCCCTTCGGGGCATTACTTGGTGCTGGCCGGCGCCGGCTCGGGCAAGACGCGGGTGCTCACCCACCGCATTGCCTGGCTGAACGAGGTCCTGGGCGTGCCCACCCACGGCATCCTGGCGGTGACCTTCACCAACAAGGCCGCCGCCGAGATGCGCCATCGCACCGACGCGCAGCTGCGCAACGGCAGCCGCGGCATGTGGATCGGCACCTTCCACGGCCTGGCCCACCGCCTGCTGCGCCTGCACTTCAACGAAGCGCGGCTGCCCGAAGGCTTCCAGGTGCTGGACTCCGACGACCAGCAGCGTCTGGTCAAGCGCGTGGCCCAGGCGCTGGAGCTGGACGAGGGCAAGTACCCGCCGCGCCAGATCGCCTGGTGGATCAACCAGCAGAAGGACGAAGGCCGCCGCCCCCAGCACATCCAGCCCGAGGGCCGCGACGAATGGCTCAGCGCCATGGTCGCCGCCTACACCGAATACCAGGCGCGCTGCGACCGCGCCGGCCTGGTGGATTTCGCCGAGCTGCTGCTGCGCGCACACGAACTGCTGCGCGACACCCCGGCGCTGCTGGCGCATTACCGGCGCCGCTTCGGCCAGCTGCTGGTGGACGAGTTCCAGGACACCAACGCCATCCAGTACGGCTTCATCCGCCTGCTGGCTGGCGACAGCGGGCAGGTGTTCGTGGTCGGCGACGACGACCAGGCCATCTACGGCTGGCGCGGGGCCAAGGTGGAGAACGTGCAGCGTTTCCTCACCGACTTCCCCGGCGCCCAGACCATCCGCCTGGAGCAGAACTACCGCTCCACCGCCAACATCCTGGGCGCGGCCAACGCGGTGATCGCGCACAACCCCGACCGCATCGGCAAGCAGCTGTGGACCGACGCCGGGCAGGGCGACCCGATCGATCTCTACGCGGCCTACAACGAGGTCGACGAGGCGCGCTATGTGGTCGAGCGCGCGCGCCAGTGGGTGCGCGAGGGTGGCAGCTACGGCGAGGTCGCCGTGCTCTACCGCAGCAACGCCCAGTCGCGCGCGCTGGAAGAGGCCCTGCTGGCCGAGCAGGTGCCGTACCGCGTCTATGGCGGCATGCGCTTCTTCGAGCGCGCCGAGGTCAAGGACGCGCTGGCCTATCTGCGTCTGGTCGCCAACCGCGCCGACGACGCCGCGTTCGAACGCGCGGTCAACACGCCGCCGCGCGGCATCGGCGAGCGCACCCTGGACGAGGTGCGGCGTGTGGCCCGCGGCGCGTCGCTGTCGCTGTGGGACGCCGCGCGCAAGGCCGCGCAGGGCGGCGACCTGGCCGGGCGCGCGCGCAACGCGCTGGCCGCGTTCGTGCAGCTGATCCAGGCGCTGGGCGAGGAAACCGCCGCGCTGGACCTGAAGGACAAGATCGACCACGTGCTGGCGCGCTCGGCGCTGCGCGAGCACTGGGCGCGCGAGAACAAGGGCGGGCTGGACGCCGAGTCGCGCACCGAGAACCTGGACGAACTGGTCTCGGTGGCCTCCCGCTTCGCCCGCGCCGAGGTCAATCCGCTGGAGCTGGACGACACACCCGATGCGGCGCAGAGCATGGACGAGCTGGTGGCGTTCCTGTCCTACGCGGCGCTGGAGGCCGGCGAGGGCCAGGCCCAGGCCGGCGAAGACGGCGTGCAGCTGATGACGCTGCATTCGGCCAAGGGGCTGGAGTTCCCGCTGGTGTTCCTGGTCGGGCTGGAGGACGGGCTGTTCCCCAGCGCGCGCTCGGTCGAGGAGCCGGGCAAGCTGGAGGAGGAGCGGCGCCTGGCCTACGTCGGCATCACCCGCGCGCGGCAGAAGCTGGTGTTGGCCTACGCCGAGTCGCGACGCATCCACGGCATGGACAATTACAACGTGCCCTCGCGCTTCCTGCGCGAGATCCCGCGCGGGCTGCTCAACGAGGTGCGGCCCAAGGTGCAGGTGTCGCGGCCCGCTTCGCTGGGGGCGATGCGGGGTGCGGGCGGGCATGCGGCGCTGGAGGTGCCGGCGCTCAAGCTGGGCGCCAATGTGTCGCATCCGAAGTTCGGGGCTGGGGTGGTCATCGACTATGAGGGGGCGGGCGCGCATGCGCGGGTGCAGGTGCAGTTCGACGAGGGGGCCAAGTGGTTGGTGTTGGCCTACGCGAATCTGTCGCCGGCTTGAGGCGTTGGGCTTGCTTGGCGGTTTAGAGCCGCCGACGAATCCTCTACCGTCGTTCCCGCGGATGCGGGAATCCAGCGACTTTCGCGCGGCGAGGTCGAAGGCTCTGGGTTCTCTTCTTCGCGGAAACGGTAGGTTTGCCAGCGGCTCTTAGTGGGTTTCTGCTCTGATGCTGTTGGCGCGCGATAGTTCTTGAATCAAAGGCTTTCGTGCGGCTTCGCCGCCCGACCTACTTTTCTTTGCTTGTGCAAAGAAAAGTAGGCAAAAGAAACACACCCCGGGCGGCACGCCTGCGCTGCGCGCAGGTCCGCTGCGGGGCGAGGGATTTTCCAAGGGGACATCCTGTCCCCTCGGAAAACGCCGCACATCCCTGTGCGGCGCCCTGCGGGTCTTGTCCTCGCCCCTCCGCCGTGCCTTACGGGGGACCTGGAAGCCAAAGCCAAAGCCAAAGCCAAAGCCAAAGCCAAAGCCAAAGCCAAAGCCGGAGCCAAAGCCGGAGCCGGAGTTGGCGCCGCGGGTGGGGCGGGGCGGGTGTAGGCGGGGGTGGTGGGGTGAGGGAGGAGGCGGTAGCACGCGTTTCGCGCTGGCGGTTGGGGCTGGGGCTGGGCGGCGGTTTTGCGGGGCTTTGATCGCGATCAAGGCGGGGGGCGGGCGATCGCGCTTGAATGGGGCATCACCGCAGCGCGTGGAGGGTCCCATGTACCGACGCATTCTGATTGCCATCGATGGTTCCGAGCTTTCCCTGCGTGGCCTGGACCAGGGCCTGGGGCTGGCGGCGCGGCTGGGCGCCAGGGTCGACATCCTGACCGTGTCCGAGCCGTGGGCCGGCGGCATGGTCGATGCGCAGGGCTGGGTGGTGGGCTATGAATCCGGTCCCGAATACCGGGCCGAGCGCGAGCAGGCCGCCAATGCCATCCTGCAGCCGGCGCTGGACCGGGCCGAGGCGATGGAGGTGGAGGCCGAGCCGATCCATGTGCTGGACCGGTATGCCGCCGACGGCATCCTGGAGACCATGGCGGCACGCGGCAATGATCTGGTGGTGATGGCCTCGCACGGCCGCCGTGGCGTGACCCGCGTGCTGCTGGGCAGCCAGACTGCCGAGGTCCTGACCCGCAGCACCGTGCCGGTGCTGGTGGTGCGCTGATCGGTCGGGCGCACCGCGCCGCGGTTGCGCACGTCCATGGACTCCCGCGTTCGCGGGAGTGACGCGTCCAGGATGAGCGCCGGTGCTTGGGAAGAAGCCGTCATCCCCGCGAACGCGGGGATCCATGGACGTCCGCCCAGATCGCCTCAGACCTCATCTACCGCGTCCACATCGGCACCACAACACCCCGAAACGCGCGGATCCGGCGACCCTGACGCCACTCAGACCGTCGCGACCTGCCCAGCAGGCTGGAACAGCGCAGCCTGCTCGACTCGCAGCCGATCGATCAAGCGCCCCTGCGGCAGCTCCACATCGGCATAGGTGAGCACCTGGTCCTTGGCCACGTCGTGCCGGAGCACGCAGCCCTCGGCCACGCCCATCGGCAGCAGCGCGTCGCGCGCGGTGACGTCGGCGCGCTCGCACTGGCCATAGGTCAGGTAGCCGCCCAGCGCGTCGATCGTCTCGCCGGCGGCCAGGTCGCGCTTGGCGGTAGCGACCACCTCGACCAGCGGGCCGCCCAGCGGCTGCAGCACCGCATCGCGCAGCAGCACCACGCGCGCCACCGACAGCGGCACCTCGAAATGGCACAGGTGGTACGGCGTGTAGAAGCTGTACAGCGGGCCCTCGCCCAGCTTGTAGAGGTTGAGGTAGTGCTGCTGCTTGGGATCGTCGTGGCTGGCCAGCACGTACACGCCCGGGCTGGGCAGCGCGCCGACCACGTAGTCGACCGCGCCGCCGACGGCATTGAGCGCGTCGATGTCGTATTTCCTGGTCAGCTCGTCCACGTGGCCGCGGTGGTCGTAGCCGGTCATGCCGCGCTGCAGGATCGACATGCCGGTGCCGTTGGCGACGATGGCCTGCTCGAAGCTGATCTTGGTGCCGTCGGCGAAGCTGGTGACCATGTACGGGTCCTGGCCCCACTTGGCGGCGAAGCCGGCCTGCGTGGCCGGCGTGCGGTACGGGTCCTGCAGGCCCTTGATGTTGCCGCACATCAGCGGCGTCAGCCCGATCGACTTGACGAAGCGGAACAGGTTCATCTGCACGCCGGGCTGGTCGCCGTCGCAGGCGGTGAAGATCACGCCGGCCGCATCCGCCTTGCGCTTGAGCAGCGGGCCGACGGTGCCGTCCAGCTCGGCGTTCATCGTGACCATGTCGCGGCCGTGGGCGATGGCGGCCAGCGAGATGTGCGCGCCGTACTCCACCGCGCCGGTCGCATCGACCAGGCAGTCGAGCAGGTCGCATTCGTACAGCAGCGCCGGGTCGTGGGTGACCGCGGGCACGCCGCTGGTGATGGCGTCGGCCAGCGCGCGGCCGGTCTCGACCACGCGCGCCTGCACGCCGGCCAGGGCGAAGGCGGCCAGCGCCTTGTCCACGTTGCGGTTGCAGATCACCGACAGCACCATGCCCGGCACCGAATGCACGATCTGGTTGACGATGCCCTTGGCCATGAAGCCGGCGCCGTACAGCCCGACGCGGATGGGGGTGCTGGCGGCCTGTCGCGCCTGCAGCAGTCGATCGATGACCATGGGGGAAACTCCTTGAAGCGTGGCTCAGTAGCCGATCAGCCGATCGACGCCGTGATAGGTGGGGTCGAAGTCCGGCCAGGCCGCATCCTTGTCCGAGATGATCCGGCCCGCCGCCGGCCACTGGATGTCGAAGGTCGGGTCGTTCCAGCGCAGCCCACGCTCGGCGCTGGGCTCGTAGAACGCGCTGGCCAGGTAAAAGGCCTCGGTGTCCGGCTCCAGCGTGACGAAGCCATGGGCGAAGCCGCGCGGCACGTAGTAGGCCAGCCGGTTCTCCGCCGTCAGTTCCACCCCGTGCCACTTCAGGTACGTGGGCGAATCCGGCCGCAGGTCGACGATGCAGTCCCACAGCGCGCCGCGCACGCAGCGCACGATCTTGACCTCGGCGGCCGGCGGCAGCTGGTAGTGCATGCCACGCAGCGTACCGGCCTCGGCATTGTAGGAGTTGTTGACCTGGACGAAGCGGTCCACCAGCCCCGCCGCGGCCATTTCCTTCTCGCAGAACACCCGCGCGAACCAGCCGCGCGCGTCGCCGCGCTGCTCCGGCTCGATCACATAGGCGCCATGCAGCGGCGTGCTGTGGAACTTCATGCCGCCGCCCGCAGATCGGGCGCAAGCACCCCGCTGTCGACCAGGCCTTCCAGGATGCGCAGGCGGATGAAGCCGCTCTGGCGGAAGTTGCGGTCGGAGAAGGCGGTGCGCTGCAGCTCGTCGCGCAGCTCGGCGATGGTGCCTTCCAGCGTCTCGATCGGCTGGTGGTCCGGCGCCAGCCGCTCGAACAGCGAGAAGTCCACGCGGTAGGAGCGGTTGTCCGCCGGCGCGTTGGTCGAGATGGAGACCTCGGCGGTGGGGATGGCCGCGCCCACGGCGCGGGCCAGGTCGCGCACCTGCACGTTCCAGCGCTCCGAGCCGGCGTTGACGAACAGGTAGCGTCCGCCCTGCGCGGCCGGGCGCTGGATCGCCCATTCGATCGCGCGCGCCATGTCGCGCACGTGGATCAGCGGGCGCCACGGCGTGCCGTCGGAGAGCACGTCGACCTTGCCGCTGGCCACCGCGCCGGCGACGAAGTCGTTCAGCACCAGGTCCAGGCGCAGGCGTGGCGAGGCGCCGCAGGCGGTGGCGAAGCGCAGCGCGGTGACGGTCATGTCCGTGTCCAGCGCCGCCAGCCCGGTCTCGGTGTCGATCTTGGAGTGGGCGTAGGCGGTCAGCGGCGCCACGGCGCTGGATTCCGAGCGCGGCGTGCCGTCGGCGGCGGCGCCGTAGACGCTGCAGCTGGAGGCGAACACGAAGTGCTTCACGCCCGCCTCGGCCGCCGCGCGGGCTACCGACAGGCTGGCCTTGCAGTTGATCTGGTCGGTGACCTGCTCGAAGCGCTTGCCCATCGCATCGTTGGACACCGCGGCCAGGTGCACCACCGCATCGAAGCCGGCCAGCTCCGGCGCGGTCAGGTCGCGCACGTCGCGGAACCACTGTTCGTCCAGCACCACCTCGGGCAGGCCGCGCTTGTCCGACAGGCAGTGGGCGAACCAGCCGCGGTCCACGCCGACCAGCCAGGCCTGTGGGAAGCGCTGGCGCAGGTGCCTGGCCAGGACCGGCCCGATGTAGCCCATGTTGCCGGTGATCAGGATGCGCATCGTTGCTTACTCCCAGACGCGCCAGGGCGCCTTGTTGTGGTTCCAGAGATCGTTGAGATAGTTCTTGTCGCGCAGGGTGTCCATCGGCTGCCAGAAGCCTTCGTGCTTGTACACGCTCAGCTGGCCCTGCTCGACCAGGCCTTCCAGCGGCGCGCTCTCCCACACCGTGTCGTCGCCCTCGATGAAGTCGGCGACCTTGGGCGAGAGCACGAAGAAGCCGCCGTTGATCAGGCCGTCGCCGTCGGCCGGCTTCTCGCGGAAGCCGGTGACCGCATCGCTCTCCACCCGCAGCGCGCCGAAGCGGCCGGGCGGCTGCACCGCGGTCACCGTCGCCAGCCGGCCCTCGCGCCGGTGCAGGGCGATGCCGGCGCCGATGTCCACGTCGGACACGCCGTCGCCGTAGGTCAGGCAGAAGGCCTCTTCGTCCTTCAGGTAAGGCATCACCCGCTTGAGGCGGCCGCCGGTCATGGTGTCCGCGCCGGTGTCCACCAGGGTCACGCGCCAGGGCTCGGCGCGGCTGTCGTGCAGGGTGGTGGTGTTGCTGGCCAGGTCGCAGGTGATGTCCGAACCCATCAGGTGGTAATTGATGAAGAAGTCCTTGATGACCTCGCCGCGATAGCCCAGGCAGACGATGAAGTCGTTGATGCCGTGGTGGCTGTACATCTTCATGATGTGCCACAGCACCGGCCTGCCGCCGATCTCCACCATCGGCTTGGGCCGCACGGAGGTCTCCTCGGAGATGCGGGTGCCCAGGCCACCGGCCAGGATGACTGCCTTCATTGCTGCTCCTTCCGCGTCACGTCTTGGTCTCCTGCGAAAAAGTCATGGCTCGCGCGTCCTGGCCGCGCCGGCGAAAGCACGGCGCGACGGGCGGCCCTGACCGCAACGCGCAAGGGGGACTGCCCGATCAGACGGTGACGTCGCGGCGACGCACCAGCGGCGTGCCATGCGCGACATCGACCATGCCGGCCATGCGGGCCAGTCGCTCGATCCGTTGTTGAAGACGCGGACTGCGGGGAAGGCCGGCCACGTCCAGCAGCTGGCCCCAGCGATGGGCCCAGTCATGGCGGCGCAGGGCCTGGCTGACATTGGTCGCGCGCGCCTGCTCCAGGCGCGCGCTCTGGCTGCCCAGGTCGGCCAGGAACGCGCCCACGTCCGGCGTGCCGGGCGGCAGCTCGATCACCGCATCGGGCCAGTCGAAGTGGTCGTCGAACTCCGGGCAGTGCTGGCGCGAGCCCAGCACGATCGCCCCGCCGGCGGTGCCCTCGAAATAGCGCGTGGCCAGCGCGTTCTTGCGCACGCCCTTGAACACGCCGGTGGTGTCCACGGTGAAGTCGTAGGCGATGAAGTACTTGGCGCGCTTGATCATCGCCGCCGACTGGGCGCGGTGCTCGGCCCAGTCGGTGACCGCGCCGGCCTTGAGCACGTCGTGCACGTAGAAGAAGTTGCCGTCGTGCGCGGCCAGCGCGCTGAGCTTGGTGTGCAGCTCGGGCATGCGCCGACCCAGGGAGAGCACGTCGATGCTGCGCGGCGGCGCCTCGGGGTAGGGGCAGGACAGCAGCGTGTCGCAGGCGCTGGGCAGGAAGGAGATCGGCGTGGAGGTGTACTGGCGCAGCGCCGGGATGCTCTCGGCGTTGAGCACGAACACATGATCGAACGCGTCGAGCATGCGCAGCTCCTGCGCCTGGTGCGGGAAACGCTCGGGCCAGCCCTCGAGCAGGTAGCAGTACGCCTTGCCGCAGCGCTCGCGCCAGCCCTTGATCCGCGCCAGCGTGGTCAGCTCGGGCGGGAACTGGCACACGAACACGAACACGTCGTAGTCGCGGCCGACCTGGGTCTGGGTGGCGTTGGACAGGCCCGGCCGGCCCAGCCGGCGCCAGGCCTGCGACACCACCCGGTGGCGCAGCTCGTTCCACAGATAGCCCACGCTGGGATTGACCCCGCGGCCGGCCGTATGCGGCGCGGCGGACGGGATCAGCAGGTCGGCGTTCTCGACCTGGGCGATCACGTTGAGGAAGGCGTAGGCCTGGCCGTTGAACGGCTCGGGCCAGGCGTTGTAATTGCTCGACAGCAGGACCGATCGGTCGGCCATGGGCATTCCTTCGTCAAGTGTGGGGAAACCTGACGCATCGCCTCGCGCCTTCCTGCAGGCGTCCGCCCATGCGCAGCGGCGCAGGGCGGACCGGACCTTCAGGAACGCGCGGCCACGATGGACCGGCACGGCACCGCATTCAGCCCACCGGTCGCGACCCGGCGCGCGTTCCGCGCGCGCCCTAGGTCGTGTCCCCTCCCCGATGCCGCTGTACCGGCATCTCCGGCGGCTTACTGCTGTTAACGCAGTCGCGCGCGCGGACAGGACAGCGGGGCGCATCGCGCGTCCCGCGCTTCAATGGCAGGCGGTTCGCCGCCCGCGGCGGCTCAGTAGATCTTGCGCTCGGCCGCCGGCGGCGGGCTGAACTGGTACAGCCAGGTCTCGCTTAAGGAGCCGGTGGCGTCCTTGAGGTACAGGCGCAGATCGATCTGGCTGCTGTCTTCTTTCTCCGGCACCACGTCGAACATCACCCGGTAGCCGTGCAGCTCGCGCAGCGGTCGGCACGACACCGTCTCCAGCGTGCCGCCGCGGATCTCCAGCGCCGGGTCGACCTTGGCGTTGGCCGCTTCCAGCGCGGCCAGCTTGCCGCCGACGAAGTCCACGGCGAAGCGCTGCGACCACTTGCTGCGCTTCTGCCCCACCACGCCGCCCAGGCCGGTGCGGGTGGCCACGCAATGCGCCTGCGGCGGCTGCGAGGGCGCGGCCGAGCCCCAGAACAGCTTGTAGCCGTACAGCAGCTCCTGGCCGGCCTGTGGCTTCTCCTTGGGGTTCCAGAACGCCACGATGTTGTCGAAGGTCTCATCGACCGTGGGGATCTCCACCAGCTGCACCGAGCCGGCGCCCCAGCCGCCCTTGGGCTCGATCCACAGGCACGGGCGCTTCTCGTAGAACACGCCGTCGTCCTGGTAGTGGTCGAAGTCGCGATCGCGCTGGAGCAGGCCGAAGCCCTTGGGATCGTTGTCGGCGAAGGCGTTGAAGCGCAGCTGCGGCGGATTGGTCAGCGGGCGCCAGATCCATTCGCCGCTGCCGGTGTGCAGGGCCAGGCCGTCGGTGTCGTGGATCTCCGGGCGCCAGTCCCAGGCCATGCGGCGGTCGTTCTCGCCGGTCTGGTACATGCTGGTGCACGGCGCCAGGCCCAGGCGCTCGATGCTGGTGCGCGGGTAGAGCGCGCAGTCGATGTCCATCAGCAGCGGCTCGCCCGGGGTCAGCGCGAAGCGGTAGGCGCCGGCCACGCTGGGCGAATCCAGCAGGCCGTAGACCACCAGCGTATTGGAGCCCTTGGCCGGCCGTTCCAGGTAATAGGCGACGAAGTCAGGGAACTCCTCCGGCTTGCCCATGCCCGTGTCGATGGCCAGGCCGCGCGCGGACTGGCCGTACTGGCCCTCCTTGCCGACCGCGCGGAAGTAGCTGGCGCCCAGGAAGGCGGCGAAGTCGCGGTTCGGATCGTCCTTGGTGTTGAGGCGGAAGCCCGCGAAGCCCAGCGTGTCCGGCAGCTTGACCTTGGCCAGGCCGCTGTCGCCGTAGTCGAACATGCCCGCGTTGTACTTGATCTCGCGCGCCTGGCCGTCGGCGACCTCGTGCATGGTCACCGGCCGCTTGAAGTACAGGCCCATGTGGAAGAACTGGGCCAGGAAGGCGTCGTCCTGGCCGGTCCACAGCGCATGGTCCTTGCGGTAGCGGATGGCCTGGTAGTGGTCCCAGCTGATCCCGTCCAGCGCCGCCGGCAGCGGGCCGCCATGCGGCTTGTACGGCGCGCTGGCCAGTGCCCGCGCCTGGCCCTTCAGGCTGGCGTAGTCGAAGGGCTGGGCCGGGCCGAACACCAGGTTGGACTTGCCGGGCGCGGCCAGCGCGGCCTGCGAGGCCAGCAGCGAGGGGGGCAGGCCCAGGGCGGCCAGGGTCCCGGCGGCGCGGGTGAGGAATTGACGTCGGATCATGCAGGCGAGGGCAGGGCCGGGAAGAGAAGGAGTCGGGTAGATGCTAAGCGTTGTAGCGTTGGCGGTCTGCTGACAAAGCGGCCGTTGGCTGTCTGGCCTATTCATCTTCACGCGCTTTCACGGATTCTTTACATCTCAAACGGTCCACTTGTTGCGTGCTCTACAAGCACGCGTTTCGCGTGTCGGGTCGCAGTCCAAAGCTGGGAGGGACGGCGCGCGACGGACGGGAAGCAAGCGGATGCTGTCGCATTAACTTTCGTAGAGTCCGGGTGAAGATCCGGGCTTCCCGTCACCCTCACCATAGACCCATGTCCGTGTCCTTTCGGTCGCAGTGGCTGGATTGGCGTCTGCCTCTGCTGACGCTGATCGTCCTGCTCATCGTCATCCTGCCGACCCTGCTGCTGCAGCAGCTCTTTACGTCCACGCTCAACGCGGCGGCGTGGGTCACGCACACCCATCAGGTCGAGGCGCAGGTCAATGCGCTGACGGTGGAGCTGCGCGAGGCCGAGGAGTGCAGCCTGCTGCTGGCCATGGGCGTGGACGCCAAGATTCCGCGCGAGCGCCTGAAGGCCTCGCCGGCGGTGCTCGAGCGCATGCTCGACCAGCTGCAGGCGCTGACCGAGGACAACGCTGACACCCAGGTGCGGGTGGGCCGCCTGCGCGAGATCGCGACCCGGCGCATCGCCCTGGCGACCGAGCTGCCGGACAGCGTCGAGCCGCGCCGCGCCCAGATCCTGCGGCTGCTGGCCAGCGACCTGCCGGCCCATCCGGTCCTGCAGGAACTGCTGCAGGACGAGCAGCGCATGAAGGCCCAGCGCGAGCGGGACTTCCAGGCCCGGCGCGAACAGGTGCGCTGGCTGGGCCTGGGCGCGATGGTGCTGCAGCTGCTGCTGCTGGTGCTGATCATCTGGCTGCTGGCCCGGCAGATGGGCCAGCGGCTGTCGGCCGAACAGGCCTCCTCGCGCGCCGACGCGCGCGCGGCCAGCGTGCTGCAGACCGTGCGCGAGCCGATTGTGGTGCTGGACCGCGACCAGCGCGTGCTGCTGCACAACGCGGCCTTCGCCGAGCTCTACGCCATCGACGAGGACGACCTGGCCGAGCGCCATCCGCGCCTGGACGAGCTCAGCGACGCCTGGGACGACGATGTGGTGCGCCAGCGCCTGGCCGACGTGCTGGCGCGCGGGCGCGAGCTGTGGGACTACGAGGTCCAGCAGCTGACCCGCGGCAGCGTGCAGCGCACCCTGCTGCTCAACGCCCGGCGCATGGCCCTGCCCGACGGCGGCGACGACGCGGTGCTGATGACCTTGAGCGATGTGACCACGCAGAAGACCAGCCAGCAGCGCATCATCGACCTCAACCGCCAGCTGGAAGGCAAGATCGAGCAGGTCTCGGACGTCAACCGCGAGCTGGAGGCCTTCAGCTACTCGGTCTCGCACGACCTGCGCGCGCCGCTGCGCCACGTGTCCGGCTTCGCCGACAAGCTGGCCCGCCATCTGGGCGAGGACACCGACGAGCGCAGCCGCCACTACCTGCAGGTGATCGGCGACTCGGCGCGGCGCATGTCGGCGCTGATCGACGACCTGCTGGTGTACTCGCGCCTGGGCCGGGTCGTGCTGCGCCTGCAGGCGGTGGACATGCAGTCGCTGGTGGCCGAGACGCGCTCGATGCTCGATGCCCAGGTCAGCGCGGACAAGCACGCCCTGCCGCTGCGCGTGGACTGGGACATCGACCCGCTGCCGATCCTGGTGGGCGACGAGAACATGCTGCGCCAGGTCTGGCAGAACCTGCTGGGCAACGCGGTCAAGTACAGCGGCAAGCGCGAGGTCGCCCAGATCCAGGTCGGCTACCGGCTGGAGGGCGATGGCGAGCATCACTTCTGGGTGCGCGATAATGGCGCCGGTTTCGACATGGCCTACGCCGGCAAGCTGTTCGGCGTGTTCCAGCGACTGCACAAATCCAGCGAGTACGCCGGCACGGGCATTGGCCTGGCCAGCGTGCGCCGCGTCGTGACGCGCCATGGCGGCCGCGTCTGGGCCGAGGCCGAGCCCGACCAGGGCGCCACGTTCCACTTCATCATCCCCAGCTCGCCGGACGACGCGTTCGTCCCGCGCGGGCCCACCCCTGCAGAGTTCCTGTCATGAGTACCCCGATCCGCACCATCCTGCTGGCCGAAGACAGCATCGCCGACGCCGAGATGGCGATCGACGCGCTGCGCGAGGCCAACCTGGCCAATCCCATCGTGCACGTGGAGGACGGCGTGGAGGCGCTGGATTACCTGCTGCGCCGCGGTGCCTATGCCGAGCGCCCGGAGGGCCTGCCGGCCGTGGTGCTGCTGGACATCAAGATGCCGCGCATGGACGGGCTGGAAGTGCTGCGCGCGATCCGCGAAGACGAGGCGCTCAAGCCGCTGCCGGTGGTCATCCTGTCGTCCTCGCGCGAGGAAAGCGACCTGGTGCGCAGCTGGGACCTGGGCGCCAACGCCTACGTGGTCAAGCCGGTGGACATCGACCAGTTCTTCACCGCGGTCAAGACGCTGGGCACGTTCTGGGCCGTGTTCAACGAAGCCCCGGGGCAGGCCTGAACGGCATGCCGCTGAGCGCCGCCCCGATCGGCCCCGTGCGCATCCTCCTGGTGGAGGATTCGCCGGAGGACGCCGAGCTGACGTCCATGCAGCTGGTGGACGCGGGGCTGGAAGCCGAGTTCGAGCGGGTCGATACCGAGGCCGAGCTCGCGCGCGCGCTGGCGACGTTCAAGCCGGATCTGGTGCTGTCGGACCTGAGCATGCCGGGCTTCTCCGGGCATCAGGCGTTGCAGCTGGTGCGCAGCCATCAGCCGCCGATCCCCTTCATCTTCGTCTCCGGCACCATGGGCGAGGAGACCGCGGTGCAGGCGCTGCGCGAGGGCGCGGCCGACTACATCCTCAAGGACAAGACCGCGCGCCTGCCGTCGGCGGCCGCGCGCGCGATCCGCGAGGCGCGCAGCGAGCACGAACGCGCGCGCGTGGAGAAGGAGCTGCTGCGCTCGCAGCGGCTGGATTCGATGGCGATGCTGGCCGCGGGCCTGAGCCACGACCTGCGCAACATCCTGCAGCCGCTGCTGATCGTGCCGGACCTGCTGGCCATCCACAGCGACAACCCCAAGATCCACAAGCTGGGCCAGGTGATCGCCGAGTCCGGCCGGCGCGGCCACGAGATGGCCGAGTCGATGCTGTCCTTCGTGCGCGGCGCGCGCAAGGCGCGCGAGGACGTGTCGGTGGGCGAGCTGTTCCAGGCCGTGCAGGTGCTGCTGCAGGGCACCTTGCCGGACAACGTGCGCCTGGACCTGCAGCCGCCGGCCACGCCGGTGCAGATCGACGCCAACTACGTCGAGCTGCAGCAGGTGCTGATCAACCTGTGCCTCAACGCGATCCAGGCCATGCCCACGGGCGGCACGCTGACCCTGTCGGCGCGGCCGGTCGAGGAAGGCGTGTGCATCCGCGTGGCCGATGAGGGCATCGGCATGGACGCCAAGACCCGCAGCCAGCTGTTCACCCCGTTCTTCACCACCAAGTCCGAGGGCACGGGCCTGGGGCTGATGTCCTGCCTGCGCATCGTCGAGCAGTACCAGGGCCGCATCGAGGTGGACAGCACGCCGGGCGTGGGCACGACCTTCGCGGTGGTGCTGCCGGTCACCGGCGGCGCCGCGCCGCAGTCCAGTGTGCCGGCCCCGGGTCAGGGCCAGCGCATCCTGCTGGTCGACGGCGACAGCACGCGCCAGTCGCTGCTGCGCAACGCGCTGGAAAGCCAGGGTTACGCGCCGGCCACCGCGCCCGACGGCGCCTACGCGCTGCGCGCGGCCGTGGTCGACGGCATGCCGGAGCTGTTCATCATCGACAGCGATTTCGTCCTGCTGCCGGCCACCGCGCTGGTGCAGGCGCTGGTCCAGCGCGGCTATCGCGGGCCAGTGCTGCTGCTGCAGGATCCTGCGCGCCCGTTCGACCGGTCCGAACTGCCGGCCGGCCTGCGCGCGCAGTTCCTGGACAAGCCGCTGGAAATGGGCCGGCTCTTCCACGCCGTGGCCGAGGCGCTGCAGCCCGCCGAGGGCTGAGCCGGCCGGCGCATGGTGGACAAGCCGTTCGCTCCGTCCTGCGCGCGCAATCGCGATCCGATCCTGGCGGTGCTGCGCCCGCTGCTGGCCCAGGCTCGCCGCGTGCTGGAGATCGGCAGCGGCACCGGCCAGCACGCGGTGCATTTCGCCGCCGCGCTGCCGCAGCTGTGCTGGCAGACCAGCGAGCGCGCCGAACACCTGCCGGGCATCGGCGCGTGGCTGGACGAGGCCGCGCTGCCCAACACCCCGCCGCCGCTGGAGCTGGACGTGGCGCGCGGGCCATGGCCGGCGCAGCGCTTCGATGCGGTGTTCACCGCCAATACGCTGCACATCATGGGCTGGCCGCAGGTGCAGGCGTGCTTCGCCGGGTTGTCAGGTGTGCTGGAGAGCGGCGGCGTCCTGGCGGTGTACGGGCCGTTCAACTATGGCGGTGCCTTCACCAGCGACAGCAATGTGCAGTTCGACCAGTGGTTGAAGGCGCGCGATCCGGTCAGCGGGATCCGCGATTTCGAGGCGGTCGATGCGCTGGCGCGCGGCATCGGTCTGCGGCTGGAGGCCGATCATGCGATGCCTGCGAACAATCGCTTGCTGGTGTGGCGGCGGGGGTAGGGTTTGCTCCCTCCCTTTGGCCGCAGGCCAAGGGGAGCTCGAAGTCGCGGCTAGCGACTGAGGGGGAGGGTTGCTCTTCGCGGGAAAGTCAAAAGCAAAAGCACCCCCTCCCAGCCTCCCCCTTCGCTGCGCGAAAGGGGAGGGGCCTTGAAGCCAGAGCCAAAGCAACAGCAACAGCAACAGCAACAGCAACACCCAAAGCAGCAGCAACAGCGATACCGGCAACGGCAATAGCCACAACGGAAGCAGCGGCAACGACAACGGCAGCAGCGACGCGAGCCTTTCAGGTCGTCATTCCCGCGAAGGCGGGAATCCAGCGCCTCTGCACTTGATGCGGCGCGTCGCCCGCAGACCTCCGTCGGCACGGCGCCGTGCGCAACGTCGCAGCCAAAGCCCCGGCAGCGGCCCGCTGCTTACAATCGACGCTGGCAATGGCAGCGCGGGAGTGGATGCATGCGACGCAACCTGGCGGGAATCCTGATGGCCTCGATGGCCTCGATGGCGTGGGCGGCGCAGGCGCAGCAGCCGGCCGTCGACGCGGGAGCCCCCAGCGACGCCGATCGCGCCACCTACGCCAGCTGCATGGCGCGCACGCGAGCGGGCGCCACGGGGATCGCGCCTGCCGCGTTCGATCGCTTCATGGCCGGCGTGGTGCCGGACATGAGCGTGCTGCCGCTGCTGGACAGCCAGCCCGAGTTCTCCACGCCGATCTGGGACTACCTGGCGCCGCTGGTCGACGCCCAGCGCGTCGCGGATGGCCAGGCGATGCGCGCCCAGCACGCCGAGGTGCTGGCGCGCGTGGCGCAGGACAGCGGCGTGGATGCGGCCACGGTGGTGGCGGTCTGGGGCGTGGAGAGCGACTACGGCCGGGTGCAGGGCAAGCGGCCGCTGCTGGTGTCGCTGTCCACCCTGGCGTGCTTCGGCCGGCGGCAGGAGTTCTTCCGCGGCGAACTGCTGGCGACCCTGGCGCTGCTGCAGTCGGGCGATCTGACACTTGATGGGCTGACCGGCTCGTGGGCCGGCGCGTTCGGGCAGACCCAGTTCATGCCCAGCACCTACCAGCGCATCGCGGTGGACGGCGATGGCGACGGGCGCCGCGATCTGGTCCACAGCGTGCCCGACGCGCTGGCGTCCACCGCCAACTATCTCAAGCGCGCCGGCTGGCAGACCGGCCAACCCTGGGGCTTCGAGGTGCGCGTGCCGGCGGGCTGGGACGCGTCCCGCGCGGGGCGCAAGGCCAAGCGCCCGCTGCGCGAGTGGGTCGCCGCAGGCATCACCCGCGCCGACGGCGGCGCGATCGCGGCCGACGACACGCCGGCCGCGCTGCTGCTGCCGGCCGGCGTGGCCGGGCCGGCGTTCCTGGCGTTTCGCAACTTCGATGCGATCTACAGCTACAACGCCGCCGAGAGCTATGCGCTGGCCATCGCGCTGCTGTCCGACCGCCTGCGCGGCGGCGGCCCGCTGATCGCCTCCTGGCCCACCGACGATCCGCCGCTGGACCGCGCGCAGCGCAAGGAACTGCAGCTGCTGCTGCTGGCGCGCGGCCATGACCTCGGCACGCCCGATGGCCTGGTCGGCGCGCAGACCCGCCGCGCCATCGCCGGCGAACAGCAGGCGCTGGGTCTGGCGCCGGTCGATGGCCGCGCCGGTCTGAAGATCCTGCAGGCCCTGCGCTCTGCCGGACCGCCTGTGCTGCTGCCGGCCTCCGCGCAGGGCGCGCCATGACCGCGCCGACGCAGCGCAATCCCGGCATCGACACGCTGCGCGGCGTGTCGATCCTGCTGGTGGTCGTGCACCACCTGGCGCTGCGCATCCCGCTGCGCGACACCGCGCTGTCCGACTGGTTGCCGCTGCGCCTGCTGCGCGCGCTGAGCTACAACGGCTACGAGGCGGTGTTCGTGTTCTTCGTCATTTCCGGCTTCCTGATCACGCTGCATGCCGTGCAGCGCTGGTCGTCGCTGGCGCGCATCGACCTGCGCGCGTTCTATGCGCGGCGCGCGGCCCGCATCCTGCCGGCGCTGCTGCTGCTCCTGGCGGTGCTGGCGCTGATGCATGGCCTGGGCGTGCCGAACTTCGTGATCGACAAGCCCGGCCAGTCGCTGGGCGGCGCGCTATGGTCGGCGCTGACGTTGCAGCTGAACTGGTACGAGGGCCGCACCGGCTGGCTGCCCGGCGGCTGGGACGTACTGTGGTCGCTGTCGATCGAGGAGGCGTTCTATCTCGCCTTCCCGCTGGTGTGTCTGCTGCTGCGCCGGCGCGCGCTGCTGGTGCCGGCCCTGGTGCTGCTGGCGCTGTCGTTGCCGCTGACCCGCGCGGCGATCGCCGACAACGAGATCTGGCAGGAGAAGGCCTACCTGCCGGGCTTTTCCGCCATCGCCGTCGGCGTGCTGGCGGCCCTGGCGGTGACCCGTTGGCCGGTGCCGGCTTCCACCGCGCGCGGCCTGCGCGTGCTCGGCGTGGTCGCGCTGGCGGCGGTGCTGCTGTGCGGCGGCGAGCTGTGGCGCTCGCTGGGCAACGGCGCCATGCTGGTGCTGGTCGGCGGTGCGGGCGCGCTGCTGGTCGGCCTGCACGCGATGCCGGCCCGTGCGCCGCTGCGCGCGCTGGCGTGGCTGCGGGCCTGGGGCCGGCTCAGCTACGAGCTCTATCTGACGCACATGTTCGTCGTGTTCGCGCTAGTCGGGCTGTATCGCGCCGGTGGCGGCCAGGTGCGTCTGGGCGCGTGGTGGTATCTGGCGCTGCTGCCACTGTGCTGGCTGCTGGCCTGGGCATTCGCGCGGCTGTGGACGCTGCCGGCCGAGCGCTGGCTCAAGCGGCGCTGGCTGCGTGCGCCACCCGCGCCCGCCGCCGATGCGGCCGCGGCGGCCTGAGCGCCCTTCGCGACATGGCCCAGCGCGGTATGCCAGCATCGGGCCATGGCGATCTTTTCCCTGCAGCGGGTCACGCGCCGCTACGGCCACACCGTCGCGCTCGATGACGTCGACCTCGAGATCGAACAGGGTCGCACCACCGCCCTGATCGGGCCCAGCGGCGCGGGCAAGTCCAGCGTGCTGCGCATGCTGATCGGGCTGGAATGGCCCGACAGCGGGCAGGTGCGCTTCGAGGGCGAGCCGCTGCAGCGCAAGACGCTGCTGGCGCAGCGCCGGCGCATCGGCTACGTGATCCAGGAAGGCGGCCTGTTCCCGCATCTGAGCGCGCGCGACAACGCCGCGCTGCTGGCGCGCGCACTGGGCTGGCCGCGTGAGCGCATCGAGGCGCGCCTGGCCGAGCTGGCGGAGGTCTGCCAGCTGCCGCCTGCGCTGCTGGCGCGCTATTCGGCCGAACTCTCCGGCGGCCAGCGCCAGCGCATGGGGCTGGTGCGCGCGCTGATGCTCGATCCGCCGGTGCTGCTGCTGGACGAGCCGCTCGGCGCGCTCGACCCCATCGTGCGCCACGAGCTGCAGACCCAGATACGCGCGTTGATCGCCCAACTGGGCAAGACCGTGGTGCTGGTGACCCACGACGTGGCCGAGGCGGCCTACCTGGCCGACACCCTGGTGCTGATGCGGGCCGGGCGCATCGTCCAGCAGGGCAGCGCCCGGGCCTTGCTGGACGACCCGGCCGAGGAATTCGTCACCCGCTTCATGACCGCCCAGCGCACGCTGGAGGATGCCGCATGAGGCGCGCGGCGATGCGCGCCTGGCTGGTCTGCGTGCTGTTGTGTCTGCTGTCCCCGGCGATGGCCAGGCAGGTCACCGTCGGCTCGAAGAACTTCACCGAAGGTGTGATCCTGGCCGAGATCGCCGTGGCGCAGGCGCGCAAGGACGGCGTGGAGGTGGCGCACAAGCGCCAGCTCGGCGGCACGCGCATCCTCTGGCGCGCGCTGCAGGAGGGCGACATCGACGCCTATGCCGAATACACCGGCACGCTGCGCCAGGAACTGCTGCAGCAGCCCGACGCCACCGAGGCGCAGCTGGCCGCCGCGCTGGCGCAGCAGGGGTTGGGCATGACGCGCTCGCTCGGCTTCCAGAACACCTATGCCCTGGGCATGCGCAAGGCGCGCGCCCAGGCGCTGGGCATCCGCACGCTGGGCGATCTGGCGCGGCATCCCGAACTCAAGCTGGGCCTGAGCAACGAGTTCCTGCAGCGCGCCGACGGCTGGCCCGGCGTGCGCGCCGCCTACGGGCTGCCGCAGCAGGCCAACGGGCTGGACCACGACCTGGCCTACCGCGCGCTGCAGAGCGGGGCCATCGACGTCACCGACCTGTACAGCACCGACGCGGAGATTCCGTACTACGACCTGGTGGTGCTGGACGACGACCGCCATTACTTCCCCGATTACCAGGCGGTGTTCCTGTATCGGCTGGAGCTGGAGCGCAGTGCGCCGGCCTTCGTGCAGGCGCTGCGCGCGCTGCAAGGGCGCATCGATGTGGCGGACATGCGCCGGCTCAACGCGCAGGTCAAGCTGGAGCATCGCGCCGAGGCGCAGGTGGCCGCCGCGTTCGTCGGCGTCGATGCGCCGCAGGGCAGCGGCCGCGCCGCGCGCATCGCCCAGCGCACCGGCGAACACCTGGCCCTGGTCGGCGTCTCGCTCGGCTGCGCGCTGCTGGTCGCGCTGCCGCTGGGCGTGCTGGCCGCGCGCCGCCCGCGCCTGGGTCAGGTCGTGCTGTCGCTGACCGGCGTACTGCAGACGCTGCCGTCGCTGGCGGTGTTCGTCTTCATGATTCCGCTGTTCGGCATCGGCGCGAAGCCGGCGATCGCGGCGCTGTTCCTGTATTCGCTGTTGCCTATCGTGCGCAACACGCACGCCGGCCTGACCGGCATCCCGCGCGACCTGCGCGAGACCGCCGCGGCCCTGGGTCTGCCGGCGCGCACGCGCCTGTGGCGGGTGGAGCTGCCGCTGGCGCTGCGCACGATCCTTGCGGGGGTCAAGACCGCCGCGGTGATCAATGTCGGCACGGCGACGCTCGGCGCCCTGATCGGCGCTGGTGGCTATGGCCAGCCGATCCTGACCGGGATCCGGCTCGATAATCTGGGGATGATTCTGGAGGGGGCGGTGCCGGCGGCGGTGCTGGCGTTGCTGGTGCAGGGGGGGTTCGAGCTCTTCGAGCGTGCCATGACGCCCAAGGGCTTGAGGCTCGTGGCGCGGGCATAGCGGGTCGCTACTGTCGCCGTTGCCGTTGCCGTTGCCGTTGCCGTTGCCGTTGCCGTTGCGGTGCTGTTGCTGTTGCTGTTGCTCAAGAGCTTTTGCTTTTGCTTTCCCTGTCTGAGCCGTAAAGCACGCCGAGCACCGCAGCAAAGCAGGGCCGAAGAGGCGCCCTGTTTGAGCGAAGCGAGTTTGGGCGCCGTGCCCTGCTTTGCGAGGAGCGCAGGGGACCGACGCGTAGCGTCGGCGTGCGTCCCGGCGAGAAGCGGTTTTGCTTCCTTTTGACAAGACAAAAGGAAGTCGCGCCGCAGGCGCGAAAGCTTTGCACTTGGCGCGCCGCAGGCGCGTTGCTTTCGTCCTACAAGTTCCGGCGCCAGCTCCTGACAAGTATTGCTTTAAATTTGCAAGCAAAACTTGAGTGCCATGCAGGTGCTTCTTAAAAGCAAAGCTTTCGCACGGCTTCGCCGCGCGAGCTACTTTTGTCTTGTCAAAAGTAGCCAAAACCGCTTCTCGCCGGGACGCGAGCCGCCGCTGCGCGGCGGTCCCCTGCGCTTCTCGGAAGACGGGGCATGGCGCCCAAACTCGCTTCGCTCAAACAGGGCCCCTCTTCGGCCCCGTCTTCCTGCGATGCTCGGCTCGCTTTACGGCTCAGACAGGTAAAGCAACAGCAAAAGCAGAAGCTCTTGAGCAACAGCAACAGCAACAGCAACAGCAACAGCAACAGCAACAGCAACAGCAACAGCAACAGCAACAGCAACAGCAACAGCAACAGCAACAGCAACAGCAACAGCAACAGCAACAGCAACAGCAACAGCAACAGCAACAGCAACAGCAACAGCAACAGCGCTAGGCGCTCGCTGCGATCTCGACCACTTCCTCCGTCTGCTCCGCAGTCACCATCAAGTACGGCGCCAACCGCAAACACCCCTGCCGCCGCGAACAGATCACCCCCCGCCGCGCGAACGCTCCCGCCACGGCATCAAACCGCTCGGCCGGCACCCGCAACCCCGCGATATGCGGCGCATGCCCCGGCGTCTTCCACGCCGACAGCCCGCGCGCGTCCAGCGCCGCATCCAGCGCGGCGGTGACCTCGCCCAGCGCCGCGGCGATGCGGCCCGGCTGCCAGGCCTGCAGCTGGGCCAGCCCGCCGTGGGTCAGGAGCAGGCGCAGCGGATCGGCGATGCCGCCGGCGTCGAAGCGGCGTGCGCCCGGCAGGTAGGGCGGCGGCGTGTCGAGCGGGAACACCCAGTCCGCGCCCGCATCGCGCGCGACCCAGTGCTGCTCCAGCGGCACGCCTTCGTCGCGCCAGCGCGGGCTGGCCCACAGCCAGGTCAGGCCCATCGTGCCCAGCAGCCACTTGTAGCCCACCGCCACCACGAAGTCCGGCCGCCAGCGCGCCAGCTGCAGTGGCAGGACGCCCAGGCTCTGGCTCAGGTCCAGCACCAGGGCCGCGCCGCGCGCGTGCACGGCGTCGGCGATGGGGTCGAGATCGAGCAGGCGGCCGTCGTGCCAGTAGCAATGGGGCAGGGTGGCGATGGCCAGCTCGGGCGTGTGGTCGATGGTGCGCAGCACCGCCTCGGTGAGCGTCTCGTCCGCGCGCGGCACGGCGCCGACCACGTGCGCGCCGGCCTGCGCGCAGCGCTGCTGCCAGGCGAGCAGGTTGGACGGGAACTGGCCTTCCAGCACCAGCACCGCCTGGCCGCGCCGCAGCGGCAGGTTGGCGGCGGCGGTGGCCAGGCCGTGCGCGGCCGACGGCACCATCGCCAAGCCCTCGACATCGCCGTCGAACAGCACCTGCGCGGCCAGCGCGCGCGCCTCCTCGATGCGCCGCATCCAGTCGGCGTGCGGCAGCCACCAAGGCGCGGCCTCGGCCTCCAGCATCGCGTGCGCGCCGTCCAGCACATGGCGCAGCCGTGCGCCCTTGGAGGCTGCGTCCAGGTAGATGGCGTCGGTCGGCGTGGCGAACGCACGCTGGCGCTGCGGCCACGGGACAGGGGCGGGGAGCGTCGGCGTATCGCGCATGTGTGCAGCCTAGCTGCACAGGACGCAGGTGGGCATAACAGGGCGTTCACCGCCGCCCCCTAGCATGGGCCCATGCATGCCCTCCCACCCCGCCAGGCGCATCGCGACCGCGACGCGCGGTCGCAGACGCTGCTGTCCGCGTTCCAGACCATGCGCGCCCTCACCGCCCGGCTGGCCGCGCCGCTCAGCGCCGAGGACGCGATGGTGCAGAGCATGGACGACGCCAGTCCGGCCAAGTGGCATCTGGCGCATACGACCTGGTTCTTCGAGCGCTTCGTGCTGGGCGCCGACGCGGGCTATCGCGCCTTCGACCCGGCCTGGGACTACCTGTTCAACAGCTACTACAACAGCGTCGGGCCGATGCATGCGCGCCCGCGCCGCGGGATGCTGTCGCGACCGACGCTGGCGCAGGTGCGCGCCTATCGCGCGGCGGTCGAGGAGGCGCTGTGCGCGCGGCTGCAGGCGCGCGCACTGGACGATCAGGCGCTGGACATCGTGCAGCTCGGCATCCAGCACGAACAGCAGCACCAGGAGCTGCTGCTGACCGACATCCGCCACGCGCTGTGGAGCAACCCGCTGCAGCCGGCCTATCGCGCGGATCTGCCCGCGCCGCGCGCCGCAGGCGCGCCGCTGCGCTGGTGCGCGCGCGAGGAACAGATCGCCCAGATCGGCGCGGCGCCCTGGCCGCAGGCGCAGGACTTCGCCTACGACAACGAATCGCCGCGCCATCGCACGCTGGTGGCCGCGCACGCCCTGGCCAGCCGTCCGGTGAGCAATGCCGAGTTCGCCGCCTTCGTCGACGACGGCGGCTATCGCACGCCGGCGCACTGGCTCAGCGACGGCTGGGCGACGGTGCGCGGCCGCGACTGGCAGCGCCCGCTGTACTGGCACGAGGACGGCGCGCGCGAGTTCACCCTGGGCGGCTGGCGTGAGCGCGATCCCGATGCGCCGGTCAGCGGCCTGAGCCTGTTCGAGGCCGACGCCTTCGCCCGCTGGGCCGGCGCGCGCCTGCCGACCGAGGCCGAGTGGGAACTGGCCGCCACCGGCGTTCCGGCCGAAGGCCATTTCGTCGAGGACGACCTGTTACATCCGCGCTCGCAGCCCGGCACCGACACCGGCCTGTCGCAGCTGTTCGGCGATGTGTGGGAATGGACCAGCAGTGCCTACCTGCCGTATCCCGGCTTCGCGCCGTGGCCCGGCGCGCTGGGCGAATACAACGGCAAGTTCATGAATGCCCAATGGGTGTTGCGCGGCGGCAGCTGCGCCACTTCGCGCACGCATATCCGCGCCAGTTACCGCAATTTCTTCCCCTCCGACGCGCGCTGGCAGTACGCCGGCATGCGCCTTGCCAAGGACCTGCCTTGAACGCTGCCGCCTGCGCCATGACCCGCGCCCGTGACGCGCTGACCGACCTGCGCCCCAAGCCCGACGACATCACCGCCGACGCGCTGGAGAGCCTGTCGCGCGATCCCAAGACGCTTCCGTCCAAGTACTTCTACGATGCGGAGGGCTCGCGCCTGTTCGAGGCGATCACGCATCTGCCCGAGTACTACCTGACCCGCACGGAGCTGGCCCTGCTGGAGCAGCGCCTGCCTTCCATCGCCCAGGCCATCGGCCCGGGCGCGCACGTGGTCGAGTACGGCAGCGGCAGCGGCCGCAAGACCGAGCTGCTGCTCGAACACCTGCACGCCCCGGTGGCCTACACGCCGGTGGAAATCTCGCGCACGGCGGTGGTGCAGGCCACAGCGCGCCTGTCCGAGCACTTCCCCGCGATCGAGATGCTGCCGGTGTGCGCGGACTTCACCCGGCCGCTGGACCTGCCGCAGAGCGCGCGGCCGGCGCAGCGCACGGTGATGTTCTTCCCCGGCTCGACCCTGGGCAACTTCACCGACGAGGCCGCGCAGGCCTTGCTGGACGGGATGCGCCAGACGATGGGGCCGGGCGGCTGCGCCTTGGTCGGTATCGACCTGGACAAGGATCCGGCGCTGATCGAGGCCGCCTACAACGATGCCGCCGGGATCACGGCGGCCTTCACCCTCAACCTGCTGGCGCGGCTCAACCGCGAGATCGGCAGCGATTTCGACGTGGATGCGTTCGCCCATCGCGCCGTCTACGTGCGCGAGCGGCTGCGCATCGAGACCTTCCTGGTCAGCCAGCGTGCGCAGACCGTGCAGGTGGGCGGGCGGCGTTTTGACTTCGCGCAAGGTGAGGCCATGCAGGTCGAGTACAGCCACAAGTACACCGATGCGCGCTTCGCCCAGCTGGCCGTGCGCGCGGGGCTGAAGGTGACCCACGGCTGGAACGACGCCCGCGACTGGTTCGGCCTGCGCCTGCTGCAGCCGCTGTGACCGCGCCCGACGCACCGGCGTGCGTCGAGGCGACGATCCTGCGGCTGCTGGCCGAGCGCGAGGCGCTGGCCTCGATCTGCCCGTCCGAAGTGGCGCGCGCCCTGGGCGATGACGAGGCCGCCTGGCGCGCGCTGATGCCCGCGGTGCGCCAGGCCGCCGCGCACCTGGCGCAGGCGCAGCGGATCGTGGTCACCCAGCGGCATCGCCGCGTGCGGATCGAGGAAGCCAAGGGCCCGGTGCGCCTGCGCCGCGGCGAACGCTTCGACACGCCCTAGGCCTCGTCTCTCGCGGCGTGCGCCTGCTGCAGCCGCTCTGACCGCACCCGACGCACCGGCATGTGTCGGAGAGACGATCCTGCGCTCGCTAGCCGAGCGCAAAGCGCAGGCCTCGATCTGCTTCTGCCCCCTCCCTTTCGCGAAGCGAAGGGGAGGGCTGGGGAGGGGTTGGCTGTTGCTGTTGCTCGTGCTCGTGCCAACAGCAACCGCAAAAGCACCCCCTCCCAACCTCCCCCTTGCGCTGCGCGCAAAGGGGAGGGGCAAGAGCGGTGTTCGCAGCAGCGCATACCGCGCTGCCCCGGCAGCCGCCGATTGCAGCAAGCTCGCGGGCCTCTGCCCCTCCCTTTCGCGAAGCGAAGGGGAGGGCTGGGGTGGGGTTAGCTGTTGCCGTTGCCGTTGCTCGTGCCTGTGCCAACGGCAACAGCACCCCTCCCAACCTCCACCCGCGCTGCGCGCAACGGGGAGAGGCAGGGGCGCTACTTGCGCAGGAACAGCCGGTACACCGGGTTGTCGGTCTCTTCCACGCAGGGGTAGCCCAGCGTGTCCAGGAAGCGGGCGAAGGCGGCGTTGTCCTTGGCCGGCACCTGCAGGCCGACCAGGGTGCGCGCGTAGTCGGCGCCCTGGTTGCGGTAGTGGAACAGGCTGATGTTCCAGCTCGGCTTGAGCAGGGTCAGGAACTTGAGCAGCGCACCGGGCCGCTCGGGGAACACGAAGCGCAGCAACCGCTCGTCCTGGGCCAGCGTCGAGTGCCCGCCCACCATGTGCCGCACGTGTTCCTTGGCCAGCTCGTCGAAGGTCAGGTCCAGCGTGGCGAAGCCGTGGCGCTGGAAGTTGGCCGCGATCTTCGACGACTCGCCCTTGCCGTGCGTGGTCAGGCCGACGAACACATGCGCCTGCGCCGCGTCGCTGATGCGGTAGTTGAATTCGGTGACGTTGCGCGGCCCGCCCGGCAGCTGGTCGACCAGTTCGCAGAAGCGCAGGAAGCTGCCGCGCTCCTCCGGGATGGTGACCGCGAACAGCGCCTCGCGCTCCTCGCCGACCTCGGCGCGCTCGGCGACGAAGCGCAGGCGGTCGAAGTTCATGTTGGCCCCGCACAGGATCGCCGCGTAGGTGGCGCCCTTGGTCTTGTGCGTGGCCACGTATTGCTTGATCGCCGCCACCGCCATCGCGCCGGAGGGCTCGACGATGCCGCGCGTGTCGACGAAGACGTCCTTGATCGCCGCGCAGACCGCGTCGGTGTCGACCACGACGAACGCGTCCACCAGGCCGCGGGCGATGCGGAAGGTTTCCCGGCCGACCTGCTTGACCGCCGTGCCGTCGGCGAACAGGCCGACCTCGGTCAGCGCCACGCGCTTGCGCGCCTTGACCGAGCGGACCATCGCATCGGAGTCGGCCATCTGCACGCCGATCACCTTGATCTCCGGGCGCAGGGCCTTGATGTAGTTGGCCACGCCCGAGATCAGCCCGCCGCCGCCGACCGCCACGAACACCGCATCCAGCGGACCGGGATGCTGGCGCAGCAGCTCCATGGCGATGGTGCCCTGGCCGGCGATCACGTCTGGGTCGTCGAAGGGGTGGACGAAGGTCAGGCCCTGCTGCTGTTCCAGCGTCACCGCATGGGTATAGGCATCCGAATAGCTGTCGCCATGCAGCACCACCTCGCCGCCCAGCGCCTTGACCGCGTCGATCTTCAGCCGCGGCGTGGTCACCGGCATCACGATCACCGCGCGCGTGCCCAGCCGGTGCGCGCCCAGCGCCACGCCCTGAGCATGGTTGCCGGCCGAGGCGCAGATCACCCCGCGCTGCAGCTGTTCGGGACTCAGATGCGCCATCTTGTTGTAGGCGCCGCGCAGCTTGAAGCTGAAGACCGGCTGCTGATCCTCGCGCTTGAGCAGCACCTTGTTGTGCAGCCGCTGGCTGAGAATGCGCGCCGGCTCCAGCGGTGTCTCGACGGCCACGTCGTAGACGCGCGCGGTGAGGATTTTCCTGAGGTAATCGGCAGGCTTGAGCGGTGCGGTCATAGGGCCGCCATGCTACAGCGCGCGTTAGGTTTGCTGGGGCTTGGTTGCGGTTGGAAGCATTGGCCGCCGCAGCATCTTTTGCTTCCGTGGGAGCCACCATGGCGGCCCGCGCCTGTAGAGCGGAGCTCGCTCCGCTGGGGCCTTCCCCACGACCGAACGAAGGGCAGCGGAGCAAGCTCCGCTCTACAAGGGATCTGGGGAGACCGTGGCTTCCACCGGAGTAGAAGACCCTCAGGCCGCCTGCACGATCGGGATGGCCTTCGGGTTGCGCCACTGGGCCAGCAGCTGCGCCTCCTGCGCCCGGGCTGCGTGCAGGTGGCGCTCCTTGATGTGGCCATAGCCGCGAATCTGCTCGGGCAGGCTGGCGATGCGCACGGCCAGCGGCAGGCGCTCGGCGTCGAGCGTGTCCAGCAGGCTGGCCACCGTGCGGCGGTAGTCCTCGATCAGCTGGCGCTCCGTGCGCCGCTCGGCGGTGCGGCCGAACACGTCGAACACGCCGCCGCGCAGGAACTTCAGCCGGGTCAGCACGCCGAACGCGCGCAGCATCCACGGCCCGTAGGCGCGCTTGACCAGCTCGCCCCTGGCGTTGCGCTTGGCCAGCAGCGGCGGGGCCAGGTGGAACTGCAGGGTGTAGTCGCCTTCGAACTGCTGTTCGAGCTGACGCTTGAATTCCCCGCTGGTGTACAGCCGCGCGACCTCGTACTCGTCCTTGTAGGCCATCAGCTTGAACAGATAGCGCGCCACCGCCTCGGTCAGCGCTGTCGAGCCGGGCGCCCGGGCGCTCTCGGCCTCGCGCACCCGGGAGACGAAGTCGGCATAGCGCGCCGCGTAGGCGGCGTCCTGATAGTCGATGAGGAAGGCGCTGCGGCGCGCGATGGCCTCGTCCAGGGTGCGCGACAGGCGCGCGTCGTCCAGCGGCAGCAGCACCACACCGTCGGCCGTGGCCGCGGCGGTGTCGGGCAGGCCGCGCACGCTGCGCGCGTTGTCGGGATTGCGCGGCGCGCTGGTGGCGCCCCACTCGGTGCCCTCCCAGTCGCCCGGCGGCAGCACGCGCAGGTTGCGCGGCACGTGCTCCTCGCGGGTCTCGGTGTTGCGCACCAGGCCGGCGGCCTGCTGCACGGCGGGCAGATCGACCGCGGCCAGGCGGCCCCAGGCGAAGGCGCTCTTGTTCATCTCGATGGCCGCGCCGTTGAGCTCGATGGCGCGCATCAGCGCCTCGAACGCGATCGGCACCAGCCCCTGCTGCCAGGCATAGCCCAGCATGAACAGATTGGTGGCGATGGCATCGCCCAGCAGCGCGGTGGCCAGCTGGGTGGCATCGAGCAGCAGCGGGTCGCGTCCGCCCAGGGCGACGTTGACCCCGGCGATGATCTCGGCCGCGGGGAACTGCATGTCCGGATGCGTGGTGAAGGTGCCGGGCATGGCCTCATAGGTGTTGAGCACCACCTGCGCGCGTTCGCCGCGCACCTTGGACAGCACCCAGTAGTCGTTGACCACCACCATGTCGCAGCCCAGCACCAGGTCGGCCTCGCCGGCGGCGATGCGCACGGCGTGCAGGTCCGCAGGCCGGCGCGCCAGGCGCACATGGGTGGTGACCGCGCCGCCCTTCTGCGCCAGCCCGGTCTGGTCGAGCACGCTGGCGCCCTTGCCCTCCAGGTGCCCGGCCATGCCCAGCAGCGCGCCTATGGTCACCACGCCGGTGCCGCCGACGCCGGTGATCAGGATGTTCCAGGGCTCGCCCAGGTCGGATTTGAACGCCGGCGCCGGCAGCGCCTCGAGCAGCGCGGAGGCCTCGCTGCGCTGGCCCTTGCGCGGCCGGCCGCCGTGCACGGTGACGAAGCTGGGGCAGAAGCCCGACACGCAGGAATAGTCCTTGTTGCAGTTGGACTGGTCGATGGCGCGCTTGCGGCCGAACTCGGTTTCCTTGGGCAGCACCGACACGCAGAAGCTCTTCTGACCGCAGTCGCCGCAGCCCTCGCACACCAGCGAATTGATCATCACCCGCTTGGGCGGATCGACGAGCTTGCCGCGCTTGCGGCGGCGGCGCTTCTCGGTGGCGCAGGTCTGCTCATAGATCAGCACCGACACGCCGCGCACCTGGCGCAGGCGCGCCTGCACGCTGTCCAGCTCGGCGCGGTCGTGGAATTCGGTGTCCGGCGGGAACAGGTCGCGCCGTCGCGACCACTTGGCGATCTCGTCGGACACCAGCACGAGGGTCTGCACACCCTCGGCGCGCATCTGCGCGGCGATGTCCGGCACGCTCAGCGGACCATCGACGGGCTGGCCGCCGGTCATGGCGACCGCGTCGTTGTAGAGGATCTTGTAGGTGATGTTGACGCCGGTGGCGATCGACTGGCGGATGGCCAGCGAGCCGCTGTGGAAGTAGGTGCCGTCGCCCAGGTTTTGGAACACATGCTCGGTCGCGGTGAACGGCGCCTGCCCCGACCAGGTGACGCCTTCGCCGCCCATGTGGGTGAAGGTGTCGGTGCTGCGGTCCATCCAGGTGACCATGTAGTGGCAGCCGATGCCGCCCATCGCGCGCGCGCCCTCTGGCACGACGGTGGAGGTGTTGTGCGGGCAGCCGCTGCAGTAGTGCGGCACGCGCGGGAAGCTGGCGCGCGGCAGGGCCATCTCGGCTTCCTTGGCCTCCATCCAGCGCAGGCGCTGTTCGATCGATTCGGTCCTGGCGAAGCGCAGGATGCGCGCGCCGATCACGCCGGCGATGGTGGCCGGGGTCAGCTCGCCGGTGGAGGGCAGGATCCAGGCGCCGGCCTCGTCGTACTTGCCCACGATGCTGGGGCGCGCGCCGGCGCTGGCCGGCCAGTTGTAGAACAGCTCCTTCATCTGCCGCTCGATGAAGGCCTTCTTCTCCTCCACCACGACGATGTCCTCCAGCCCGCGCGCGAAGGCGGTGATGCCGATCGGCTCCAGCGGCCAGCTCATGCCGACCTTGTAGACGCGGATGCCGATGTCGCGGCAGGCCGCCTCGTCCAGGCCCAGGTACTCCAGCGCCTGCAGCACGTCCAGGTAGCTCTTGCCGGTGGTGACGATGCCCAGCCGCGCGCGCGGCGAGTCCAGCACCACCCGGTCGATCTGGTTGGCGCGAGCGAAGGCCTGCGCGGCGGCCACCGCGTAGCGATGCAGGCGCATCTCCTGGTCCAGCGGCGGATCGGGCCAGCGGATGCTCAGCCCGCCGGCCGGCATGGTGAAGTCTTCCGGCAGCACGATCCGCAGCGCGAACGGATCCACGTCCACCGAGGCCGAGGACTCCACGGTCTCGGCGATGGTCTTGAAGCCGATCCAGCGCCCGGTGTAGCGGCTCATCGCCCAGCCGACCAGGCCCAGGTCGAGGATGTCCTGCACGCCGGCCGGGTTGAGCACCGGCATCATCGCGCTGACGAACTCTTCCTCGCTGCCGTGCGGCAGGGTCGAGCTGCGGCAGGCGTGGTCGTCGGCGGCCAGCGCCAGCACGCCGCCCAGCGGCGAGGTGCCCGCCGCGTTGGCGTGCTTGAACACATCGCCGCTGCGGTCCACGCCCGGGCCCTTGCCGTACCACATGCCGTACACGCCCGCGACGGTGGCGCCCGGGAACAGCTTGGTCTGCTGCGTGCCCCACAGCATGGTGGCGGCCAGGTCCTCGTTGAGGCCGGGCTGGAACTTCACCTTGGCCGCGTCCAGGTGCCGGCGCGCGCGCCACAGCTCCAGGTCGAAGCCGCCCAGCGGGCTGCCGCGATAGCCGCTGACGAAGCCGGCGGTGTTCAGGCCGGCCGCGTCGTCGCGCAGGCGCTGCATCAGCGGCAGCCGCACCAGCGCCTGCACGCCGGACAGGTAGATGCGCCCGTCGGTGCGCGTGTACTTGTGCTCCAGGGTGTAGTCGGTATCCAGCGTGGCCAGCGCCGGCGTGTCGGCGGACGAGGGCGAGGTGAGTTCTGCGGTGCTGGTCATGGGCTGGCCCGGTGGAAAGCGGCGTGGCGTGCGCGTGGCGATGGGCCTGGCGCGGCGGCAGTCTACAACCGCCTCGGTGCCGGCCTCATTTGGCGTTGCGGCAGGCGCGTTGCGACAATGCGCCCGATCCACGCTCTCGCGCCTGTCCGCGCAAGGAAACGCATGGCCTTCGATGCCTTCGCCCTGATCCTGGCCATGCTGGCCCTGGGGCTGCTGTTCGCGCGGCTGCGCCTGTTCCCGGAAGGGGCGGCGCATGTGCTCAATCTGGTGGTGCTCTACGTCTGCCTGCCGGCGGCGGTGCTGACCTTCGTGCCGCGCCTGCACCTGGATCCTTCGCTGCTGGGCCTGATGCTGACGCCGTGGATCCTGATGGGCGCGGTGTACGGGCTGGTCGCTATCGCCGGACGCGCCTTGAAGCTGGCGCGCAGCGAACAGGCCGCGCTGCTGATCTGCGTGGGCTTCTCCAATTCCAGCTTCATCGGCTATCCGATGGTGCGGGCGCTGCTGGGCGACCATGCGCTGCCCTATGCGGTGGTGTACGACCAGTTCGGCACCTTCCTGATGCTGTCCACGCTCGGCATCGTGATCCTGGCGCGCTACTCGGGCGAGACGCCGCCGGGGGCCAGGCAGCTCGTCCTGCGGGTGGTGAAGTTCCCGCCGCTGTGGGCGCTGGTGTTCGCCGTCACGCTGATGCCCGCCGCGCCGCCGGCCTGGATCGCCAGCGGCCTGCAGCGCCTGGCCGATGCGATGCTGCCGCTGGTGATGCTCTCGGTCGGCCTGTCGATCCAGCTGCGGCTGCCGCGCCATGAACTCAAGCCGCTGGCCGTGGGCCTGGCGCTGCGCCTGCTGGTGATGCCGGCGCTGGCCATTCCACTGTCCTACGCCTTCGGTCTGCGTGGCCAGCTGTTCCAGGTCAACGTGCTCGAGTCGGCCATGCCGACCATGATCACCGCCGCCGCGCTGGCCATCTCGCACAACCTGGCCCCGCGCCTGTGCGCGGCGCTGACCGGTTACTCCATCGTCCTGTCGCTGGCCACGCTGCCTTTGCTGTCCTGGCTGTTGCCGCACCTGGCGCCTTGAGGCGTGTCATCCTCAAGGTCGGGTTTTCAGGGACGAACCGACATGCGCCGCTTTGCTTTCGCCGCCGTTCTGCTGCTGGCCTTTCAGGTGCTCCCGGTCCGTGCGCAGGCGCAGGCCGCGGCCGACCAGACCGCGTTCGAGCAGCGCTTCAAGGCCTGGCAGGCGCAGTACGACCAGGCCCTGCAGCTGCACCTGCGCGGCGTGGCCTCCAGCGGCCAGGCGCGCGATCTCTATGCCGCCGCCGTGCTGTGGCCCCGCGACGAGGCCGACGCACGGCAAGGCACGGGCAAGCCGCCTGTCGCCGGGATCGACGAGCCCGGTGTCTGGATGCAGGCCGCGCTCGACGCGCGGCCGCGCGATGCGCTGGTCGCACGCTTCGAGGCGATGGGATGCCCCGGGGCCAACGTGCAATGCGACGCGGCCGGCGCGCTGGCGTTCCTGCAGCGCGAGGAAGGCGACAACCTGTTCGTGCAGCTGCTCACCTTCATCGAGGCCCAGCAGCGCGGCGATGCCAAGGCAGCGGCCAGGGCCTGGCGCGCGGCCACGCAGGCGACGCGCTACGACGCGATGCAGATCGAGTTCGGCGGTCTGTTGGCCAACGCGGTCTCCGGCATGCCGGTGCCGCCGATGGATGCATCGCTGCGCCAGGCGCTCGCGGCGCAGACCGGTATACCCGATGGCTCGCAACTGGCGGACTGGCCCAGGTTCAACGTGCTGACCATGCTGGCGACGCGGCCGATCCCCAGTCTGGGCGTGGTCACCCGCTACTGCGATGAAACGCACACCCACGACGACCGCGAACGCTGGGACGATTGCAAGTCGGTGTTCGCGCTGATGGCGCGCGATGGCAGCGACCTGATCACCCGCATGATCGGCACCGCCCTGATGACGCGCCTGACGGCGGACACCCCGCAGGAACTGCGCTGGCGCGAGGAGCGGCGGCAGTTGCAATGGCTCCTGGCTGAAGCGTCCCGCCTCCGGTCATCGTCGACGGGCGAGGTCCCGATGGACACCTATCTCGACTGGGAGCTGCGCGACGGCGAGATCATCGCTTTGCAGCGCCTGCTGGAAGCCAACCACCGGCCGCTCACTCCGCCCGCGGGCTGGACCTCGACCAGGGCGACAGCGGCGAGGGCGCAGTAGCGCCCTCCACGCCGCCGTTCTTCAGGCGGCCGCCATCTCCTGAGGTTGCGCCTGCGTCGGGACGGCGGGTGTGCGCTGGGACATGCACTGGCGGATCGCCGCCGTGACCCGCTCGAACACCGAGGCCGGGATGGCCAGCATCACCAGTTCGGCACCCAGTTGGGTGGCGGCGTCGCCGCGCTGTCCCTGATGCCAGGCGGTCAGGTCGAGCAGGGCGGCCATGTTCAGGCGCTGCTCGGCCCCGGAGGGATCGCGCAGCTCGGGCGCGGCGTGCTCGCACACCAGCGCGACCACCGTGTCGCGGAAATCGCCGTCGCGGCCGAACAGGTCGGCAAAGCAATGCAGGTCGACCACGCGCGCGAAGCGGGCCACGGCCGCGTCGGTGGCGCGTTCGACCACGGTGAACGCCTCCAGGCCCTGGCGATGCGCCGCGCGCTGGCGCACCCAGGCATAGCGCGAGCGGCCCAGCCGATAGCGCACCCAGCGCAGTGGCGCCAGCGTGTCCAGCGCGCGGTACAGCAGGCTCTTGCGCTGCCACGGCGCGCGCGGAACCAGGCTGAAGGGCGGGAAGCCGGACAGCAGCTTGCGCGCGACGGGGATGGGCAGGCGCACGGCGACTTCCTGCGCCAGCACCTGCACTTCGATGTGGCTGGCGCGCGCGGTGGCGGGCACCTGGCGCGCCAGATCGAGCACGGCGACGCGGCCGTCGGCCTGCTGATGCCGCGCGATCAGCTCGGCGGCCACCTGCGAGGGCGTGGCCTCCTCGCAGGTCTGGGGGTGGGGAAGGGAGTGTTCCATGGACTACGGGGCCGTTCCGTCGGGATCCGTGAGACCCCTGAGCCTACGGCAGCGCGGCCCTTGCGACAAGCGACAAGTATTTGAAATTACAGGGAAATGAGTGAGGATTGGTAGCGTCTTCGACGCGGTTCACCCCACCTGGGCCCAGCGGCGCGCCTGGCCGCCGTCGCGCACCCGCGCCTCAGTGTGCCGGCACGGTGCGGCCGCGGGCCCAGTCGCGCAGCGCCTGGACCTGCTCGGCCATCAGCACCGAGAGCGGGCGGGTGGTGCGGATCTCGCGCATCAGGCCGTCGGTGTCCAGGGCGCGGCCCTCGGCGTGTGCGGTGTACAGGCCCGAGACGATGGCCTGCTCGATCTCGGCGCCGGAGAAGCCGTCGCTGGCCGCGGCCAGCGCAGGCAGGGCGAAGTCCTCGGCCACCAGCCTGCGTCGGCCCAGATGCAGCCGCAGCAGCTCGACCCGCGTGTCGGCGTCGGGCAGGTCGACGAAGAAGATCTCGTCGAAGCGTCCCTTGCGCAGCAGCTCCGGCGGCAGTTCGTGGACCTGGTTGGCGGTGGCCACGACGAACACCGGCGCGCTGCGCTCGGCCATCCAGATCAGCAGGCTGCCGAGCACGCGCCGGGACACGCCGCCATCCTCGCCGCTCCCGCTGCTGGCCAGGCCCTTCTCGATCTCGTCGATCCACAGCACGCACGGCGCCAGCTGCTCGGCCGCAGCCAGCGCCTTGCGCAGGTTCTTCTCCGTCTCGCCGTGGTACTTGTCGTACAGCGCGCCCATGTCCAGGCGCAGCAGCGGCACGCCGAACCCGGCCGCGGTGGCCTTGGCCAGCATCGACTTGCCGCAGCCCTGCACCCCCAGCAGCAGCATGCCGCGCGGCGGGTCCAGGCCCGGCGGCGGCGTGGTGGAGGCGAACACGCTGCGGCGCTGGGCGATCCAGCGCTTGAGCCGGTCGGCGCCGGCCACCTCGTCCAGCCGCGTGCCGTCGTATTCGTACTGCAGCTGGCCGCCGCGGCCGAGCAGCTCGAACTTCAGCCTGGCCAGCTGCGGCAGATCGCCGGGGCCGAGCACGCCGTCGTCGTAGATCAGGTGGCGCGCGATGCGCCGCGCGTCGACCAGGTCCAGCCCGGCCAGGTTGCGGATGATCTGCTGGGCCGCGGCGGTGTCCACCTCGACCCGCCGCCCGCCGTTCTCGGCCGGGTAGGCGGCCACTTCCTCGCGCAGCATCTTCAGCAGCGCGGCCGCGGCGGGCAGGCGCGGGCTGAAGCGCACCGCCAGCGGCTCGAGCGTTTCCGGCAGCTCGACCCGGGCGCCGACCAGCACCACCACGTGCGGCTGGCAATGGCGGCGCTGGACGATGTCGCGCAGCTGGCGCTGGTGGCCGGCGTATTCCAGATACGGGGCGAAGTCGAGCAGCAGGTAGACGCCGCGCTGCTCGGCCGCCTTGATCGCCTGCAGGGCCGCACCGGCCTCGGGCGCGCCTTCGGCCGCATCCTCGCGGTCCATGTCCAGCCGGCGCAGGCCCTCGGTGGCCGACCAGCGATAGAGCGCGCGCCAGACCTGGGCCAGGGACTGGCGGAACAGGTCCACCACCCGCGCCTCGTCCTGGGTCTCGATGACGATCAGCGGCGTTCCGGCGCGGATCAGCGCGGTCAGGTCCTTCAGCTCGCTCATGGGCACTCCTTGCGGGGCGAGCGAACATAGCAGAGCCAACCCTCGCCACGGGCCGGAGGCCGGCTGGTGGCTTTCACGGCCGACGGTGTACGCTCCGGCTTCCCGGACGAGTGCGAAGGCGTGAGCGCATGAAGACCATCCTGGTCGCCAGTTCCAAGGGCGGTGCGGGCAAGACCACGGTGGCCACCAACCTGGCCGCGTATTACGCCCTGCAGGGCCAGCGCACGGTCCTGGTGGACGCCGATCCCCAGGAATCGGCCACGCGCTGGGCCCAGCGCCGCGCCGAGCTCCCCAGCGCCGTGCTGCCGCTCAGCGGCACCGGCAAGAAGTGGGCGTCCAGGCTGCCGGCCGACACCCAGACCGTGATCGCCGACGGCCGCGCCGGCGCCATGGCCGATGAACTGGAAGCGCTGCTGGACGCCGCCGATGCGGTGGTGGTGCCGGTGCTGCCTTCGGGCCTGGACATCGAGGCCACCGTCGGCTTCCTCAACTCGCTGTCCAAGGTCCCGCGCGTGCACAAGCGCAAGCTGCCGGTGGGCCTGGTCCTCAACCGCGCCAAGCCCTGGACCCACACCGCCCAGCAGGCGCTGGAGATGATGGGGGAATGGCCGTATCCGGTGGTCGCCACCCTGCGCGATACCCAGGCCTATGTGGTCATGGCCGGGCTGGGGCGCAGCCTGTTCGATTACCACTCCCTGCAGGTGCGCGATCACCAGCAGGACTGGCAGCCGCTGCTCGCCTGGCTGGATGCGGTCTGATCACGCAGCCCCCGATAAGGTCGACCCATGCGTGAACTCATCCTCCTGCGCCATGCCCATGCCGAGCCCGCCCTGCCCGGCCAGTCCGATTTCGACCGCCCGCTGGCCCCGCACGGCCAGGCCGAGGCCGAGGCGGCCGGCCGCTGGATCAAGGATCAGCGGCTGATCCCCGACCGCGTGCTGTGCTCGCCCGCGCGCCGCACCCGCGAGACGCTCGAAGCGGTCCTGGCCACCACCGGCTACGTCGAACAGCGCCTGGAACAGGCCATCTACGAGGCCACCGCCGGCACCCTGATCGGCCTGGCCGATGCGCACCGCGATGTCGACCGCCTGCTGCTGCTGGGCCACAACCCCGGGCTGGAACAGCTGGCGGCGCTGCTGCACAGCGGCAGCACCAGCGACTATCGCGGCATGCCCACCGGCTCGGTGGTCGTGCTGACCTTCGCCGAGGACGGCCCGATCGAACCGGGCGCGGCGAGCCTGTCGGCGTTCTGGTGGCCGTGAAGGCGAAGGCCTGGATCCGGTTCTGTCTCGGCGCCGGGCTGACCCTCTGCACCGCCGCCGCCGCGCAGTCGCGCACCATGCCGCTGGACAAGCAGCACACGCGGCTGGGCTTCGCGCTGTCCACGCGCTGGGGGCAGACGCTGGAAGGCAACTTCCCGCGCTACGACGGGGTGGTGCACGTGCTGCCCGACGGCCGACACCAGGTGACTCTGCACATGTACACGGCCGACGTGCAGATCGGCGACCATACGCGCTATGCGCAGTGGGCGCGGGGCAGCGCGTTCTTCGATGCGGAAAAATGGCCGGAAGTGGTGTTCGTGTCCTACCCCTATGACAGTGCGGTGCTCAAAGGCGGCGGCCAGCTCGAGGGTGAGCTGGTGATCCGCGGCATCCGCCGCCCGGAGACCCTCACGGTCACGCCCGAGCCCTGTGCGCGCCCTGGCGTGGACTGCGATGTGGTGCTGTCCGGCGAGGTGCGCCGCAGCGACTACGACATGGACGGCTTCCGGCTGGCGCTCAGCGACAAGGTGCAGTTCCTGCTGCGCGCGCGCGTGCAGGCATCGGAGCGGGAGCCCAAACCTTGAGGAAGCTGTTGGGGGCCTTCGCCCTGCTGCTGTCCCTGCTGGGCAGCGGCTGCGCCAGCCTGTCCCAGGCCGATCATGCACGCGCGGTGCAGATCGCCCAGGCCGCCCGTTCGCAGGTGATCGATTGCCAGGGCGCCAACGCCTGCGCCGAGCCCTCAGCGCTGCGCGATCTGGCCGACAAGGCGCGCGCCGATTCCACGCCCAAGGTGCCGCGCCACTACGCGCTGCTGCTGGACCGCGGCGAGGACTCGCTGCTGGCGCGGCTCAACCTGATCCGCTCCGCGCGCCACAGCATCGACGTGCAGACCTACATCTTCGACACCGACGACAGCGCGCGGCTGGTGCTGGACGAGCTGCTGGCCGCGGCGCGCCGCGGCGTGCAGGTGCGGGTGCTGATCGACCAGCTCACCGCCATCCCGAACCTGGACATGCTGGCGGCGCTGTCCGGCGCGCACCGCAACTTCGCCCTGCGCCTGTACAACCCAACCTTCAACCAGGCCGTGCCTGGCTACCTGGACTATGCGGCCAGCGTGGTGTGCTGCTTCCGGCGCTTCAACCAGCGCATGCATACCAAGCTGCTGTTGGTGGACGATGCGGTCGGCATCACCGGCGGGCGCAACTACCAGGACGACTATTACGACTGGGATTCGGAATACAACTTCCGCGACCGCGACGTGCTGATCGCAGGCCCGGAAGGCGCGGACATGGGGCGCAGCTTTGACCAGTTCTGGGAGGCGCCGCGCAGCATCCCGGCCGAGCGGCTCAGCGATGTCGGCCGTACGCTGCTCGAGAAAGGCGTGCCGCCGATGCCGCCGGAGGCGTTCAAGCGCCCCGACCGCGTCGCCGACATGGGCGCCGACGCCAGCGACCCGGAGGTGATCCAGCAGCGCCTGGTCGACCGCGCGCTGGAAGTGGGCACGGTCAGCTATGTGGCCGACACCCCGCGCAAGCATCGCGCCGATGATCCCGAGACCGCCGCGCCCTCGGACTGGGAGTTGGGCACGCTGCTGACCCGCGCGCAGGACGAGATCCTGATGCAGACGCCGTACCTGATCATGTCCAAGCAGGCAAAGCGCTTCTTCAAGGGCCTGCGCACGCGGCCGGTGCCGCCGGCGGTGGTGGTGTCCACCAACAGCCTGGCCGCCACCGACAATCCGATCGTGTATTCGGTGTCGGCCAAGTACAAGCGCATGTATTTGCGCGAGCTCGGTTTCCAGCTCTACGAATACAAGCCGTTCCCGGCCGATGCGCCGGTGGACGTCGCCACGCTGCTGCCGGTGCCGCCGGTGGCGCTGCCCGGGCAGGAACCGGCACCGATGCCCGAGCAGGACGTGCCGCGCAGCACCGCCATCCGCACCTCGATGCCCGGCAGCCGGCCCTTCGGCATGGTGGACCGCGACGAGCAGCAGGATCGCGCCACGCGCCGCGCGCGCGAACGCAACCGCGTGGACCGCCGCCTGCAGCGCGCCGAGGGCCGGCCCTCGTTCCTGAGCAAGGGTCCGCACAGCGACCCGCTGCCGCTCAAGCGCGCCGGCGTGCGCATGGGCCTGCATGCCAAGTCGATGGTGATCGACGACGACATCGCGGTGATCGGCACGCATAACTTCGACCCGCGCTCGCTCGACTACAACACCGAGGCGGTGGTGGTGATCCCCAACCGCGCCTTCGCCCAGCAGCTGGAGCAGAGCATCCGCCGCGACATCGAGCCGGAGAACTCCTGGGTGATCGCGCCTCGGCCCAAGCCGGGCGTGTTCTCGGGCATCAACTACAGCCTGGACAAGGTGTCCTCGGCGTTGCCGGTGTTCGACATCTGGCCCTGGCGCTATGCCACCAGCTACGAGTTCGTGCCCAGCGAACAGTGCCCGGGCCCGCTGCCGGTCAAGGATCCGATGTTCCACGCCTGCTACAAGTCGGTGGGCGACTTCCCCGAGGTGAGCATCGGGCCCAAGCGGCTGTACGCGCGCATCCTGATCGCCTTCGGCGCCGGCCTGGTGCCGATCCTCTGACGCTTCACGTTTTAGAAGGACACTGCCATGACTTTCCGCGTCCCCGTCGATATCGACGCGCTCAATGCCATGTCGGCCGGCAACCTGGTCGGCCACCTGGGCATCGTCATCACCGAGGCCGGCCCGGACTGGCTGCGCGGCACCATGCCCGTGGCCGCGCACACCCACCAGCCGTTCGGCCTGCTGCACGGCGGCGCCTCGGTGGTGCTGGCCGAGACGCTGGGCAGCCTGGCCGGCGGCCTGAGCGTGCTCGATCCCGAGCGGCACGCCGTGGTCGGCCTGGAGATCAACGCCAACCACATCCGCGGCGAGCGCGCCGGCACCGTCACCGGCACCGCGCGCGCGATCCACATCGGCCGCAGCACCCAGGTCTGGGACATCCGCATCGAGAACGAGCGCGGCAAGCCGGTGTGCGTCTCGCGCCTGACCCTGGCGGTGGTGCCCAAGCCGGCGGCCTGATCGGCCGCGCGGGCGGCGCGCCGGCCCGGCGCAACGCTGCTTCCGGCCGGCTGTTGTAGCCGGCCCCGGACCCATCCGGTATCTTGCCCGGATGAGTCCGTCCCCCTCTCTGGCGCCTGCTGCCCCCGGTGCCGGCCGCGCCTTCCGCTATCTGCTCCGCACGCCGCTGCTGGTGATCCATCTGCTGGTCATGCTGCCGCTGCTGCTGCTGGCCATGGTGCCGCTGTGGGCCGGCCTGCCGCTGCGCGGGCGCACGGTCAAGCAGTTCTCCGTCGAGCACTGGTCGGCCGCGCTGATGCGCATCTTCGGTTTCCGCCTGCGTCGCAGCGGCACGCCGCTGCAGGGGGCGGTGATGTTCGTCTCCAACCACGTCAGCTGGGTGGACATCGAGATGGTGCACAGCCAGCGCATGGTCGGCTTCGTGGCCAAGCAGGAGATCCGCGGCTGGCCCGTGGTGGGCTGGCTGGCGCAGCGCGGGGAGACGATCTTCCACCAGCGCGGCAGCACCGAGTCGCTGGGCGGGGTGATGGAGGCGATGCTGGAGCGGCTGAAGGAAGGCCGCCCGGTGGCGGTGTTCCCGGAAGGCCGTACCCGCGACGGCAGCGAGGTCGGCCCGTTCCACGCGCGCATCTTCCAGCCGGCGGTCGAGGCGGCCGTGCCGGTGCAGCCGGTGGCCCTGCGCTACGGCGTGCGCGGCGATGCGCAGCGGGTGGTGGCCTTCGGCCCGCATGAGAGCTTCTTCGCGAACTTTCTACGCCTGTTGGGCGAACCTTCGCGCGTGGCCGAGATCTGCTTCCTCGAACCCATCTTCCCCGACCAGGGTCCAGGGCCGTCGGCAGATCGCCGACACCGCCCGGGCGCGCATCGTCGCGGCGATGGAGGCCTGAGCATGCTGGGCTTCGGCGCACGCGCGGGCCTGATGGGCGCCTCCCTGGCGCCGGCGCAGTCCGACGTGGGCCAGGCGCCGGTCAGCGCCAGCAGCTACGCGCCGCCGCGCTGGCTGCGCAACGCGCATCTGCAGTCGATCCTGAGTTCGAGCGACCTGCGCCGCCGGCGCGGTCTGCGCCGGCTGCAGGCGATGGGCGCGGTCAGCACCGAGCACATCTTCGACGGCGGCGCCGGCGTGCGCCTGCAGGGCTGGCACAGCATCGTGCCGGGCATGGAGGTGCGTGGCCTGGCGCTGCTGCTGCACGGCTGGGAGGGCAGTTCGGAATCCAGCTACATGCGCATGACCGCCGCCAGCCTGCTGGAGGCCGGCTATGAGGTGGTGCGGCTGAATTTCCGCGACCACGGCCAGACCCACCACCTCAACGAAGACATCTTCCACTCCTGCCTGCTGCCCGAGGTGCTGCACGCGGCCTGCGACGTGGCGCAGCGGTTCCCGTCGCGGCCGATGGTCGCGGCCGGTTACTCGCTCGGCGGCAACTTCGCGCTGCGGGTGGCGCTGCGCGCGCCGGCGTTCGGGCTGCCGCTCAAGGCCGTGGCCGCGGTGTGCCCGGTGCTGGACCCGCAGTCCACGCTGACCGGGATGGAGCAGGGCCTGCCGCTGTACCACTGGTACTTCCAGCGCAAGTGGCGCCATTCGCTGGAGATCAAGCGCCAGCTGTTCCCCGAGCGCCATGTCTACGACGACACGGTGCTGTCGTTGAGCGTGCGCGAGCTGACCCGCTGGATGGTCGAGCACGAGACCGACTTCGGCACGCTGGAGAACTATCTGGACGGCTATTCCATCGCCGGCAACCGGCTGGCCGAGATGACCGTGCCGGCGCACATCCTGATGGCCCAGGACGATCCGGTGATTCCCTTCGCCGACTTCGCCCGCTGGCAGCTGCCGGCCAGCGTGGCGCTGGAAGTGGCGCGCTGGGGCGGCCATTGCGGCTTCATCGAGAACGCGCACTGCGACGGGTTCGGCGAGCGCTGGGTGACCGATCGGCTCACCCGCGACTAGCGTCCGCGCCGCGCCCGGCGCGCCGTCTTCCCAGCTTCCCTTCGATACGGAGACTTGCCATGCGCATCCATAGCGACAGTTTCGCCAACGGCGCCCCGATCCCGGCCGAGTTCGCCGGCGGCGACGCCCAGGGCTTCGCGCCCGACCGCAATCCGCACCTGGCCTGGGAGCAGGCGCCGGCCGGCACGCACAGTTTCGCGCTGCTCGTGGTCGATCCGGACGTGCCGACGGTGCCGGAGACCACCAACCGCGATGACATGGAGGTGCCGGCCGACCAGCCGCGGCAGGACTTCTATCACTGGGTAATGGTCGACATCCCGGCCCAGGTGCAGGCGCTGGCCGCGGGCAGCTGCGCCGACGGTTTCGTTGCCGGCGGCAAGCGCACGCCTGATGGTCCGTCCGGCGCGCGCCAGGGGCTGAACGACTACACCGGCTATTTCGAGGGTAATGCGCAGCTGGCCGGGCAGTACTTCGGCTACGACGGGCCTTATCCGCCGTACAACGATGCACGCCTGCATCACTACCATTTCCGGTTGTACGCGCTGGACCTGGAGCGCGTGCCGGTGGAGGGCGCGTTCACCGGGCAGGACGTGCTGAAGGCGATCGAAGGCCATGTGCTGGGACAGGCCGAGTGGGTCGGCACCTACACGCTCAACCCCAAGCTGGCGGGCTGAGCTGTCTGCGTCTGTTGCGAAGAATGTTCTTCTCTCGAGTGACAGGTCGCGGCGCCTGGCGTTCTTGGCTTCGGCAGGGCAGCGGTCCGGCGGGCGGTGGCCGCTTGTCCCTCAATCAGGGCATCCTGCCCTGATTCGGGCGCTCGGCTTCCTGCCTCGCTAGGCGCGGCCCCCGCCCGCCGGACCGCTGCCTCGCGCGTCAGGTTGTAGGGCTTCGGTTTGCGCAGCCGCTCGAGACACTTGCCTACGCGCACAACGCGATCAGTGCCGGGAAATGATCGACTTGAGGCCCCCTCCCTTGCGCGCAGCGCAGGGGAGGGGTCGGGGCTTTCCCGGGCAAGCCACAGAAGCGAAGAGCAACAGCACCCCACCCCGGCCCTCCCCTTCGCCTACGGCGAAAGGGAGGGGGCACAGCGCTTGCGCAATGCCTTCGTTGGAAGAAGTCCTGATCTGCACGCTCGCGTAGCCTCGACCCGGCCTGGCGCGCGGAGAGCGGGCCATGGATGGCCCGCGGCGGCGAGTCCGCCAGGGATTGCGGACCGAGCCGAGGAGCCGTGCCCGGCCGGGTCGAGGCTGGTCGGCGAAGTGAGCTCAAGCCTCAGCGCTCATGTCATCAACAGATCTGGGTGATGCACTCAGGCAAGAACAAAAAAAGCCCGCGCATCGCGCGGGCTTTTCGTTCCATCGGTTGCCGCGCTCAGGCGCCGCTGGGCAGGAACAGCAGCAGGGCCACGCCCAGCACGATGCGGTACACCGCAAAGCCGGTGTAGCGGTGGGACTTGATGAAGCCCAGCAGCCAGCGCACCACGATGAAGCCGGTCACCGCCGCGGCCAGGAAGGCCACCGCCACCGCGGTCCAGTCGACCTGGCCCAGCTGTCCGTCCTTGGCCAGCTCCAGGAAGGTGTAGCCGCTGGCGGCGAACATGGTCGGGATGCCGACCAGGAAGGCGAATTCGGTCGCCGACGAGCGCCGGCTGGTGCCGGCCAGCATCGCGATGAAGATCGCCGCGGCCGAGCGCGAGGTGCCGGGAAACACGCCGGCCACCACCTGCGCCAGGCCGACCAGCACGGCCACCGTCCAGGTCACGTTGGGGCTGTCGCCGCGGCGCTCGGCTAGGCGTTCGGCCACGATCATCCAGAGGCCGCCGATGATCAGCGCCCAGGCCACCGGGGTCACCGTCTCGGGCAGCGCCCAGCCCAGCTTGCGCACCGCCAGGCCCACCACCGCGGTCACCAGGAAGGCGGTGCCGAGCTTGAACATGTAGTCGCGCTGGACCGGATCGCGCCAGCCCAGCGCCAGGCTCACCAGCCGCTGCCGAAACACCAGCACCACCGCGATGATCGCGCCGGCCTGGATGACGATGTTGAAGAAATCGGTCTGCCGCGGCAGCCAGTGCTGTGCGATCAGCAGGTGCCCGGTGCTGGAGATGGGCAGGAATTCGGTGAGGCCTTCGAGGATGCCGAGCAGCAGCGCGGCCAGGAGTTCGGACATGGGACAGGGCGCAACGTGGGGGAGGCCGAAGCATAAGGCGAATCGCATTTGCACGCTTTAGGTGCTAGTTTCAGTCGATGCACCTTCAAAGTGCATCCGGTTGGTGCGCGGCGTGAAGAGGATGTAGAGAAAACAGGGACTTAGCGCGCCCTCCGGGTTGGCACGCGGCTTGCGATAAGGCCGTCACACATTCCACCTCACCACCGATTCGAGGAGCAAAGATGTCCGTCGACAAAGTCGAAAAGCTGATCAAGGACTCCAAGGCGGAGTTCGTCGACCTGCGTTTCGTTGACCTGCGCGGCGTGCAGCAGCACGTGACTTTCCCGGCGAGCATCGTCGAGCCCAGCCTGTTCGAGGAAGGCAAGATGTTCGACGGCAGCTCCATCGCCGGCTGGAAGGGCATCAACGAATCGGACATGGTCCTCATGCCCGACGCCGATACGGCCTATCTGGATCCGTTCTACGCCGATCCGACCATCAACCTGACCTGCGACGTGCTGGACCCGGCGACGATGACCTCGTACCTGCGCTGTCCGCGCGGCGTGGCCAAGCGCGCCGAGGCCTACCTGCAGTCCTCGGGCATCGCCGATGTGGCCTTCTTCGGCCCGGAGCCGGAGTTCTTCATCTTCGACTCGGTGCGCTTCGCCAACGAGATGGGCAACACCTTCTTCAAGATCGACTCCGAAGAGGCGGCCTGGAACAGCGCGGCCAAGTACGAAGGCGGCAACAGCGGCTACCGTCCGGGCGTGAAGGGCGGTTACTTCCCCGTCCCGCCGACCGACTCGCTGCACGACATCCGCGCCGAGATGGTCAAGACCCTGGAGCAGGTCGGCATCGAGACCGAGGTGCACCACCACGAGGTGGCCACCGCCGGCCAGTGCGAGATCGGCACCAAGTTCAACACGCTGGTGAAGAAGGCCGATGAGCTGCTGATGATGAAGTACATCATCAAGAACGTGGCCTTCCGCAACGGCAAGACCGCCACTTTCATGCCCAAGCCGATCGTCGGCGACAACGGCAGCGGCATGCACGTGCACCAGTCGCTGGCCAAGGGCGGCACCAACCTGTTCTCCGGCGACGGCTACGGCGGCCTGTCGCAGATGGCGCTGTGGTACATCGGCGGCATCTTCAAGCACGCCAAGGCGATCAACGCCTTCGCCAACTCGGGCACCAACAGCTACAAGCGCCTGGTGCCGGGCTTCGAGGCGCCGGTGATGCTGGCCTACTCGGCGCGCAACCGCTCGGCCTCGTGCCGGATCCCGTGGGTCAACAGCCCGAAGGCGCGCCGCATCGAGATCCGCTTCCCCGATCCGCTGCAGTCCGGCTACCTGACCTTCACCGCGCTGATGATGGCCGGCCTGGACGGCATCAAGAACCAGATCGACCCGGGCGCGGCCTCGGACAAGGATCTCTACGATCTGCCGCCGGAAGAAGAGAAGCTGATCCCGCAGGTCTGTTCCTCGCTGGACCAGGCCCTGGCCGCGCTGGACGCCGACCGCGACTTCCTCAAGGCCGGCGATGTGTTCTCCGACGACCTGATCGACGGCTACATCGACCTGAAGATGCAGGAAGTCACCAAGTTCCGCGCGGCGACCCATCCGCTCGAGTACCAGCTGTACTACGCCAACTGAGCAAACGCGGCGATGGCGGTGGGTCCCCCCTCCCACCCACTGCCATCGCTGCACCTCACCTGAGCGCTTCCGGTGCACGGCCGACGGAAGCCGCAATGCCACGCTGGGGCGGCCGTGAACCATGCAGTGCTGGGGACGCGTCATCGAAGACGCCCATGGGCCGCACGCCCTCCCTCCCACGTCGCACGCACGGGTCCTTGCTCCCGCGCGTTCGACGCGGCCCTTGGGCGCTTCATCGTGGCGCCGGCGCGATGCCGGCGACCACCTTTGATTCGGCTTATCGCGCCGCTCTTTTGTCCGGCCCCGCGCCGGGCGCTCCAACCATCATCGGGGAATGTGCATGAAACTGATCACCGCCATCATCCGCCCCTTCAAGCTGGACGAAGTCCGCGAGGCGCTGTCGCAGACAGGCGTCTCGGGCATCACCGTCACGGAAGTGAAGGGCTTCGGCCGCCAGAAGGGCCACACCGAGCTGTATCGCGGCGCCGAGTACGTCGTCGATTTCCTGCCGAAGATCAAGATCGAAACCGTCGTCACCGAAGAGCGTCTGGATGCGGTCATCGAGGCCATCCAGCAGGCCGCCGGCACCGGCAAGATCGGTGACGGCAAGATCTTCGTGACCACGATCGACCAGGTCATCCGCATCCGCACCGGCGAAGTCGGCGCCGACGCGCTCTAACCCTTCCGGAGAGACCCCCCATGAAGACTCGTCTGCTCTCCGCCCTGACCACCCGCCTGCAGGTGCTGTGCGCGGCCGCCGCGCTGGGCCTGCTGGCCGCCGGTACCGTGTCCACCGTCGCCGCGCAGGAAGCCACTGCGCCTGCCGCCACGGAAGCCCCGGCCACCACCGCCCCGACGGACACCGCGCCGGAACCGGTCGCGGCGCCGTCCGCCGCCGCGAGCACGGCCACACCCGCCGCCGAGATCGTCGACAAGGGCGACGTGGCCTGGATGCTGACCTCCACGCTGCTGGTGCTGATGATGGTCGTGCCCGGCCTGGCGCTGTTCTACGGCGGCATGGTGCGCGCCAAGAACGTGCTCTCGGTGCTGATCCAGGTCATCACCGTGTTCTCGCTGATCGCCATCCTGTGGGTCGCCTACGGCTACAGCCTGGCCTTCTCGGGCGACGGCAAGTGGATCGGCAATCTGGACAAGCTCTTCCTCAAGGGCGTGACCACCGAGACGCTGGCGGCCACCTTCACCAAGGGCGTCAGCCTGCCCGAGCAGGTGTTCGTCTGCTTCCAGCTGACCTTCGCCGGCATCACCGGCGCGCTGATCGTCGGCGCCTTCGCCGAGCGCGTGAAGTTCGCCGCGGTGCTGCTGTTCGCGCTGATCTGGTTCACGGCCGGCTATCTGCCGATCGCGCACATGGTCTGGGCGACCGGCGGCTTCCTGTTCGAGCGCGGCGCGCTGGACTTCGCCGGCGGCACGGTCGTGCACATCAACGCCGGTGTCGCCGGTCTGGTGGGCTCGTACTTCGTCGGCAAGCGCATCGGCTTCGGCCAGGTCGCACTGCGGCCGCACAACGTCACCTACACCTTCGTCGGTGCGGCGCTGCTGTGGGTGGGCTGGTTCGGCTTCAATGCCGGCTCCAACCTGGAAGCCAACGCCGGCGCGGCGCTGGCCTTCCTCAACACGATGCTGGCGACCGCCGCGGCGATCCTGGCCTGGGCGCTGGCCGAGAAGCTGTTCAAGGGCAAGTCCTCCGCCCTGGGCGTGGCCTCCGGTGCGGTGGCCGGCCTGGTCGGCATCACCCCGGCCTGCGGCACGGTGGGGCCGTTCGGCGCGATCGCCATCGGCGCCATCGCCGCGTTCGTCTGCGTGTGGGGCGTGACCGGCCTGAAGAAGCTGCTCAAGGCCGACGACACGCTGGACGTGTTCGGCGTGCACGGCATCGGCGGCATCGTCGGCGCCATCCTGACCGGCGTGTTCTCGGCCGCGTCGCTGGGTGGGGTGAAGGGCGATGGTTATTCCATCCCGCACCAGGTGCTGATCCAGATCGAGGGCGTGGCGATCACCGTGGCCTGGATCGGCGTGGTGTCCATCGTGGGCTTCGCGATTGCCAAGCTGGTGTTCGGCCTGCGCGTGAGCGAGGACGCCGAGCGCGAGGGCCTGGACATCACCTCGCATGGCGAGGCGGCCTACGAGGCCTGACCGCGCCCGGCGGCGGCATTGCACTAAGATGGTGCAATGCCGCCGCCGGACTCCACGGACCCGCTTCCCGAACCCCCGGAACGCGCTGTGAGCGAGATTCCCACCCCGGACGCGCTGAGCACGCCGGTGGCCTGGGCCGATTCCGCCGGCACGGTCCTGGGCGTCAATGCCGCCTTCGCGCGCTGGCTGGGTGTCAGCCAGCGCCGCCTGGTCGGACGCCCCCTGGCCGCATTGGAAATGGATGGCGATGCCATGGCCCGTTTTCTCCGCAATACCGACCGCGACCTGCTGCGCCTGCACCGGGTCGCCCTGGGCTTCCCCGGCGGGGCCGCGCGCTTCGCCGAGGGCTGGCTCTCGCGTGCCGACGCCGGCGGCTGGCTGCTGGAAGCCCATCCGGTCGACGACTTCCCGGCGCTGGACCCGGCCCAGGCCATGCCCAGCGCGCTGGCCGCCGCCCTGCGCGGCCTGGCCCATGAACTGCGCAACCCGCTGGCCGGCCTGAAGGGCGCCGCACAGCTGCTCTCGCGCCGCGCGCAGAACCGCGCGGACAACGAGGACGAGCGCGCCCTGATCGGCCTGATCGAGTCCGAGGCCGAGCGGCTCAACGCCCTGCTGGACCGGCTGCTGTCGCCGACCTCGCAGCGCCCGCATGCCGCGCTCAACATCCACGCCGTGCTCGAGCGCGTGCTGCGCCTGGCCGAGGCCGAGGGCGCCTGGCACGGCCGCCTGCGGCGCGATTACGACCCCAGCCTGCCTGAGCTGCACGGCGACGCCGACCGCCTGACCCAGGCTGTGTGGAACCTGGTCGGCAACGCCATGCAGGCCGGGGCAGCGCTGATCACCCTGCGCACCCGTGTCGAGCACGGGCTGCGCATCCACGATCAGCTGCATGCGCGCGCGCTGCGGCTGGAGATCATCGACGACGGCCGCGGCGTGCCCGAGGAGCTGGCCGAGCACCTGTTCCTGCCGCTGGTCAGCGGCCGTGCCGAGGGCAGCGGCTTAGGGCTCGCGCTGGCCCAGCAGGTGGCGCGCGAGCATCGCGGCTCGCTGGGCTTCCGCTCGCGCCCGGGGCACACCGTCTTCACCCTGTTGCTGCCGCAATCGCGCGATGCCGCCGAGGAGGGACGCCATGCCCACTGAGGAAAGCCAGCGCATCTGGGTCGTCGACGACGACCGCTCGGTCCGCTTCGTGCTGGCCACCGCGCTGCGCGACGCGGGCTACGACGTGGACGGCTTCGACAGCGCCGCCTCGGCGCTGCAGGCGCTGGGCACGCGCGGCGTGCCGGACCTGCTGTTCACCGACGTGCGCATGCCCGGCGAGGACGGCCTCAAGCTGCTGGACCGGCTCAAGCACGCGCATCCGAGCCTGCCGGTGATCGTGATGTCGGCCTATACCGATGTGGCCAGCACCGCCGGCGCGTTCCGCGGTGGGGCGCAGGAGTTCCTGTCCAAGCCCTTCGACCTGGACGATGCGGTGGCCCTGGCCGCGCGCGCGCTACCCAGCCTGGAGCCCAGCGAGGCCGCCGTCGCCGAACCGGTGGCGGAGACGCGCAACGGCACGCCGGAGCTGATCGGCGACACGCCGGCCATGCGCGGGCTGTTCCGCGCGATCGGCCGCCTGGCGCAGGCGCCGCTGTCGGTGCTGGTCACCGGCGAGACCGGCACCGGCAAGGAGCTGGTCGCGCGCGCCCTGCACAACGAGTCCCCGCGCGCGCGCAAGCCGTTCGTGGCGCTCAACACCGCAGCCATTCCGGCCGAGCTGCTGGAAAGCGAGCTGTTCGGCCATGAGGCCGGCGCGTTCACCGGCGCGCAGCGGCGCCACATCGGCCGCTTCGAGCAGGCCGACGGCGGCACGCTGTTCCTGGACGAGATCGGCGACATGCCGCTGCCGCTGCAGACGCGGCTGCTGCGCGTGCTGGCCGAGGGCGAGTTCTTCCGCGTCGGCGGGCGCGAGCTGATCCGCGTGGACGTGCGCGTGATCGCCGCCACCCACCAGGATCTGGAAGGCCTGGTGCAGGCCGGCCGCTTCCGCGCCGACCTGCTGCATCGCCTGGACGTGGTGCGCCTGCAGCTGCCGCCGCTGCGCGAGCGTCGCGGCGACGTGTCGCGCCTGGCCGAGAACTTCCTGGCCCAGGCCTGCGCCAAGCTCGGCATGCCGGCCAAGCGCGTGGCCCCGTCCGCGCGCGAGGCGCTGCGCGCGCACGACTGGCCCGGCAACGTGCGTGAACTGGAGAACGTGTGCTGGCGCCTGGCCGCGCTGGCGCCGTCGGACACCATCACCGTGGGCGATGTCGAACAGGCCCTGCCGCATGGCGCCAGGTCGTCCACGCGCGATGCCGCTGACTGGGACGCGCTGCTCGGCCAGTGGGCGCGCGCGCGCCTGGCCGAAGGTGCCGATGGCCTGCACGCCGAGGCGCGCACGCGGTTGGACCGCGCGCTGCTGGAAGCGGCGCTGCAGTTCACCAACGGGCGTCGTGCCGATGCCGCCGCAAGGCTGGGCGTGGGCCGCAACACGATCACACGCAAGCTGGGTTCCGGGCGCCGTCGCAGCTGATTGCGTGCGGGCAGGGACGGCGATGCGATGACGCGATGGTCACCGCGCCGCCGCGCGCTTTGCACCCAACTTCATTGCAACTGAACGCCGCCGCCGATAGCGTGGCGGCCCGATGCCTCACCACCGCTTCCATCGCCTGCTGCTGCCGGCCCTCGCCTCGGGCGCGGCGCTGGCGCTGTCGGCCTGCAGCAGCGCACCGGCGCCCAAGCCCGCGCCTCCGGTCGTCGTGCCCGCCCAGGCGACGGTCCACGAGGCACAGGCGATCATGCGCTCGGCCTCGGCCAGCCTGGTCAGCGGCAAGCTGACGCTGAGCCCGGTGGCCGGCGGCGTGCGCATCGCCGGCACCATCGGCGGCCTGCCGCCGTCGGGGCGTTTCGGCTTCCATGTGCACGAGGTCGGCGACTGCAGCGCGGTCGATGCCAGCAGCGCCGGCGGGCATTTCAATCCCACCCACCAGCCGCACGGCAACGCCAAGATCGGCGCCCACCACGCCGGCGACATGGACAACCTCACCTCCGATCTGGAAGGCGTGGCCCGGGTCGATACGCGCCTGGGCGAGGTCACCCTGGGCGGCGGCGCGCCCAACGACATTCTCGGCCGCGCGCTGGTGGTGCATGCAGACCCCGACGACTACGCCACCCAGCCGGCGGGCAAGTCCGGTGCGCGGGTGGCCTGTGGCGTGATCCAGGCGATCCGTTGACCGCGTGCCTCATGGCGCGCATTCCCTAGAAGCAACACGAGGAGCGTTCCGATGAAGCGACTGACCCAAACCCTGCTGTGTGCCGCCACCGTGCTGGCCCTGGCCGCGTGCAACAAGTCCGAACCCGAGGCCGCGCCCGCGCCGGTGAGCGATCCGGCGGCCAGCTCGGCCCCGGCCGAGAACACGCCGCCGCCGAGCTCGCCGGCCACCACCGCCATGGCCTCGGCCAAGGCCACGCTCAAGCCCACCCAGGGCAACAAGGTCGCCGGCGAGCTGAACTTCATGGCGATGGAAGGCGGCGTGCATGTCACCGGCACGCTGACCGGCCTGACCCCGGGCGAGCATGGCTTCCACATCCACGAGAAGGGCGACTGCAGCGCCCCGGACGGCAGCAGCGCCGGCGGGCACTTCAATCCCGACGGCGTGGATCACGGCCAGGTCACCGCGCCGACCCACCACGCCGGCGACAGCAACAACATCACCGCCGACGCGCAAGGCAACGTGACCATCGACCAGATGCTCTCGGCCAATACCGACATCGGCAAGGGCGACAAGTACGACATCGTCGGCAAGGGCGTGATCGTCCACGAGAAGCCGGACGACTACAAAACCCAGCCGACCGGCGATGCCGGTGGCCGTCTGGCCTGCGGCGTCATCGAGGCCGCGCCCGCGGCGATGTAAGCCGCGCTATCGCGGGCGGCGCGATGCGTGCGCCCGCGAGGTCCGCAGGAAGAAAGAAGGCGCCCATTGGGCGCCTTCTTCTTTGCACGGGCAGGAAGCTGCCTTCAGCTGCGCAGGTGCGCGCAGAGGTCGCCCTCGCTGGGGCAGTGCACGTAGGTGACGGGGATGCCGTGCGCCTCGAGCACCGCGGCCAGCTGGCGCTTGCGCATCAGATAGTGCTCGTAGGCGCGGGCCAGGCGCTCGGGCTCGTCGGTTCCCGGCGTGTTGCGCGACTTCCAGGTGGCCGCGTCCAGCAGCGCCATCTGCACCTGGCCATCGGCATAGCGCAGCAGGGGCTCGGGCGGCGCGTCCAGCCACTGCTCCTCGTCCGGCGCCAGCAGCGCGGTCTCGATCACGGGCCACAGGCCTTCCAGGTGCTGGTGCTGATACTGCAGCGCCATCATCGCGGCCAGGTCGTGCAGGGTCATGAAGCGCACGTGCTCGACCTTGGCGCCCAGTCCGTCCTGCAGCTGCAGGGCGGTGTCGGCGCCGGCCATGCCGCGTTCGATCAGCACTTCCTCCAGCGCCTCGCCGACGGCATCCACATCTTCCGGCGTGCCGCTGAGCAGGAACGGCAGCACGCGCAGCGCGCCGCCGGTCAGGTCCGGGTCGGCCTGGAACGGCATCGGCACCTGGCCATCGCTGGCCGCGCCGAAGGCGATCACGCGCGGGCCCTGGTCGCGTCCCGGCGCGCGCTGGCGCAGTTCGTCCAGGCGGCGGTGCAGCGGCCAGCCGGGGCGCAGCGCCTCGGCGGGGTCGAAGTGCGCGGCGGCCAGGGTCAGCTCCAGCGCGGTCACCTGCGGCACCAGGCCGGCCAGGTCGCGGGCGATCTTCTCGGCCAGCGCGCCGGCCTCGGCCTGGGGCAGGGCGGGCTGCCGCGGCGGGGCGCCTCCGGCCAGCTCCAGGGCGATCAGGCCCATCACCTGCGCGGTTTCGTTGGGGTGGGTCATGGAAGGAACAGCAAGGCCAATGCAATCTGTGGGCATTCTAGCCACCTGCCGGGTGACCGCCGCGACACGATGAACGCGCACGTGCTGTTCACGGCGCAGCAGAGAAGGTCGTTGACGCGCAATGACAGGCGTCGAACGACGCCGCTACACTTCCACCATACGCCTGCGCATGTGCGGGTCTCCCTTGAACATGGCCGTCCACCGAGGTCTTCCCATGCCAGTCGCCCGTCCCGTCGCCATCCTCGGCGGCGTTCGCATCCCCTTCTGCCGCCAGAACACCGCGTATTCGGATGTCGGCAACCTGGGCATGTCGGTGCGCACTCTGGGCGCGCTGGTCGAGCGCTTCGGCCTGCACGGGCAGACCCTGGGCGAGGTGGCCATGGGCGCGGTGATCAAGCACTCCAGCGACTGGAACCTGGGCCGCGAGGCTGCGCTGTCCTCCGGCCTGTCGCCGCTGACCCCCGGCATCACCCTGCAGCGCGCCTGCGGCACCAGCCTGGACACCATCGCCCACATCGGCAACAAGATCGCGCTGGGGCAGATCGAGGCGGGCATTGGCGGCGGTTCGGACACCACCTCGGACGTGCCGATCGTCTACGGCAAGAAGCTGCGCGCGCGCTTGCTCGAGGTCAACCGCGCCAAGACGCCCAAGGACAAGGCGCGCGCTCTGCTCAAGGGCTTCCGCTTTTCCGAACTCAAGCCCGAGTTCCCCGGCGTGGGCGAGCCGCGCACCGGCAAGTCGATGGGCGAGCACTGCGAGGACATGGCCAAGGAGTGGAACATCTCGCGCGATTCGCAGGATGCCTGGGCGGTGTCCTCGCACAAGAAGCTGGCCGCGGCCTACGAGCGCGGCTTCTTCGACGATCTGATCGTGCCCTTCCGCGGGGTGAGCCGCGACAACATCCTGCGCCCGGACACCTCGCTGGAGAAGCTGGCCACGCTCAAGCCGGCGTTCGACAAGACCTCCGGCCGCGGCACGCTGACCGCCGCCAACTCCACGCCGCTGACCGATGGCGCGGCGGCGGTGCTGCTGTCCAGCGACGAATGGGCGGCCGCGCACGGCCACACGCCGCTGGCCTACCTGAAGGACGTGAAGAGCGCGGCGGTGGATTTCGTCCACGGCGAGGGCCTGCTGATGGCGCCGACCGTGGCCGTGCCGCAGATGCTGGCGCGCCATGGCCTGAGCCTGCAGGACTTCGACATCTACGAGATCCACGAGGCCTTCGCCGCGCAGGTGCTGTGCACGCTGCGCGCGTGGGAGAGCGAGGAGTACTGCACCCATCGCCTCGGTCTGCCCGGTCCGATGGGCCGCATCGATCCGGAGAAGATCAACCCCAACGGCTCCTCGCTGGCCGCGGGCCATCCCTTCGCCGCCACCGGCGCGCGCATCATCGGCACGGTGGCCAAGGAGCTGGCCCAGCGCGGCGGCGGCCGCGCGCTGGTGTCGATCTGCACCGCCGGCGGCATGGGTGTGGTCGCCATCGTCGAGCGCTGAGGGGCTGCTCCGCTTTTCCCCGCTAATCGCAGCAAGTTTGGGGGAGAAACTGTTTCCTCAAACCCAGCAGCTGCCCGCCTGTAGAGCGGAGCTCGCTCCGCTGGGGCCTTACCCCAAGAACCGAACGAAGAGCAGCGGAGCAAGCTCCGCTCTACAGGTAGGAGCGCCATGGCGATGCGGCTTTCCCGGGAGAGCCCCTCGTCGCCATGGCGGCTCCCACCGAGCCCGATCCCGAGCAGGCAGAAGCCACAAGCACGACCAAGCACAAGCGTGCCCCTGAATGTTGCTTCCGAGGCACGTGTCCGTGCCCACAGCGCACGCGCCGCTGACTGGAATTCGGCAAGGCCGGTGCGGCGTGCACCGGCTGCCGGGCGCATCATGTCCAGGCCCTCCCCCCGTTTGCCGGCGCGCGCATGACCTCGCGCGGGCCGCCGCGTATCGCCTTGGACGATTCACCCGCTTCCCTGACGCCTGCAGATGCCGCCGCCGCAGTGCCCTCGCGCCTCACCCGCCGCGTGCTGAGCGTCGTGGTGTTCAACTTCGTCGGCTATTTCTGCGTCGGTCTGCCGCTGGCGGTGGTGCCGGGCTTCGTCCACACCAGGCTGGGCTACGGCACGGTGCTGGCCGGCCTGGCGGTGAGCCTGCAGTACGTCGCCACCCTGCTCAGCCGCACCGTGGCCGGGCGCCTGTGCGACCGGCGCGGGCCGAAGGTCTCGGTGCTGCTGGGCCTGGGCGTGTGCGCGCTGGCGGGCGCCTGCACCGCGGCCGCCGCGCTGATGGTGGCCTGGCCGGCGGCCAGCCTGGCGGTGCTGTTCGTCGGGCGCCTGCTGTTGGGCTGCGGCGAAAGCCTGATCACCACCGCCACGATCATCTGGGGGATCGGCGCGGTCGGTGCGGTCCACACCGGCCGGGTGATCTCGTGGAACGGCGTCACCACCTACGGCGCGCTGGCCCTGGCGGCCCCGGTCGGCGTGGCCTTGGGGCAGCGCTTCGGTCTGGCCGCGCTGGGCGCGCTGACCGTCGTGCTGGCGCTGGCCGCCCTGGCCTGCGTGCTGCCGCGGCACGGCGTGCGGCCGGTGCCGGGCGAACACATCCCGGCCCGCCGCGTGCTGGCGCGGGTCCTGCCGTTCGGGCTGTGCCTGGGGCTGGCGTCGGTGGGGTTCGGTGCGATCACCGCCTTCATCGCGCTGTACTACGCCCAGCGCGGCTGGCCGCACGCGGCGCTGGCGATGACGCTGCTGGGGGTGACCTTCGTGTCGGTGCGGCTGGTCTTCCCGCGCGCGATCGACCGCCACGGCGGCTACCGTGTGGCGGTGGTCTCGCTCTGCGTGGAGGCCGCCGGCCTGCTGTGCATCTGGCTGGCGCCGCTGCCGGCCCTGGCCGCGGTGGGCGCGGCGATCACCGGCGCGGGCTTCGCCCTGGTGTTCCCGTCGCTGGGCATGGAAGCGGTGCGCCGGGTCAGCGACAGCAACCGCGGCACCGCGCTCGGGCTGTACTCGCTATTCCTGGATCTGGCGCTGGCGATCACCGGCCCGCTGGCAGGCGCGCTCGCGCTGGCCTGGCGCTTCGGCGCGATCTACCTGCTGGCCGGCGTCGCGGCCCTGACCGCGGCAGCGGCCAGCGCGCTGCTGGCGCGCAGGGCAGGTGGGTCGCTGCGCTGACTCCACGTTCCGTGCCCGTGCGCAGCGGCGTGTTCGACGAAACCATGGCGAGCCGAACGGATGCGACGGCGAGCGAGCTCCGCGTTGATACGTCGCTTGCGTAACCGTTCGTATGCAGGTCACGGCTGCACTTCAAGCCGCGTCATCCACGCGGCTGACGCATCACTCGGGCAGGCGCGGCAGGCCGTGTTCGTCGCGGGTCTCGGTGACGGCCTGGTCGTGGATCTGCTGGCGCAGGTCGCGGTCGGGCTCGGTGGCGGGCAGTTCGCCGCGCTGAGCGGCCAGGGCGTTGGCGTAGCTGCGGCGGGCGAGCAAGTCCTCGCCGGCGGCGGCGTAGCCGTGGCCCAGTTCCTCCCAGGCTTCGGCGCCGCCGCCCTGGGCCAGGGCGCGGTGTAGGAACTCCTGCGCCTGCGGCCACTGCCCTTGCTGGCGCGCCAGCCGGGCCAGGGTCAGCAGCAGCGCGGGGCTGTCGGAATGGGCCTGCAGCCAGCGCTGGGCGCTGGCCCGGCGCGAATCGAGCTTGCCTACCGGCAGGCGGCCGTAGAGGGCGATCAGGTCTTCGTCCCAGCGGCTGTCCAGCGCATGTTCCAGGGCATGGGTGGCCGCATCGTCCCAGCGCAGCGCGGCGGCCCGGGTGGCGTAGGCGGCCACCACGGCGCGTTCGGTGCGCAGGGCCTTGGGCACCAGTTCCCAGCGCTCGGCCAACGCATTGGCGTCGCCGGCCTGCTCCAGCGACTGCGCGGCCAGGCGCGTTTCCAGTTGGGCGTAGTCCGGGGCCGACAGCGCCTTGTGCTGGCGCAGCGGGCCGAGCAGGCCCCAGGCATCGCCGGCGCGGCCGACCTCGGCCAGGGCTTGCGCGCGCAGGGCCAGGCCGCGCGGCGGCAGCGGCTGGGCGCCGGGCGCGTCCAGCGCGACCAGCGCCCGGGTCGGCAGGCCGGCGGCCAGCGCATCGTCGGCCAGCAGCAGCGCGTGGGCGGTGGGATCGCGCTGGGCCAGGGCCTGCAGATGGCGCTCCAGGGCCGGCGCGTCGGCGCGCGCCTGCGCGGCGCGGACCGCGGCGATGCGCGCCGCGCTGCCGACCTCGGGGTCCTGGGCGGCGCGGTCCAGCAGCTTCTCCGCCCGCAGCCAGTGGCCGTGCTGGACCGCTTCCAGGCCTTCGATCAGCTGGGCGCGGGCGCGCTTGCGGCGATGCCGGCCCCAGGCGCGGAAGGGCAGGGCCAGCAGGGTCCAGACGATCCACAGCAGCACGGCGGCGAGGATCAGCGCCAGGATCGCGCCCGGCACGGTGGCGGTGACGTCGTAGCCGCCCACGCGCACGAACACCTCGCCCCAGTCGCGGACCTCGTCGCGCGCCAGCCACTGCGCGACGAACACGCCCAGGGCGACCAGGACCAGCACGATCACGACAAGACGCAGGATCTTCATGGCGTGGTCTCCGTTGGGGCCGGCGCGGTGGGCGCCGATGGCGGAGGGGGTGCCGGCACCGGTGCCGGCGGCACCGGTGCGGCGCCGGCCGCCTTGCCGCGCTGGGCCTGCAGTTGGGCCAGGGTGCTGCCCAGTTCGGGAATCTGCGGCTGCAGCGGCAGGGCCGCGATCTGGCGCAGCTGGCGCTCCAGCGCGTCGGCCTGCGGCGTGGCCGGCCACAGCCGCGGAATCCAGCCGGCCGCACGCAGCACCGCGGCGCGGAAGCCCGCCGTGTCGTTGCGCTCGGCGGCGGCGCGGGCCAGGGTGAGTTCCAGCTGCAGGGCGTTGTCGAAGGCGGCGCGCTGGGCCGGCACCACCGCCACGCGCGCGCCGCTGGGACGCACATCGATCAGCGGCGCGAGCACGCGCTGCCAGGCCGGACGCGCGGCCGGATCGACCGGCACCTGGCGCGGCAACTGGGCCAACGCCGCGCTGGCAGCATCGAGCTGCTGCAGGGCCTGGGCCTTCGGGCCGGCGCCCAGGCGCAGGACCGCGGCGCGCTCCTGTTCCAGCGACTGCTTGAGATTGAGCACGCGCGGGTCGTCCAGGCCGGCCAGGGTGTCGGCGGCCAGGGCGTAGGCCTGCTGCGCGCCGGGCAGGTCGCCGGCGATGTTCAGGCGCTGGGCGGCCAACTGCAGCTCCAGCTGGGTCTGGTCCAGGCGCAGGGCGGTGGCGCCCTGGCGGGTGGAGTCGGCCAGCTTGGCCACGGTGTCTTCCAGCAGGGCGCCGCGCTGGCTCAGGCCGAGCATTTCATCGCGCAGCACGCGGTTGGTGGCGGCCGCGTCCTGGATGCGCTCGCCCTGGGCGCGGGCATCGCCGCGCAGGACATCGATGCGCTGGTCCAGCGCGGCCAGCTGGCGCTGGATCTGGCCTTCCTGCGCGGCGCGCCAGCCCTGCCATTGCTGCCAGCCGTACCAGCCCGCCGCCGCCAGGGCGGCGATGAGCAGCAGCACGATCAGGGCGGGCCAGATGCGGCGGCGCGGGCGCGTGTCGGACTCGGCGCTGGCGATGGCATCGTTCAAGGGGGGCACTCCAACAAAGAAGCCGTGGAACAGGCGCGTGAAGGCGCGGCGGGATCGGCCGCATGCTAGCCCAAGCGATGTGAGTACATGGCCTGTGCGGTGGCCATCAGCTGCGCAGGACGCGGGCCTTCGGCCTGCAGCACGTGTTCGAACCCGGCCTGCAGCGCGACGGTCGCCAGCCGCGCGCTGGCCACGATGGCCGGCTGCGCGCGCAGCGCCGCGGCCGCATGGCCTGGCAGGCGCTGGAACACCTCGCTCAGCGCGCCGCTGCTGGTCACCAGCACGCAGGCGGGCGCGTCCAACGCATCGAGCCGGGCGAGGGCGCGCGTCGACAGCGGGATCGGCTGGCGTCGATAGACCTCGGCCAGGTGCAGGTGCGCGCCGCGCCTGCGCAGCGCGGGGGCTAGCGTGCCGCGTCCCTCGGGCGCGGTGACCAGGCCGACCGGGCGCTGGTCCAGCGCGGCCAGTTCGGGCAGCGCGAGCAGCCCCTCGCTGTCCATGTGCGCAGGCGAGACGGCCTCCAGCCCCAGCCTTGCCAGCGCCGCGCGCGTGCCGCTGCCGGTGCCGACCAGCACCTGGCCGGGCCGCGCGGCGATGGGCGCCAGTGCGTGGGCGAAGCGCACCGCCGCCGGGCTGGTGAACACCACCACCTCGCAGGCCCGCGCCGCGTCCCAGGCCTGCCGCGCTGGTGCATCCGTACAGGCCGCCAGCGACCACGGCGAGAGCGCGATCACTCCGGCGCCCACGCGCGCGGCGGCCTGGCGCAGCGCGGCGTGGCCGTCCTGAGGCCGCAGGGAGATGACGTACCATGCGCGCGCTTTGCCTTGGCCCATGAATCAAGAGTACGCGATGGATCACGACGCCTTGCTCGACGCGCTGCGCGCGACCTGCGCGCAGATGCCGCCGGTGGTGGCGATGCGCATCGCGCTGCGCGGTTTCGATGGCACGCGTCTGCACATGAGCGCGCCGCTGGCGGCCAACGTCAACGACAAGGGCACGGCCTTCGGCGGCAGCCTGGTCGCGCTGATGACCCTGGCCGGCTGGGCGCTGACCACGCTGCGCCTGCGCCAGGCCGGCCTGGAGGCCGAGGTCTACGTGGCCGACAGCGCCGTGCGCTACCGCGCCCCGCTGCTGCACGACTTGGCCGCCCAGGCCTGGCTGGCGCCGGAGGCGGACTGGGCCGAGTTCATCGACACCTTCCGCCGCCGCGGCAAGGCGCGCGCCCCGCTGCTGGCCCAGGTGCTGCTGCCCGACGGCGGCGTGGCCGCCGAACTGAGCGGCCGCTACGTCGCCCTGGCAAAGGGGTAGCATCCTTCGTTCACGCCTGGGGAGACACACGCACGTGGGACGACTTCTGTGGATGCTGCTGGCCGCACTGCTGGTGCTGGCCAGCGCCGGCCCGGCCGAGGCCATCAGCAACCGCGCCAAGCAGCGCAAGCTCACCGATACCCAGACCCTGTTCACCAAGGCGATGCGCTGGGGCGAATTCGAGCAGGCCTGGAGCGTGGTCGACCCCGAGGCCCGCCAGGGCGCCGGACTGAGCGCGCTGGAACTCTCGCGCTACCAGCAGGTGGAGATCACCGGCTACAGCGAGATCGGCAGCGCCGGCGAACCCGACGGCACGGTGGCGCGCATGGTCGACGTGCGCGTGGTCAACCGCCACACCATGGTCGAGCGCACCGTGCGGGTGCGCGAGCGCTGGCGCTGGGACCCGGCGGCCGAGCAGTGGTGGCTGCAGGACGGCCTGCCGGACCTCTGGCAGGGGCAATAGTCGCCGGGGCTGTGCGACAATCGCCGGCCTTTTCGCGCCCAGCCGACGCTTTCCTGCCGTGAATTTCGAACAACTCAAGGCTTTCGCTGCCGACAACGCGATGCTGTCCATGGCCCTCGTGGGCCTGACCCTGGCGATTCTCGTCACCGAGGTCATGCGCCTGTTCCGCGGCTACAAGGGCGTGCGCCCCGGCGAGCTGACCGCGCTGATCAACAACGACAACGCGCTGGTGCTGGATCTGTCGGCCAGCGGCGATTTCGAGAAGGGCCACATCCCCGGCAGCAAGAACCTGGCCGGCAAGTTCGACCCCAAGCACAAGCTGCTGGCCGGCGCGGGCGATCGCCCGGTGGTGCTGGTCTGCCGCAGCGGCCAGACCGCGCCGGGCGCCGCCGCCCAGCTGAAGAAGGCCGGTTTCGCCAAGGTCTATGTGCTCGATGGCGGCGTCGGGGCCTGGCAGGCCGCCGACCTGCCGCTGGTCAAGGGCCGCGCCTGACACTGAACACGCGTCGCATCGCGCGCGGGCCTTGAAGCGGCCCGGGCGTGGCGCCACCCCATGTGATAATCCCGGGCTTTGGCCCATTCACCGCAACCCATTCGGAGTACACGATGTCCGACGAGACCCTCAACGGCGCCAACGAAGCCGCCACCCAGGCCAACGGCCCGAACTTCACCGTCGAAAAGATCTACGTCAAGGACGTGTCCTTCGAAGTCCCCGGCGCGCCGGCGATCTATTCGGAGAACATCGCCCCCGAGCTGAACCTCAACCTCAACCAGCGCGTGCAGCGCCTGGCCGAGAACGCCTTCGAGGTGATCCTGGGCGTGACCCTGACCTGCAAGGCCGGCGACAAGACCGCCTACGTGGCCGAAGTGCAGCAGGCCGGCGTGTTCGGCCTGGCCGGCTTCGACGCGCAGACCATCGACGCGCTGCTGGGCACCCAGTGCCCGAGCATCCTGTTCCCGTACGTGCGCCAGCTGCTGAGCGACCTGATCCAGGCCGGCGGCTTCCCGCCGTTCTTCCTGCAGCCGATCAACTTCGACGGCCTGTACGCCGAGACCCTGCGCCAGCGCGCCGCCCAGGGCCAGCAGGGCGTGATCGAGAACGATCCGCCGGTGGGCAACGCCTGATTTCGATGGCGTCTGTGATAAAGCTCGGCCCCCTGCACACGGGCGGGGGGATGCAATGAACGCGTTGAAAGTCGCAGTGCTCGGCGCCGGTTCCTGGGGGACCGCGCTGGCGGCCCTGATCGCCCGGCACGGCCACCAGGCCGTGCTGTGGGGACGCGATGAGGCGGTGGCCCAGGCCATCGACCTCCGCCACGAGAATCCGCGCTACCTGCCGGGCATCGAACTGCCCCAGACCCTGCGCGCCACCACCAGCCTGGCCGCGGCCATGGCCGACGCCGATCTGGTGCTGGTGGTCGTGCCCTCGCATGCCTTCACCGACACCCTGCGCGCGCTGGCGCCGCTGCGTCCACCGCAGGCGGGCGTGAGCTGGGCGACCAAGGGCTTCGAACCCGGCTCCAGCCGCTTCCTGCACGAGGTGGCCGAGGACGTGCTGGGTCCGGAGGTGCCGCTGGCCGTGGTGACCGGGCCGTCCTTCGCCAAGGAGGTCGCCCAGGGCCTGCCCACCGCGCTGACCATCCACGGTGCCGACGACGCGTTCTGCAAACAGGTCGCCGACGTGCTGCATGGCCCGACGTTCCGCGCCTACACCGGCAACGACATGGTCGGCGCCGAACTGGGTGGGGCGATGAAGAACGTGCTGGCCGTGGCCACCGGTGTGGCCGACGGCATGGGCCTGGGGCTCAACGCGCGCGCCGGCCTGATCACCCGCGGCCTCAACGAGATGCTGCGCCTGGCCGCGGCCATCGGCGCGCGCCCGGAGACGCTGATGGGCCTGGCCGGCCTGGGCGACCTGGTGCTGACCTGCACGGGCGACCTGTCGCGCAACCGCCGCCTGGGCCTGGCGCTGGGGCGCGGCCAGTCCATCGAAGAGGCCGTGCGCGAGATCGGCCAGGTGGTCGAGTCGGTGCAGACCGCCGACGAGGTCATGCGCCAGGCGCACCGCTACGGCATCGACCTGTCGATCAGCGAGGCCGTGCGTGATGTCCTGCACGGCGAGATCACCCCGGCCGAAGGCCTGGAGCGCCTGCTGGCGCGCGAACAGAAGCCGGAATATCCGGAAACCCTGTTCCAGTAGCCCCATCGCGTCGCGACCATGAAAGCTCCCACCCGAAAGGGTGGGATTTTTTATTCTTCGTCGAAGCGCATCGCGGGTGAACGCACTTCGTGGCGGCCCCGCCTTGGTCGAGCGCGCTCCTCGGTTCGCGCTTCGCAGAGGTCCACGGGTCGAGCTCCGCAGCGTAAGAATCAGGGTTCCTCTCGACGAAGCCGTGGAGCTCGACGCGCGATGCAGAGGTCCGGCGGGCGGTGGCCGCGCCTAGCGAGGCAGGAGGCCGAGCGCCCGAATCAGGGCAGGATGCCCTGATTGAGGGATGAGCGGCCACCGCCCGCCGGACCGCTGCCCCTCCGAAGCCAGAACGTTCAACCGCAGCAACCACTTGATCGCGAGCGGATGCATTTCTCTGGGACTCTCCCGCTTTCGGCCCACGCGGGCGCTGATTGGCAGGCCGGCGCGGCGCAGAATCAGCCCACCATCGAGCGCAGCAGATCGCAGGCGTCCGAACGCCGATGCGGCGACAGGCGACGGATCAGCTGCAGCACATGCGTTTCCACCTCATCGCGCGCCAGCCGCTCGGCCGGAGGCGTCGTCGGCGCGCCGGGCGACGCTTCGACCTGCGTGGCCTCACTGGTCATCGGGCCACGCCCGGTGGCCAGCCACTCGAACAGGACCTGGGTGATCACCGCGATCTGCGCCAGATGCTCCACGCTGGGATGCGTGCCGCCCACCCGCTCCCACTGCGCCACGGCGCTGCGCTGCACGCCGACCTGTTCGGCCAGCTGGGTCTGCGACAGGGTCTTCAAGCGTCGAGCCTGACGGATACGGTCTGCCATGACATGCATCTTCCACCTCCTGTTGGGTTGTCATGCGATTGGCCGCGCCCGCGACGCGGGGGCGGCGCGCTACATGGATGGTGCCTTCACGCGTACACAGCAACTGCGGCAGCTTCCTGCGGAGCAGCGCGCGCTTCGCGCACAAGGCAGGGTGAGGATTCGCAGGCGACGCGTCACATGACGGCATTGACAGCCCGGCATCGCGCGACGTCCGACGAAAACTGCACCCCTTCAGACCGAACATCGCGCCTGGGAAGTGATGCCGCCGTCAGGACGCCCATCCGCCACGCGTGTCACGCCTGCGTCGCGCGCTGTGCGTCCAAGGTCTGCGGTGCAACATGGGTGCGGCCGAGATGGCTTGGCGCGGAAAGCCCAATAAAAAAGCCCGGCCTTGAAAGGCCGGGCTTTGCGGAGGTCGGATGCGGGAGAGAGGTCGCACCGCCTCGCCGTGATCGCCAGAGCCACCCCAGCGACCACGGGACCACTATCGGCGCCAGAGCCGAAATCCCACGTGAATATTGTACTTAACCGTTTATTAATTCAGGCGACAGTTTGGGAACTCTAGGCCCGGTGTCATTCGCGTGACGCGGTGTGTCCACGCGCCTCACGCAAGACCGCTAGTGCGAGGCCATCAACAGGTCCACATCGCCGCCCGCCGCCGTGGTGTTGACGGTGACGACAGACTCGGAGCAGAAGCGCGGCAGGTAGTTGGGTCCGCCCGCCTTGGGACCCGTACCGGACAGCCCCTCGCCGCCGAAGGGCTGCACGCCCACCACCGCCCCGATCATGTTGCGGTTGACGTAGACGTTGCCGACCTCGGCCTGTGCGGCGATGGCCTGGGCGCGGGTGTCGATCCGGGTCTGCACGCCCAGGGTCAGGCCGTAGCCGAGCGCATTGATCTGCTCGACCAGCGTCTCGACCTCGCCCTTCCAGCGCAGCACCTGCAGCACCGGGCCGAAGACTTCCTCGCGCACCTGTTCCAGCGCGCCGATCTCGAAGGCCACCGGCGCGATGCTGTTGACCGGCGCGTCGGCCGGCAGCGGCGCGCGCGCGATCAGCCGCGCGCGGCCCTCGAGCGCGGCGATCTGGCCCTGCAGCTTGTCGAAGGCCTCCTGGTCGATCACCGGGCCCAGATCGCTGGACAGGCGCGACGGGTCGCCGACCTGGAGCAGCGCGATGGCGCCGGCCAGCATCTCGATCACGCCGTCGGCGATGTCGTCCTGCACGCACAGCACGCGCAGCGCCGAGCAGCGCTGGCCGGCGCTGCGGAAGGTGCTCTGCACCACCGCATCGACCACCTGCTCGGGCAGCGCCGTGGAGTCGACGATCATCGCGTTGAGGCCGCCGGTCTCGGCGATCAGTGGCACGATCGGGCCGTCCTTGCCGGCCAGGGTGCGGGCGATGGCCTTGGCCACCGGCGTGGAGCCGGTGAAGGCCACGCCGGCGATCTTCGGATGCGCCACCAGCGCCGCGCCGGTCTCGCCGGCGCCGTACAAGCCGACCAGCGCGTCCTCGGGCACGCCGCAGCGGTGCAGCAGGGCGATCATCGCCGCGCCCACGCCGGGCGTCTGTTCGGCCGGCTTGGCCGCTACCGCGTTGCCGGTGACCAGCGCCGCGACCACCTGGCCGGTGAAGATGGCCAGCGGGAAGTTCCAGGGCGAGATGCATGCCCACACTCCGCGTCCGGCCAGGGCGTAGGTGTTGCGCTCGCCGGTGACGCCCGGCAGCAGCTGCGGTGCCATCAGGCCGCGCACCTGCAGCGCGTAGTAGCGGCAGAAGTCGGCGGCTTCGCGGACTTCGGACACCGCATCGCCCCAGGTGCGATGGCCTTCGCGCACGATCAGCGCGCACCACTGCGCCAGGTCGCGCTCGAGCGCGTCGGCGGCCTGCTCCAGCGCGGCGGCGCGGGTCTGGACCGGCGTGGCGTTCCAGCGCTTCTGACCCTTGGCCAGCGTGTGCACCAAGGCGTCGATCTGCGCGACCGGGGTCGGCGCCGGGGTCGGCAGCGCGGCGGCCGGATAGGCGGCCAGCAGCGTCTTGGCCATCGGCTCGCAGCTCACGTCGGTGCCGGCGGTGTTGCGGCGCACGCCCAGGATGTCGGCCGGCAGCGTCACCGCGCTCTGCGGGGCGATGTGCAGCGGCGAGCTCACCAGCGCGCTGGCCGGCAGCGTCTCGTCGGCCAGCTGGTGGACGAAGGAGGAATTGGCGCCGTTCTCCAGCAGGCGGCGCACCAGATAGGCCAGCAGGTCCTTGTGCGGGCCGACCGGCGCGTACACGCGCAGGCCCACGTCCGGATACTGCCGGTGCGCGGCCTCGTGCACCGCATCGCCCATGCCGTGCAGGCGCTGCAGCTCGAACGGCGCGCCGGCCGCGCGCGCCAGGTGCAGCACCGCGGCGATGGTGCCGGCGTTGTGACCGGCGATCTGCGGATAGATCGCATCGGGCATGGCCAGCATCGCCCGGGCGCAGGCCAGGTAGGACAGGTCGGTGTGGTGCTTGTGGGTGAACACCGGGAACGCGGCCAGGCCCAGCTCCTGGGCGCGCTTGATCTCGTAGTCCCAGTAGGCGCCCTTCACCAGGCGCACCATGAAGCGCACCTTCAGCGCCCGGGCGATGCGGGCGACTTCCTCGATCGTCTCCAGCGCGCGGGTCTGGTAGGCCTGCACGGCCAGGCCGAAGCCGTTCCACTGCGGGTAGCGGGCCGCGGTACGCGTGGCCACGGCCTCGAATACCTCCAGCGACAGCTCCAGGCGTTCGCTTTCCTCCGCGTCGATGGTCAGGTTGAGGTCGGCCTGGGTGGCGGCCTCGGCGAGCTCGCACACGCGCGGCACCAGCAGCGCCATGACATGGTCGTGCTGCACGGCCTCGTAGCGCGCGTCGATGGCCGAGAGCTTGATCGAGATGCCGTCGGCCTGTTCCACCGGCACGCTGCGATCGCGCGACTTGGCCAGCGCGGCGATGGCGGCGTGGTACTTGCGCATGTAGGCCTGCGCATCGGCGTCGGTGCGCGCGCCTTCGCCCAGCATGTCGTAGGAGAAGCGCAGGCCCTTGCGCGCCTTGCGCTGCTTGCGGGCATCGTCCAGCGCCTCGTCCAGGGTCTCGCCCATGACGAACTGCTTGCCCATCAGCTGCACCGCGCGCACCGTCGCGGCGACCACGGCCTTGGCGCCCATCCTGGCCAGGAACCCGGCCTTCTGGCCGTCCTCGCCCAGCATCTTCTTGGACAGGCTGATCGCCTGGTTGGACAGCGTGGCCAGCCACGACTGCGAGGCGCCGGAGAAATCGGCGCGGCCCAGCTGGTCGGCGGTGAGGGTCATGGCGGTGTCGGCGTCGGGCACGCGCAGCAAGGCCTCGGCCAGGCGCATCAGGGCCAGGCCCTCGGCGCTGGACAGCGGGAACTCGCGCAGCAGCGTCTCCATGGCGAAGGCCGACGGCTTGGCCGCGCGGACCTGCCCGATCCAGCCGACTGCATCGCCGCTGGCCAGGGCCCAGTCCAGGTCCTGCAGGCGTTGCAGCAGCGGGGCGAGCACGTCGGCTTCGGGCCGATAGGGGAGGGGCAACCGCATAAATGACCGCCTGGGACAGAATGAACTTGAGGATGTGCATTCTGATCGGCGATGCGCCGGATGAATCTCCGTTAGGCGGGCTATGATCCGCGGATGAGCCAACTTCCTGCCGCCCTGGACCGGACCGACCGCAGAATTCTCGCCCTGCTCCAGCGCGACGGCCGGATCACCAACCTCAAGCTGGCCGAAAGCGTGCATCTGTCGCCCACCGCGACCCTGGAGCGGGTCAAGCGCCTGACCACCGAGGGCTACATCATCGGCTACCGCGCGCGGCTCAATCCGCACAAGCTCGGCGCCGGCATGCTGGTCTTCGTCGAAGTGCTGCTGGACCGCACCACGCCGCACATCCTGGAGGAGTTCCAGGCCGCGATCCGCGACCAGCCCGAAGTCATGGAGTGCCACCTGGTCGCCGGTGGCTTCGACTACCTGATCAAGCTACGCGCGGCCGACATGGCCGACTACCGCGACATCGCCGGTCGGGTGCTGTGGAAGCTGCCCGGCGTGCGCGAGACCCGCACCTATGCGGTGATGGAAGAGGTCAAGAACAGCGCGGATCTGTATCTGGATATCTAGGATGGCCGGCCAGGCCGTCATTCCCGCGCAGGCGGGAATCCAGTGCCTTGTGCGCTTCCCGCGAAAGCCGCTGGGTTCCCGCTTTCGCGGGAACGACGGTGCTGAGGCTCTGCGGCTCCTACAAAACACAAGAGCAGTGACGGACGCGGCGCCCTGGGGCGCCGTGTCCGGTTGTGAAGCGGTGCGGGTCGATCAGACCAGCGTCAGCACCACATCCACGTTGCCGCGGGTCGCGTTCGAGTACGGGCAGACCTGGTGCGCGGTGTCGACCAGCTTCTGCGCGGTCTCGCGATCCAGGCCGGGCAGCTCGATCTTCAGCTCGACGGCGATGGCGAAGGCGCTGCCGGCCGGGCCGATGCCGACCTTGCTTTCGATGGCCACGTCATCGGGCACCTTGATCTTCTCGCGCGCGCCCACCGCCTTCATCGCGCCGATGAAGCAGGCCGCGTAGCCGATGGCGAACAGCTGCTCGGGGTTGGTGCCGGGGCCGCCGGCGCCGCCGAGCTCCTTCGGCGTGGACAGCTGCAGGTCCAGCGGACCATCGGGGGTAATGCCGCGGCCTTCGCGGCCACCCTTGGCGATGGCGGTGGCGGTGTAAAGGATCTTGTCGGGTTTCATGGCGAACTCCTGGTTTGTTTGCGATTTAATCGCGTGCTATTTCATGGGAACGACGAAGGGGAGGGTGGAGCGGTTCAAGCGGTGGGGGTGGCACGCGCGAGCTTGTCGCGCAGGTCTTCCAGCTGCGCCTTGAGCGCGCGCAGCTGATCGGGGGAACAGTCCATGGCGCAGAACAGGCCTTCGGGGACGGACTGGGCACGGCTGCGCAGGGCGTGGCCGGCGTAGGTGAGGTGGATCTCGACCTGGCGTTCGTCCTGAGCGGCGCGGGTGCGGGTTACCAGGCCGGCCGACTGCAGGCGCTTGAGCAGCGGCGTCAGCGTGGCCGAATCCAGGAACAGCTTCTCGCCGATGGACGAGACGGTCTGCCCGTCTCGCTCCCACAGCACCAGCATCACCAGGTACTGCGGGTAGGTCAGTCCCAGGGTGGCCAGCAGGCTACGGTAGGTGCGGCTGAGCGCCAGGTTGGTCGAATACAGCGCGAAGCAAAGCTGGTTGTCCAGCTGAAGCAGGTCGCGGGATGGGTCCGAGGAGTCCATGGGGCGCAAATTACATCGTGCGCGATTGAATTGCAAGCGACATGTTTTGTCGGGCTTCAGGCACCGCCGACGAACCCCTGCTGGCGCCAGGCCTCGAACACCATGATCGCCACGGTGTTGGACAGATTGAGGCTGCGGTTGTCCGGCCGCATCGGCAGGCGCAGGCGCTGTTCGGCCGGCAGTGCGTCGAGCACCTCGGCCGGCAGGCCGCGGGTCTCCGGGCCGAACAGGAAGGCGTCGCCCGGGGCGTATTCGATCGTGTCGTAGCGCTGGCGGCCGCGGGTGCTGAGGGCGAACAGGCGGCGCGGCGCGATCGCGGCCAGCGCGGCCGGCAGGTCGTCGTGGACCTGGAGCGCGGCGTATTCGTGGTAGTCCAGTCCGGCGCGTTTGAGCTGGCGATCCTCCAGCGCGAAGCCGAGCGGGCGGATCAGGTGCAGGCGCGCGCCGGTGTTGGCGCACAGCCGGATCACATTGCCGGTGTTGGGCGGGATCTCCGGCTGGTAGAGCAGCACATCGAGCTGAAACGGCGCACTCATGCGGCACCCAGGCGAGAGGCGGTCACCGTATAGCGAAGGACGCCGGAGCGCGAAAGAGCCATGCTGCGTGAGCCGAGGGGCGAAGGGCCAACAAGTCTAGGCTGCCTGCCGACCTCGAGGCGCGCGCGCCGGATCCCGCATCGCGCTGAAGGTCTTGCGATCAAGCTTGCATCGCGCGGACCCGACAAGCGAACGGTATTGCGGGCTCGTGCGCGACTTCAAAGCGCTGCCGACCTTCCCTGCCACAACGCCCTCGTGGGGCGCCGGACGAGCCGGGCGATCGTCAGGATGAGGCGGTAAATCGAAAACCTGCGCTGGCCCAGGCCAAGGGATCTGCCACTAGCACGGCGCCTTGCGAAACTTGCTCAGCATCGATAGGCCTGCCAAGCGCCCGCGTCGAGGGGTGTTGCGTACGGCTTGCGACAACCCGCGCGAGCGCTGCCATCGTCAACCTGCCTTGGGGGCTTCCAACCCTTGGCGAATGCTCAGGTGCTGCGAACTACAGAAGCTGCGAACTACAGAAGGACTGCGCGAACCGGCTTCAGCGCGAGGCGGCGCCGCTGATCAGGCTGGCGGCCTGCGTGGCCAGCTGGGCGTTGACCTGCTGCGCCTGCACGGCGGCGACCTGGCCGGCCTGCTGGGACATGTAATAGGCCACGTCTTCGGCGGCGGGGCGGACGGTGACCGCGGCCAGGGTGACCACGCGCTCGGCGCCGCGGGAGGCCTGGTAGTAAGCCAGATCGCTCAGGTCCGGGGTGACCTTCACCGCCGGCAGATCGACCACGCGGGCGCTGCGGGTGGCGTTGAAGTAGGCCAGGTCGGCCGGGTCCGGGCGGACGCTGACGGTCGGCAGGTCGACGACGTGGGCGGCCTGGCTGGCCTGGGCGACGGGCGCGGAGTCCCGCGCACCGTGGCGGGACAGGAGCATGGAGCCGGCGCACAGGGCGAACAGGGAAGCGGCGGCCAGCGGGAGCAGGGTGTTGGTGTTCATGGTGGGTCTCCGTAGTGATGTCGTCAGGTGGTGTAGTAGTAAAGTAAAACACCTAATCAGTTCGGTCAAGCGCGAAGTGATCGGACTTCGCTTTTGTTCAGTAACTGTTCAAGTTTCGAGAGGGCGGTGTTGCGCGGGGCAGAGCAACGCAGGACGCGTGCCAACTCCAAATGATTGTTTTTGAATGGAATTCCGCCGAGCGGCGGAGTGTCCGGTGTCCGCAGCGGTGTCCGCGAACACCTGCTCCGATGCGCGAAACTGTCCGAGGGTTTGGATCGGACGGGCTTGAATCGCCGGCGGCATGCCCGCCGAACGCCAGATCAGATGTCGAACCTGCGACGGGCAGGTGGCGAGCACCCCGATCCCGGCAGACCCCTCGCGCCATCAGGCGGCGCGCCTGCGGCTGTCGCCATCGTCAGCGCCCGCATGGCTTGTGGCCTAGTGAAAACACCGGCGCCCGCGCCTAGCATCGCTGGGCTGTTCCTCGTCTACCCGCCCGGCATCGCGCCGCCGCGGGCACTGCATCCACAAGGAGTTCCATGCGCACTTCGACGCGTCCCCAGATCCGCCTGCTGGCCCTGGCCCTTTCCACCGCGCTGCTCGGCGGCGTGGCCACCGGCGCCGTCGCCCAGGCACCGGCCACCACGGCGACCGCCCCGGCCAAGGTCGACATCCCCTATGAGCAGTTCACCCTGCCCAACGGCCTGCGCGTGATCGTGCACACCGACCGCAAGGCGCCGATCGTGGCGGTGAACCTGTGGTACCACGTGGGCAGCAAGGACGAGCCGGCCGGCCGCAGCGGCTTCGCGCATCTGTTCGAACACCTGATGTTCAACGGCAGCGAGAACGCGCCGGGCGAGTTCTTCGCCCCGTTCGAGCAGGCCGGTGCCACCGACATGAACGGCACCACCAACACCGACCGCACCAACTACTTCGAGAACGTGCCCACCACCGCGCTGGACATGGCGCTGTGGATGGAGTCCGACCGCATGGGCCATCTGGTCGGCGCGATCGACCAGAAGACCCTGGACGAGCAGCGCGGCGTGGTCCAGAACGAGAAGCGCCAGGGCGAAAACCAGCCCTACGGCCAGCTGCGCGAGGTCATCGCGCGCACGATGTATCCGGTGGGCCACCCGTACCACCACACCACGATCGGCTCGATGAACGATCTCAACGCCGCCTCGCTGGACGACGTCAAGACCTGGTTCAAGACCTGGTACGGGCCCAACAACACCGTGTTGGTGCTGGCTGGCGACATCGACCTGGCCACGGCCAAGGAGAAGGCGGCCAAGTACTTCGGCGATATTCCCGCCACGCCGACCATGGCCCAGCCGAAGGTGGACGTGGCCGTGCTCAAGCAGTCCGGCCGCACCGAACTGGAGGACAAGGTGCCGCAGGTGATGGTGCGGCGCATGTGGAACGTGCCGCAGTTCGGCACCGGGATGCCGACCTGCTCGACCTGGTCTCCGACGTGCTGGGCGGCAGCGCCAGCTCGCGGCTCGACGCGCGCCTGACCCACCAGGACAAGCTGGTGGACAACATCGGCACGGCCAACTACGGCTCGCAGCTGGGCGGCAACTTCTATGTCAACGCGCTGGTCAAGAAGGGCGTGGATCCGGCCAAGGTCGAAGCGGTCATCGACGAGGAGCTGCAGCGCCTGATCAAGCAGGGCCCCACGCCCGAGGAGCTGGCCCGCGCCAAGACCAACTACCGCGCCGGCTTCATCCGCGGCATCGAGCGCATCGGCGGTTTCGGCGGCAAGGCCGACGCCCTGGCCTCGTGCGCCACCTTCACCGGCGATCCGGGCTGCTTCCGCGAGTCGCTGGCCAACATCGAGGGAGCCAGCGTGGCCGACGTGCGCGCCGCGGCCGCCAAGTGGCTGGGCAATCCCAGCCACACCTTCGTGGTCAAGCCGGGCACGCGCACGCCGCTGGTGGAAGAGCCTTCCGCCAAGCCGACGCCGTTCAACGCGCCCAAGCCCGATCCCAAGTACACCACCCTGGCCAGCACCGTGGACCGCAAGGATGGCGTGCCCAAGGTGGAGAGCTTCCCGGCGCTGAAGTTCCCGGCCCTGCAGCGGGCCACGCTCAAGAACGGCAGCACCGTGGTGCTGGCCGAGCGCCACGAGATCCCGGTGGTGGACATCGCCTACGACTTCGACGGCGGTTACGCCAGCGACCACGGCGGCAAGCTGGGCACGGCCGGCTTCACCAACAAGATGCTGGGCGAAGGCGCGGGCGATCTGGGCGCGCTGGCCTTCAAGTCGCGCGCCGAGGAACTGGGCGCGTCGCTGGAATCCGGCGCCTCGCTCGACGGTGCCACCGCCTCGCTGTCGGCGCTGAAGGAGAACCTGGACGCCTCGGTTGGCCTGTTCGCCAGCATGCTGCGCGCGCCGCGCTTCGAGCAGTCCGAGATCGACCGCGTCAAGGCGCAGTGGATCGCCGGCATCGCCCAGGAGAAGGCGCGTCCGCAGACCGCCGCGCTGCGCGTGCTGCCGCCGCTGCTGTACGGCGACACGCATCCCTATGGCATCCCGTTCACCGGCTCGGGCACGGAAGCGGCGATCACCTCGCTCACCCGCCAGGACCTGCTGAACTACCAGCAGCAGTGGCTGCGTCCGGAGAAGGCCACGGTGATCGTGGTCGGCGATACCACGCTGGCGCAGATCGTGCCGGTGCTGGACAAGTATTTCGGCGACTGGAAGGGCGAGGGCGTCGCCAAGGCCGGCGTGGACATCCCGCAGGCCAAGCGTCCGGCCAAGCCGCGCGTGTACCTGATCGACCAGCCCGGCGCAGTGCAGGCCAACATCTACGCCGGCGAGCTGCTGCCTTCGAGCAAGGATCCCGGCGCGGTCAAGCTGGAGATGAGCAACGAGATCCTGGGTGGCTCGTTCACCTCGCGCCTGAACATGAACCTGCGCGAGGACAAGCACTGGTCCTACGGTGCCCGCACCGTACTGGCCGGCGCACTGGGCCAGCGCCCGTTCCTGTCCATCGCGCCGGTGCAGATCGACAAGACCGCCGAGTCGGTGGCCGAGATGCAGCGCGAGATCGCCGACTACGCCACCGGCAAGGCGCCGGCGACTGAAGCCGAGGTCGACAAGGTCGTGGCCAACGAACTGCGCAGCCAGCCTGGTGCCTACGAGACCGCCTCGGCGGTGATGGGCACCATCGGCAGCATCGTGCGCTACGGGCGCCCGGACAACTGGGTACAGGTGCGCAATGCGCAGGTCGCCGCGTTCACGCCCGAACAGGCCAACGCCGCGGCCAAGGGCATCGATCCGAACGCGCTGACCTGGGTGATCGTGGGCGATCTGTCCAAGATCGAGGCCCCGGTGCGCGCGCTGAAGCTGGGCGAGGTCAGCGTGGTCGACGCCGACGGCAAGCCGGTGACGGGCAAGTAAGCCGCCGCGCTGCGTGACCCAAGGCCCCGGTCCGCCTCGTGCGGACCGGGGCCTTGTCTTGCTGTCAGGGCGTTCCGCAAGCGCTTCTATGGGGCTTTCTGCGGCACCTCTTTATTTGGAAGCAACTTTCTCTCAGGTCAGGCTGCGGCCTCCTTGTAGAGCGGAGCTTGCTCCGCTGCTCTTCGTTCGGTTCGTGGGGGAAGGCCCCAGCGGAGCAAGCTCCGCTCTACAGGGCGCGCGCGCCCATCCGGGTTTTCGCCTTCCCCATTCATCCAGGCTGCGGCACCATGCAGGCCTTCCATCCGTCCTTGCCTTCGACCGGAGCTCCCATGCGCCTGCTCGTCCTGTCCGCCGCCCTGCTGCCCGTCCTGACCGCCTGCACCTGGGTGGAACTGACCCCGCAGGCCAGCGCGATCAAGGTGCTGCCGGCCGGCACGCCGAGCAGCTGCCAGAAGCTGGGCGAGATCTCGGTCTCGGTGAAGGACAAGGTGGCCTTTTACGAGCGCAACGAACTCAAGGTCCGCGACGAGCTGGAGACCCTGGCCCGCAACGAGGCCCTGACCCTGCAGGCCGACGCCATCCAGCCCCTGACCGCGCCCACCGATGGCGAGCAGCGCTTCGTCGGACTGCGCTGCCGCTGACAGTTCTGACTGAATACGTTCACGATACGAGCCCGTACGGCGACGTAAGGCGCGCGCACGCGTCATTGCGCGCTGCGTCAAAGATGCGTTAAGGGTGGGAAACCGCTACCCTTGGCGCCCCTTCGCCTTTAGCCTGGGCACTCGTCCAATGCTTTTCCAGAACGTCTCCATCGCGGGACTGGCGCATGTCGATGCGCCGCATGTGCTGACTTCCAAGGAAATCAACGAACGCCTGCAGCCGACCTTCGACCGGCTGGGCATCCGCACCGACGTGCTCAACGACGTGGCCGGCGTGCACGCGCGCCGCCTGTGGGACGACGAGGTGCAGTCCTCGGATGCGGCCACCCTGGCGGCGAAGAAGGCGCTGATTGATGCCGGCATCGGCGCCGAGCGCCTGGGCCTGCTGGTCAACACCTCGGTCAGCCGCGACTTCCTGGAACCGTCCACGGCCTCGATCGTCTCGGGCAACCTGGGCGTGGGCGACCACTGCATGGCCTTCGACGTGGCCAATGCCTGTCTGGCCTTCATCAACGGCATGGACATCGCCGCGCGCATGATCGAGCGGGGCGAGATCGAGTACGCCCTGGTCGTGGACGGCGAGACCGCCAACCTGGTTTACGAAAAGACCCTCGAGCGCATGACCGCGCCCAACGTCACCGAGGCCGAGTTCCGCGACGAGCTGGCTGCCCTGACCCTGGGCTGCGGCTCGGTGGCCATGGTGATGGCGCGCCGCGAGCTGGTGCCCGACGCGCCGGTCTACAAGGGCGGCGTGACCCGTTCGGCGACCGAGTGGAACAAGCTGTGTCGCGGTAACCTGGACCGCATGGTCACCGACACCAAGATGCTGCTGATCGAAGGCATGAAGCTGGCGCAGAAGACCTTCGTGGCCGCGCGCCAAGTGCTGGGCTGGGCGGTGGACGAGATCGACCAGTTCATCATCCACCAGGTCAGCCAGCCGCACACCCAGGCCTTCATCAAGACCTTCGGCATCGACCCGAAGAAGGTCATGACCATCTTCGGCGAGCACGGCAACATCGGCCCGGCCTCGGTGCCGATCGTGCTGAGCAAGCTCAAGGAGCTGGGCCGCCTGAAGAAGGGCGACCGCATCGCCCTGCTCGGCATCGGCTCGGGCTTGAACTGCACCATGGCCGAAGTGGTGTGGTGAGTTGAGGCGCGGGCCGATGCGTCCGCGCTTCCAGCAAGACCAGACGAACCGCGCCTAGCGGCGCGGTCGTATTCAAGCCTGATGACTTGCTCGCGTCCCGCGTCGCCGTGGCGACGACGCGGTCTGGCGCCTGGCTAGCAGGCGTACCTAGCGGTTGCCGCGCTTACTGCGCGCCGCAGCACTTCTTGTACTTCTTCCCGCTGCCGCAGGTGCAAGGGTCGTTGCGGCCGGGGGCGGTGTCGCGGCGGATGGGGGTGCGCGGGGTCAGGGCGTCGACGCGGTGGTGGTTGAGGTCGGCCAGCATGCCCGGCAGGCTGGCCACGATCGCCAGTCGTTCCTGATAGCCGATCGGCGTGCCCGGTGCGCTCGGGTCGTCGGGGTTGATCGCTTCGCCGCTGGCCAGGCGATCGAGCTGGTCGAAGATCTCCTCGATCCATTCGTTCTCGTCCAGCCACTGGTCCCATTCGGCCTCGCGCAGCTCCACGGCGGTGAAGAAGCCCAGCGCCCAGTCGTGGCCGACGTCCAGTTCGTCCTCGTGCAGGGCCTCCTCGCCGGTCAGCTCCGGGTCCTCGGGCAGCCACAGCAACGGCGCGAGATGGTCGGGCAGACTGTCCTCGTCGTGGCGGGTGCGTGCACTGGCCATGTTCCAGTGGCCCATCAGCAGGGACTGGGCCTGCGCCGCGGCCTCCGCGTCGTCCCAGCGCGGCGCCTTGCCGCCCCAGACCACCGGTTGCCATTCCTCCACGGGGACCGTGGACGGCGAGACGGCCAGCGCCGACAGGAAGCCGTCCAGCGCCTCCAGATTGAAGCCCTTGAAGGGCACCGCGCGCTGGTCGAGCAGGTCGGACAGCTGCTCGACCTGGGCGTCGTCGAGGTAGGCGGGAGGAGCGGTGGGGGTGGACATGGCGGAGGCGGCACAGGGTCGGTGAGGAGGCGCATGGTAGAGCGCATCGGGGACGCGCGTGTCGTGGCGCGGGGCCGGCCGCTACAATGCGCACCCGCAAACGCCCTTCAAGACCCGCGTGCGCTTCCCCGATTACGACTTCAGCAGCCACCGCTTCGAGGTGCGCCCCGGCATCGGCCTGCACTACCTGGACGATGGCCCGCGCGAGGGCGAAGTCGTGGTCATGCTGCACGGCAATCCGTCGTGGAGCTATTACTGGCGCCATCTGGTGGCGGCCCTGCGCGATCGCTATCGCTGCATCGTGCCCGACCATGTGGGCATGGGCCTGAGCGACAAGCCCGACGATGGCGGCGGGCTGCGCCATCCGCACGGCAGGCCCGATGCGCACGGCCGCCCGCCGGCCTACGACTACACCCTGCAATCGCGCGTGGACGACCTGCAGGCGCTGCTGCGGCATGCCGGCATCGACGATGCCACGCCGGTGACGCTGGCGGTGCACGACTGGGGCGGCATGATCGGCTTCGGCTGGGCGCTGGCGCATGCGGCGCAGGTTCGGCGGCTGGTGATCACCAACACCGCCGCGTTCCCGCTGCCGGCGGCCAAGGCGATGCCGTGGCAGATCGCGCTGGGGCGTGATGCGCTGTTTGGCGCATTTCTCATCCGCGCGTTCAACGCCTTCTCCAGCGGCGCCTCGCGCGTGGGCGTGGAGAGGAAGATGCCTCCCGACGTGCGTCGGGCGTATGTGGCGCCGTACGACAGCTGGGCGCACCGCATCTCGACCGTGCGCTTCATGCAGGACATCCCGCTCTCGCCGGCCGATCGCGCCTGGCCCTTGCTGGAGGCCGCCGGACGCGCGCTGCCGTCTTTCGCCGATCGGCCTGCCTTCATCGGCTGGGGGCTGCGGGACTTCGTGTTCGACCGGCATTTCCTCGATGGCTTCCGCAAGGCGCTGCCGGAGGCGCAGCTGGTCGCCTTCGAGGATGCCGGCCACTACGTGCTGGAAGACAAGCACGCGGTGCTGGTGCCGCAGATCCGCGCCTTCCTCGATGCGCATCCGGTGACGGAACTCGCCTAGACGCTGCGCGCTTGTTGGTGGGAGCCGCCATGGCGGCGATGGGGCCTTACCGGTAGAGCTCCATCGCCGCCATGGCGCTCCCACCTGTAGAGCGGAGCTTGCTCCGCTGCTCTTCGTCCGGCTCGTGGGGAAGGCCCCAGCGGAGCAAGCTCCGCTCTACAGGCGGGCCGCAAGATTTGAGGAGACACTTGCCCCCACCCGCATGGGAGGTCTCCTCAATCCGCGGGCAGCGGATTGCGCTCGATGTCGCTGACGCCGATCCAGTCGGCCTCGGTCAGCGCATGCAGGCCGTGCGCCAGCCGCGACTTGTCGCATTGCGCGCTGCGCTGGCCGAACTCCAGCGACGCCGGCACCGCCGCGCATACCGAGGGGCGGCGGTCGTGGATGGTGCAGCGGCTGTAGCGGCCGATGTCCGCGTCCAGCGCGATGCAGCGCGGATGGCTTTGCGAGGTGCCGCGCATGACGCGCTCGTGGGTGCGCAGGGACTCGGTCAGTTCGACGGGGACGTGTCCGCCCAGGGTCGGCTCGGCCTCGCTCCAGTGGAAGCTCACGCGGAAATAGGCGCAGCAGGCGCCGCAGCTGAGGCAGGGATGCATGGGGGCTGCCGGGCGGCGCGCGGCGAGGTCGGACAAGGGCGCGGATTCTGCCCGAACCGCGGGCGCGCGCAAGCGCTGCGCCTGGCTCAGGCGGGCGGCACCCGGCCCTTCACCGCCCAGGCCAGCGCTGCGTAGGCACGCGGGCCGTCCGCCTCGCCGTCCAGATAGGCCGCGCGCATGGCCGCTTCCAGCCTTGCGCGCGCGGCCGCGTCGAGGCCGCCCACATAGGCAGCGGCGGGGCCGTCCTTGCCCAGGTACGGGCTCCAGTAGTCCTCGAAGTCGGCGAAGGCCATGCGGATGCCGACCTGCGTCTGCTCGACCTCGACTAGGCCGGCCTCGCGCCAGGCGGCGGCCAGCTCGCCCGGCCGCGTCATCGGCCGGGTGAAGTTGCGGGCGCGCTGCTGTGCCGCGCCCGGGTCCAGGCGGCGGCGGTGTCGAAGAACATCCGGCCGGCGACGAAGCCGCCACGCGCGTCCCACACGGCCGCCGCCACCGTCGCGCCGGGCCGGGCGACGCGCACCATCTGCGCAACGGCTTGCGCGGGTTGCGGGACGAAGTGCAGCACCAGCAGCGACAGCACCCGGTCGAACACGTCGTCCCGATACGGCAGGGCGCAGGCGTCGCCGACGGCCAGGGCCGGGCGCGGCGGCGGCAGATGCCGGCGCGCGTGGGCGACATAGGCAGGGATGAGGTCCACGGCATGGCCCTCGCAGGACGCCTCGCGGGCGAGCAGCTGCGCCGACAGCGCGCCGGTGCCGCAGCCGACGTCCAGCACCCGTTCGCGCGCGCCGGTGCCGGCAAAGTCGAGGAAGGGCAGCGCGAGCTGGCGGCTCCAGCGGCCCATGTTGCGCTCGTAGCCTGCGCCCTCCGCCGCGGTGTAGGTGGTCGATGCGTGCATCGTCGGTCTACCGCGAAGGGGCGCCTGCGGCCATTGTGTGCAAACGCCCGGTCGTGCGCCATGGGCTGACGCGATCCGCGCGCAGCGGCGACGGCGTGCGCGGCAGCGCCATCGGCGACAATGGCGCGATGACCACCGTCTGCAACATTGCCGCACGGCTGCCCGAACTGGCGCGCGAGCGCCCCGACCAGATCGCGCTGCGCTGCCCGGGCCGCGGCGGGCGCTACGACATCGCGCTGACCTATGCGCAGCTGGACGCGCGCAGCGACGCCATCGCCGCGGGCCTGGCGCGGCACGGCATCGGCCGCGGCACGCGCACGGTGGTGATGGTGCGGCCCTCGCCGGCCTTCTTCCTGCTGATGTTCGCGCTGTTCAAGGCCGGCGCGGTGCCGGTGCTGGTCGACCCGGGCATCGACCGGCGCGCGCTGAAGCAGTGCCTGGACGAGGCGCAGCCGCAAGGCTTCATCGGCATCCCGCTGGCGCAGGCCGCGCGCCTGCTGCTGGGCTGGGCGCGCAGCGCGACCCGGATCGTCACCGCCGGCCCCCGGCTGGGCTGGGGCGGCGTCACCCTGGCCCAGGTCGAGCGCGACGGCGCCGGCGCCGGCCCGCAGCTGGCCGCCACCGACGGCGAGGACGTGGCCGGCATCCTGTTCACCAGCGGCTCGACCGGCGTGCCCAAGGGCGTGGTGTACCGGCACCGGCATTTCGTCGGCCAGATCGAGCTGCTGGGCAAGGCGTTCGGCATGGTGCCCGGCGGCGTGGACCTGCCGACCTTTCCGCCGTTCGCGCTGTTCGATCCGGCGCTGGGCCTGACCAGCGTCATCCCGGACATGGACCCCACGCGCCCGGCCAAGGCCGACCCGGCCAAGCTGCACGCGGCCATCCGCCGCTTCGGCGTGACCCAGCTGTTCGGTTCGCCGGCGCTGATGCGGGTGCTGGCCGAGTACGGCCATCCGCTGCCGACGGTGAAGCGCGTGACCTCCGCCGGCGCGCCGGTGCCGCCGGACATCGTGGAGAAGATCCGCGCGCTGCTGCCGGACGATGGCCAGTTCTGGACGCCGTACGGCGCCACCGAATGCCTGCCGGTCGCGGTGATCGAAGGCCGCGAACTGGACGCCACCCGGCAGGCCACCGAGGCCGGCGCCGGCACCTGCGTCGGCCGCCCGGTCGAGCCCAACCTGGTGCGCATCATCGCCATCGACGATGCGGCCATTCCCGAATGGCACGGCGTGCGCGAACTCCCGCCCGGCCACGTCGGCGAGATCACCGTCGCCGGACCCACCGCCACCGACAGCTACTTCAACCGAGACGCCGCTACGCGCAGCGCCAAGATCCGCGAGACGCTGGCCGATGGCGGCACGCGCGTGGTGCATCGCATGGGCGATGTCGGCTACTTCGATGCCGAGGGCCGACTGTGGTTCTGCGGCCGCAAGACCCAGCGCGTGGAAACCGCCGCCGGGCCGCTCTATACGGAGCAGGCCGAGCCGGTGTTCAACGTGCACGGCGAAGTGCGCCGCACCGCGCTGGTCGGCGTCGGGACGCCGGGCGCGCAGGTGCCGGTGCTGTGCTTCGAACTGCTGCCCGGCGTCTCGCCGCAGCGCGCCGACGCCGTCGCCGCCGACCTGCGCGCCATCGCCCAGCGCCACGCGCATCTGCGCGGCATCGCCACCTTCCTGCGCCATCCGGGATTTCCGGTGGACATCCGCCACAACGCCAAGATCGGCCGCGAGAAGCTGGCGATCTGGGCCGCCGAACAAGGAGCGATACCCGCATGAAGCTGCTGGTCACCGGAGGTGGTGGATTCCTCGGCCAAGCGCTGTGCCGCGGCCTGCTCGAACGCGGGCATGAGGTCATCAGCTTCCAGCGCGGGCATTACCCGGCGCTGGCGGCGATGGGCGTGGGCCAGATCCAGGGCGACCTGGCCGATGCGCATGCGGTCCGCCACGCGGTGGCCGGGGTCGATGCGGTCTTCCACAACGCGGCCAAGGCCGGCGCCTGGGGCAGCTACGACAGCTATCACCAGGCCAACGTGGTCGGCACCGACAACGTCATCGCCGCCTGCCGCACGCACGGCACCTCGCGGCTGGTGTACACCTCCACGCCCAGCGTCACCCATCGCGCGACTCATCCGGTCGAAGGCCTGAGCGCCGACGAAGTGCCTTACGGCGAGGACTTCCAGGCGCCTTACGCGGCCACCAAGGCCATCGCCGAGCAGCGCGTGCTGGCGGCCAACGACGCCTCGCTGGCCACCATCGCGCTGCGTCCGCGCCTGATCTGGGGACCGGGCGATCACCAGATCCTGCCGCGCCTGGTCGAACGCGCGCGCAGCGGCCGCCTGCGCCTGGTCGGCGACGGCATGAACAAGGTCGACACCACCTACATCGACAATGCCGCGCAGGCGCATTTGGACGCGTTCGATCACCTGGCGCCGGGCGCGGTCTGCGCCGGCAAGGCCTACTTCATCTCCAACGGCGAGCCCTGGCCGATGCGCGAGGTCCTGAATGCGCTGCTGGCCGCCACCGGCACGCCGCCGGTGCGCAAGTCGCTCTCGTTCAAGACCGCCTACCGCATCGGCGCGACCTGCGAGGTGCTGTGGAAGGCGCTGCCGCTGAAGGGCGAGCCGCCGCTGACCCGCTTCCTGGCCGAACAGCTGTGCACGCCGCACTGGTACAGCATGGAGCCGGCGCGGCGCGACTTCGGCTACGTGCCGCGCGTGTCGATGACCGAGGGCCTGGCGCGCCTGAAGCGCGCGTGGAGCGAATCCGGCTGAATCCTCACGCGGCCGCGATGCGCCAGGCCACAGGCTGGTCGCACGCCGATCCGGCGCGCCACAAGGAATCACCGCCGTGCTTCATTACGCCATCGTCTTTCTGGTCATTGCGCTGATCGCCGGCGTGCTGGGTTTCAGCGGCATCGCCGGAACCGCCTCCAGCATCGCCTGGGTCCTGTTCGTGGTGTTCCTGATCCTGGCCGTGATCTCGTTCTTCCGCAAAAAAGCGTAGGCGACCGCGTCAGAGCGGGCAGGCGAAATAGCCGACCCGCTTGCCGCTGGGCAGATCGGCCTGGCCGACCTGCTTGAAGCCCAGTCGCTGATGGAAGGCGACCGAGCCGGGATTGGGCGGATCCAGATTGATCTCGCACACCAAGCGCGTCTGCCCTTGCAGGCGCGCCTGCTGCTTCAACGCCTCATACAGGGCGCCAGCCAGCCCGCGGCCCTGCGCGTACTCGGCCACCACGACCCGGTCGATGTAGACGAAGCGCTCGAAGCGCGCCGACAGCCAGGCGAAGTTCGGATTGTCGTAGGCCGCGTCCTGGTCCAGCGCGATCAGCAGGGCATCGGCCTGGCCGCAGGTCCGGGCGAAGCAGGCCATCCCGATCAGTTGCGCGAACTGCCCCGGCGTCTGCCAGGACAGCGCCGCGGCATGGGCGTTGTTGAGCGCCAGCAGGGCCGGCAGATCGGTCGGGGCAACGTCTCGCAGTGGCACGGCTTCGCTCACTTGCACAGCCCCGCGCTGCGAAGCTCGCCGTTGGCGCATGCAAAGCGCTGAAATGCCAAGACGCGTGAGGCCCGAATGCCTCCGAAGCACTTTTTCACGTGCGCATTGCCCATCGATCGTTCCACTGCTGCTCGGGGGGCGCACAGCATGGCCCTGGGGGCTGGCCGCTGCACAGCCTTGGGCATGGGAAGCTGAAGTCACTCAGCTGGGAAGTCCTGCTGAGGGTCAGGTTTTGTGTGGCTCGCCTGTCTTGAGTTGCGCGTCAGGGCGGGTGCGTCGGCCCTGCCTCGGCCTCGCATCGCTTCCATTTCATCTCGAATGCTCCGGCAACCCTTGTTCCCGCACGGGCCGTGCGCATCTTCCCGCACGGGCCGTGCGCATCCCCCGGTTAGAATGCCTGCCATGTCGCCCAACCCTTTCGATGCCCTCAAACCGCTGGCCGGCCGCGCGCTGGAAGCCGCGCTCAACCGTGCCGTCGCGCTGGACCCGGACACGCGCGATGCGCTGGCGCCGCTGGCCGGCCGACGCATCGCCATCGCGCTGGAGTCCCCGCCGCTGGCGCTGGAGATCGCCGTGGAGGCCCAGCGCCTGCACGTGGGGCCGGTCGATCCGGCCAGCGAGCCGGACCTGGCCGTGCGCAGCACGCTGGGCGGCCTGCTGGGCCAGCTGCCGTTCCTGCGCCGCGACGATGCCGCGCCGGTCGGCAAGCTGCGCGTGTCCGGCGATGCCGACCTGGCGCGGCGCCTGCAGACGCTGGCCAAGCGCTTCGACCCGGACTGGGCGCAGCCGCTGGTGAGCGTGTTCGGCCCGGTGCTGGGCGTGCAGATCGCCGGCGCGCTGCGCACCACCCTGCTGCGCCTGCGCGAGACCGGCAGCGAGCTGGCCGGCAGCGCCGCTGAGTTCGTCACCGAGGAATCGCGCGACGTGGTCGCCAAGGCCGAGCTGGAAGCCTTCCACGACGAGGTCGACGGCCTACGCGACGATGTCGAGCGCCTGGCCGCGCGCCTGTCGCGCCTGGCGGCGCGCGCATGAGCATGGCGTGGCCGGGGATGAAGAGCGTGCGCGCCGCCGTGCGCGCCAACAAGATCGGCCGCGTGCTGATCCGCTACCGCCTGGACGCGCTGCTGGAGGACACGCCGGCCGGCCCGTGGCTGAGGCTGGCCCGGCCGTTCGTGCCGCGCGCGCGCGACGACGTGGCCGCGCTCAGCCGCGGCGCGCGCCTGCGCCTGGTGCTGCAGGAGCTCGGGCCGATCTTCGTCAAGTTCGGCCAGATCCTCTCCACCCGCCGTGACCTGATCCCGCCGGACGTCGCGCAGGAACTCACCCTGCTGCAGGACCGGGTCAAGCCCTTCGACGGGCAGCGCGCCCAGGCCATCGTCGAGCAGGCGCTGGGCGTGCCGATCGAGGTGGCCTTCGCCCACTTCGACACCACGCCGCTGGCCTCGGCCTCGATCGCGCAGGTGCATGCGGCCACGCTGCACGACGGCCGCGAGGTCGTGGTCAAGGTGCTGCGCCCGGACATCGAGGCGCAGATCGCCGGCGACATCGCGCTGCTCAAGTCTGGCGCGGCGCTGGTGGACTACGCGCATCCGTCGGCCGACAAGATCCGGCCCAAGGAGATCGTCGCCGAGATCGAGGCCACGCTCGCCGCCGAGCTGGACCTGCAGCGCGAGGGCGCCAACGCCAGCGTGATGCGCCGCTTCTGGCAGGACTCGCCCGACCTGTACGTGCCGGAGATCATCTGGACCCATACCGCCGAGCGCGCGCTGACCATGGAGCGCGTGGTCGGCATTCCTTCCGACGACATCGTCGCGCTGGACGCGGCCGGCATCGATCGCAAGGCGCTGGCGGCCAAGGGCGTGCGCGTGTTCTACACGCAGGTGTTCCGCGACAACTTCTTCCATGCCGATGCGCACGCCGGCAACATCTGGGTCGATCCCGATCCGCTGCGCAAGGACGACCCGCGCTTCATCGCGCTGGACTTCGGCATCGTCGGCCAGCTCTCGCAGCAGGACCAGTACTACCTGGCCGAGAACTTCATGGCCATCTTCAACAAGGACTACCGGCGCATCGCCGAGCTGCACGTCGAGGCCGGCTGGATGCCGGCCACCGTACGCATCGACGAGCTGGAGGCGGCCGCGCGCGCGGTGTGCGAGCCGTACTTCACCCGGCCGCTGTCGGAGATCTCGCTGGCGCAGGTGCTGATCAAGCTGTTCCGCACCGCGCAGAAGTACGAGCTGACCCTGCAGCCGCAGCTGATCCTGCTGCAGAAGACCCTGCTCAACATCGAAGGCGTCGGCCGCCAGCTCGATCCGCAGCTGGACATCTGGGCGGTGGCCAAGCCGGTGCTGCAGCGCATCCTGGTCAAGCGCTACAGCCCGCTGCATGCGATCAACGAGCTGCGCAAGCGCATCCCGGAGATCATGACCCATGCCCCGGACATGCCGCGGCTGGTGCATGCCTGGCTCAAGCAGCAGGTCGACGGCCAGCACGAGCTGTCGATGCGTTCGAAGGATCTGGCCGCGCTTAACCTGACCCTGCAGCGTCTGCAGCGGCGCGTGGTCACCGCCATCGGCGGCGCGGGCCTGCTGGTGGTGGCCGCGGTGCTGCACGCCTTCGGCGTCGGCGGCCCGAGCCTGTGGGGCGTGCCGCTGTGGACCTGGTTCACCGGCGCGCTGGGCACCCTGGCGCTGCTGTCGGCCTGGCTGCGGCGCTGAAGGCGCCGCCACTGCGCTCTGGTATTGCAGATGAGCCAGCCCAGGAGCGCGGTTCAAAAGGAGCGAAGGAGTGCAGGCTGGAACGTTCGGATCGTTGTGATCCTCGTTTGCTGTATCGCATTCACCTCCTGCGCTGGGCTGCCGGATTTGCGATCGTTTCAAGATCCTAGAGAAACGGCTCAGTACAAGCGCCTGATCGCCGCTGGCGGGATCGCCGATTTCGACGGTTGCCCCTCGATGCTGTTCAGAGCCGGTCGGCCGCGTCAAGGAGAAAACTTGCTCGCATCGCTCGATCCAGGCCCGGCCAGGGAATTCAAGCAGCAGTTCTTCAACTGCCTGGGCCTGCTCTCGCGCACGCCCGGACTCTCACTGGAGATCGTTGGATTCGCTGATGCGGCAGAGTGTACCGACGATTGTGAAGCGCTCAGCACGCGGCGCGCCGAAGTGGTCCGCAGCGCATTGCTCCAGATGCACTATCCGCAAGTACGCATCAGCTGCGCAGTCGGAAAAGGGCTTGATTTTCCGCTTGTACTGGATCGCCACTCCGACGTCGGCATGAATCGTCGGGCAGAACTCCAAGTCGCTTCATCATCCATGCGAAAGACAGGCCTGCCTTCCGCATGTCCCTGAGCCAGCGCAGCGCGGACGCACTGCGCTGCATGAATCAGCCGCCCTTGGCGACCTTGCTGAAGAAGTCGTAGATGCCTTCGTCGCTCATCTTGCGGGCGTTGGCCAGCTCGCCGGCCTTGGTCGTGTAGACGACCTTGCCCGTGGGCGAGACCACGACCGCGGCGGGGATGCCCTTTTCGATCGGGTTGCCGTAGGTGTTGGCGATATCCAGGTTGTGGTCCCAGTTGCCCACGTCGACCTTGACCACCTCGAAGTGCTGGTTGACCAGCGCGGCGTTCTTCTCGCTGTGCAGCGAGGTATCCAGCGCCCGGCAGTCGCCGCACCAGTTGGCGCCGAAGATCAGCAGGGTCGGCTTGTGCGCCTGCTTGCCGGCGGCCAGCGCCTGGGCGACCTCGGCCTTTGCGTTGGCCTGCGGGTTGTAGGGCAGGTCGGCGGCCAGGGCGGCGCCGGTGGCGGCGAGCAACAGCAGGGTCGGCATCAAGCGCTTCATGGTGGACGAGCCAATGGGGAAGGGAACGGCGATGGTTGGCGGACCGGGTCCCCGGCGTCAATGGCCCAGCGCACGCATGTGTGGAACGCGGCGTGGCGGGGGCGGGCATGCCGTGGCCTACGACTAAAGTCGAAGCCCAAAATGTAAATCTTTTGTTCTTGTAAGTAGCCTGCGCAGTCCCGCTGGGCCAGAATGGCCCCGTACCGTGGCGTACGGCGAGGGCTAGGCACGCCGCGGTCGAACAAGTTGCAGATGAAATGAATCAAGGACGCGTGCCGATCGGCATGCAAGACAACGACAAACTCGTGGATCCGGAGGGGATACATGTTGAACAAGAAGAATGCGCTGGCCATCACCGTGGGCGCCATCTGCGCCGCTGCCAGCGGGGCGGGTTTCGCCTCGGCGCTTGACCGCTCCGGCCAGTCCATCGCGCCGTTCCTGAAGCCAGGCAACTACGCCGAATACGGCGGCAGCTTCCTCAACCCCAAGGTGGACGGCAAGGACAAGAACGGCACCGACACCGGCAACGTGGCCAACAGCTACAACTTCGTCGGCGGGGCGATCAAGTTCCAGCCCACCGAGAAGTTTTCCTTCGGCTTCATCTACGACGAGCCCTTCGGCGCGTCGGCCGAGTACCACGGCGCGAACGCCTTCACCGCCAACCCGCGCGACGTGGTGCTGAGCGGCCTGCCGATCGTGACCGGCCCCAGCGTCGTCAGCAACGGCCAGCTGGCCGCCTACGGCCTCAATGCCGGCATCACCGGCGATACCGACGTGGAAGTGCGCACCAAGAGCCTGTCGGCGCTGGTGGGCTTCCAGCCGACCGAGAACTGGAACCTCTACGCCGGCGGCGTGTACCAGGAGATCAAGGGCGAGGTGTCGCTGCGCGGTTCGACCTACTCGGCCTTCAACGGCTACGACCTGTCGATCCCGTCCAAGCGCGACTGGGGCTGGCTGGCCGGCATCGCCTACCAGAAGCCGGAGATCGCCCTGCAGGTCTCGCTGACCTACCGCTCGGAGATCGACTACGACATCAACGCCAACGAGTCCATGCCGTTGGTCACCGCACTGGGCGCCAACCGCGCGCAGCTGGCCGGCCTGATCCAGCAGCTGGTGCTGGCCGGCCGCCTCCCGGCGGCCACCGGTCAGGCGCTGGCCGGGACACTGGGCTCGCTGGGCGGCCTGAGCGGCGGCACCACCTCGATCACCACGCCGCAGTCGGTCAACCTGGATTTCCAGACCGGCATCATGGCCGACACCGTGCTGTTCGGTAACGTGCGCTGGGTGCAGTGGTCCAAGTTCGCGGTGCGTCCGGCCCAGTTCGGCCAGCTCGCCGAGGCCGTCGGCCCGCTGATCGGCAAGCCGGACGGCTTCAATCTGGTCGACTACTCCAAGGACCAGTGGTCGGCCAACCTGGGTCTGGGCCGCAAGCTGACCGAAACGGTGTCCGGCTCGTTCTCGGTGGGTTGGGACGGCGGCGCCGGCAACCCGGTGACCACCCTGGGCCCGACGGACGGCTACTGGAACGTGGGCGTCGGCCTGCGCTACAGCCCCACGCCCAAGATCGACCTGAGCGCCGGCGTGAAGTACTTCTGGCTGGGCGATGCCACCGCCGAAACCGGTGCGCACAGCTATGCCGGCGAGTTCAAGGACAACAGCGCCATGGCCGTGGGCGTGAAGATGGGCCTGCACTTCTAAGCACAGGCCGCATGCGCCGGGGCGTTGGACGCCCTGGCGATCACGAGGGCGATGCCATCCGGCATCGCCCTTTTTGTTGGTTTGGTTCTTCGCTGGAGTGCGGGGCTGGTACACCACTTCGGTGACCAGACTTGCCCCGACATGGCGCGCTTCCTCGGCTCGCTCAGGCATCCATAGCCGACCCTTCGATGGGGGAGGATTGGCCGCGCCTCATGCTTCGGTGGGAACAACTGTCTCCTCCATCTCGCAGTGGCCTGCCTGTAGAGCGGAGCTTGCTCCGCTGGGGCCTTTCCCACGAACTGAACGAAGAGCAGCGGAGCGAGCTCCGCTCTACAGGTGGGAGCTGGGCGGCGTTCTGTAAGGACTGCTCGATGGCCGGACAACCCGACTCGCGCCACGCCAGTGGGCCGAGGACAATGGCGCGATGAGCTTCGCTTCCGATTCGCCCTTGCCGCCCATCGCCCTCCTGTACCAGGACGCCCATCTGGCCGTGGTCGACAAGCCGGCCGGGCTGATGGTTCACGACAGCGGCCTGGCCCGCGGCGAGGAGGTGTTCCTGGCCGATCTGCTGCGCGCGCAGCTGGATCGGCCGATCTTCCTGATCCATCGCCTGGACCGCGCCACCAGCGGCTGTCTGCTGGTGGCGCTCGACCGCGACACCGCCTCGGTGCTCGGCCAGGGCTTCATGTCGCGCGAGGTGGAGAAGGACTATCTGGCCGTCTGCCGCGGCTGGCCCGAGGCCGAGTTCACCATCCACCACGCCCTGGACGGCGGCCCGGGCAAGCCCGAGAAGAAGCCGGCCATGACCGGATTCGTGCGCCTGGCCAGCGGCGAACTGGACGTGCCTTCCGGCGGCTTCGAGACCTCGCGCTACGCGCTGCTGCGCGCGCGTCCGCATACCGGGCGCTTCCGCCAGATCCGCCGCCACCTCAAGCACGCCTTCCATCCCCTGATCGGCGACACCAGCCACGGCGAGGGCCGGCACAACCGTGCCTTCCGCATGCGCGGCGTGCATCGCATGCTGCTGCACGCGCGCCGGCTGGCCTTCCTGCATCCGCACACCGGCGCACGCATCGAAGCGCTGGCGCCGCTGGATGCGCAGTTCATGCGCGCGCTGGACCTGTTCGGCTGGGATCACGACGCGCGCTGAGCGCGGGGGCTTTTTAGCGGCGAAAAAGAAAAAGGCGCCGTGCGGCGCCTTTTCCTCGACTCGAACCGCGGGCCTATCGTTTGGCCGGCGCCTTCATCATCGCATCGCGCGCAGCCTTGAACGGATTGCCGTCGTACCAGTTGGGCCACTGGTCGCCACCGGCCAGCTCGCGGCCCACGCCGTAGACCAGCTCCAGATCCTGCATGGTGCCGTCCAGCTTCCAGGTGTCCGGGTCGTACTCGTCGGCGGGCGAGTGGTAGCGCTGCTCGCCGTATTCCTTCGCGGCGGCCTTGCCGGCGGCCTCTCCGCCCTCGATCAGGTCTTCGCCGCCGTCCACGTACAGCGCCGGCACGCCGGCCTTGGCGAAGTTGAAGTGATCCGAGCGGAAGTACGAGCCGTTCTGCGGCGAGGCCTCGGCATGCAGCGTGCGGCCCTGCGCGGCGGCCAGCGGCTTGAGGAGGTCCTCCAGCTGCGAGGCGCCCATGCCGGTCACAGTGACATCGCGCGCCTTGCCCGCAACCGACATCGCATCGATGTTGATCACCCCGGCGATCTTGTTCAGGGGGAAGGTCGGATGGGCGACGTAGTACTTCGAACCCAGCAGGCCCGACTCCTCCAGCGTCACCGCCAGGAACACCACCGAACGCTCGGGCTTGGGCTCCTGATGCGCGAAGGCATCGGCGATCTCCAGGATGCCGGCCACGCCGGTGGCGTTGTCCACCGCGCCGTTGTAGATGTTGTCCCCGTCCTCGTTGTCGTGCTTGCCCAGATGGTCCCAGTGGGCCATGTACAGCACCGCCTCGTCGGGGCGCTTGCTGCCGGGCAGCACGCCGATCACGTTGCGCGACTTGGCCTGGCCGATCGTGCTCTTGAGGTCGAAGGACAGCTTGGCCTTCAGCGGCACCGGCTTGAAGCCAGGCTTGGACGCGTCCTTGTAGGCCTGGTCCAGATCCAGCCCGGCCTTGGCGAACAGCGTGCGCGCCACCTCGCCGGTGATCCAGCCCTGCGCCGGGATGCGCGGCGACGGATCGTCGGCGGCCGGCAGGTCGTACTGCTTGCCCGCCCAGGAATTCTTGACCACGTCCCAGCCGTAGCTGGCGCCCTCGCTGTCGTGGATGATGATCGCCGCGTCCGCGCCCTTGCGCGCGGCTTCCTCGAACTTGTAAGTCCAGCGCCCGTAATAGGTCATCCGCTTGCCGTCGAACAAGCTTTCATCGTGCGTGTGGAAGCCCGGGTCGTTGACGAACATCACCACGGTCTTGCCCTTCCAGCTCTTGGTCCCGGCGTAGTCGTTCCACTTGCGCTCGGGGGCGTCCACGCCGTAGCCGACGAAGACCAGCTCGCTGTCCTTGACGTCGATCTCCGGCTTGCCAGTACGCGTGCCGATCACCATCTGCTCGCCGAAGGCCAGCGTCTGCGTGCTGCCGTCGGCCTCGGTGATGGTCAGCGTGGTCGAGGGATCGGCCGTGGTCTCCACCATCGGCACGTCCTGCGTCCAGCTGTCGCCGTTGCCGGGCTTTAGGCCGATGCGCTGCATCTGCTCGGTGATGTAGGCCACGGTCTTGTCCTCGCCCGGCGTGCCGGGGCCGCGGCCCTCGAAGGCGTCGGAGGACAGCGTCTTGACCAGTTCGCCGAAATCGCCGGCATCGATCTTCGGCGAGAAGGCATGCGGCGCAGGCGCGGATGCGGCCTGGGCGGGGGCGGGCGTGGAGGCGGCGGGCGCCGGCGGCGCGTCCGGCTTCTTGCAGGCGGCCAGCGCGGTCAGCGTGGCCAGGCCCAGCAGCAGCGTGCGGGACATGCGGGGTTCCTTGCGGTGAACGGGAACCCGGGATTCTAGCCAGACTGGGCCGATCCTCGGCGCGCGGCGCCTGTCGATCCGGACAGGGCCACGTGGGACGTCCGCCTGGGGCGGAGGCAGACCGGTGGTCGCAATGGAAGCGGGAACCCCGTGATCTTGGAGAGAGAGGGCCAAGGCACGGGGTCCCCGCCGGGAACGGGGACGCGGCAGGCGCCGCTTACTCGGTCGGCGCGGTGTTGCCGCTGTAGGCGATCGGCGTGGCGCCGGTCACCGGGCCGATCTTGGCGCTGGTATGCACGTAGAGCCTGACCGGGCGTTCGAACACCAGCGCGCCGTCGACCACCGCGTTGGGGCCGATGATCACGCGCGGCGGGTTGCCCTCCTGCTTGCGGCTCGACCAGCCCTGGTTGCGCTCGATCTTGATGCCGCCGCGCACGTGCGAGCCGGCGCCGACGGTGAGATCGCCGTTGACCGTTTCGATGCTGCCGCCGACCTCGGTACCGACGATGCCGATGGCGCCGTTGACGTTCTCGATGCCCTTGGCGACCTTGCCGCCCTGGTCGACGAAGACGCTGCCGTTGACGGTCTCCAGGCTGCCGTTGACGGTGACCTGGCGGCCCAGCCTCAGGCTGCCGTTGACGGTCTCCAGGTCGCCGGTGACGGCCTTGTCCTCGACCTTGATCGAGCCGTTGACGGTGCCGGCTTCCTTGACCGTGGCGCCGGCCTCGATGGTGATGCTGCCGTTGACCGTTTCCAGGTCGCCGTAGGTCTGGCCGGACTGCGCGGTGATGCTGCCCAGGACCTTGTCGATGGACTGCTGGGCCGATGCGCCGCTGGCGGCCAGGGCCAGGGCGATGCCCAGCGCGACCAGGCCGGGGCGGGAGAACGAGACGGTCATGAATGCGGTTCCTGTGCGGGTGATGTACGGGCTTGGATGCGCTCATCGTGCCCAGGGTTTAAACGCGCGGAAGGCGCCTGGACAGGATGCGACGGCGGCCCTGGCTACAATCGGGGCCTGCTCCGTCGTCGAAGATGCATCCGTGCCCCAGTCGTCTCGCTCAACGCCTGCCCGCCGCGCCACGCTGGCGGCGCTGCTGGTCCTGGCCGCGGGCGCCTGCGCACCGGCCTGGGCGCAGAGTCAGAAGGAAGCCCAGAAGAAGCTCGAGACCGTCCGCAAGGAGCTCAAGTCCATCGCCGCCGAGCGCCGCGACCTGGAGGGCAAGCGCGGCGAGGCCTCGCGCAAGCTGCGCGCGGCCGATGAACAGGTCGGCCAGTCCAGCCGCCAGCTCACCCAGACCCAGACCGCGCTGCGCAAGGAAGAAGCCGCCCTGGCGCAGCTGCAGGACAAGCGCGCGCAGATGCAGCAGCGCCTGTCCGGCCAGCGCGCCGAGCTGGAACAGCTGCTGCGCGCGGCCTACATGGCCGGCAGCAACGCACCGCTGAAGGTGCTGCTGTCGCAGGACAGCGTGGCCGACGCCAACCGCGCCATGGTCTACCACCGCTACGTGCAGGGCGACGTGGCCGGCAAGATCGCCGCGCTCACCGGCCAGCTGCAGGAGCTGCAGACGCTGGAGCGCGAGATCCAGGCGCGCCGCGCCGCGCTGCAGGACGCGCACAAGCGCCAGCAGACCCAGGTGGTTCAGCTGCAGCGCGACCGCAGTGCCCAGGCCCAGCTGGTCGCCCAGCTGGACGAACGCTACGAGGACCGCAGCGACCGGGCCCAGGAACTGGGCCGCGACGCCAAGGCCCTGGAGACCCTGCTGGCCAACCTGCGCGCGGCCGCCGCGCGGGCCGAGGCCGAACGCCGCGCCGCCGCCGAGCGCGCGCGGCGCGAGCAGGCCGCGCGCGAGGCCGCCGCCCGCGAACAGGCGGCCAAGGACCGCGCCGAAGCGAAGGCGGAAGGCCGTCCGCCGCCGCCGCCGCGCAAGGTCGCCCCGCCGCCGCCGGTGGTGGCGAGCGCGCCGGCGCTCAAGGTCGGCGGCCTGAGCTGGCCGACCTCGGGCAACCTGCTGGCGCGCTTCGGCGGGCAGCTGCCCGATGGCCGCACCAGCCAGGGCGTGCTGATCGGCGCGCCGGTGGGCTCGACCGTCTCGGCGGTGGCCGATGGCACGGTGGTGTTCTCCGAGTGGATGACCGGCTACGGCATGATCCTGATCATCGACCACGGCAACGGCTACATGAGCCTGTATGCGCACAACGAGGCGCTGCTGCGCGACGCCGGCGCGGTGGTGAAGAAGGGCGATCCCATCGCCAAGGTCGGCAGCTCCGGCGGCTGGGGCACGCCGGCGCTGTACTTCGAACTGCGCAAGGGCGGGTCGCCGGTGGATCCGGGGGCGTGGCTGCAACGGCGCTGATGGGAGAGCAGCGAGTGAAGCGGAGCGCGCGGTGAGCCGGTGCCGCCGCAAGCACGCGCTGCTCCTGCGCTTGCGCGCGCCTGGCGCGGCCTCGCCCGCTGCGCTTTCCTTTCTCCCGCTTCCCGCATAATCCGGGGCGTTAGGTCCCTCACGATCCACCCGGAGTCGCCGCATGCGTGTGTCCCTGTTGCTGTCGTCCCTGCTGCTGGCGATCGCGCCGGCCCTGGCCCAACAGGCCGCGCCCGCCGCCCAGGACACGCCGCAGTCCGCGCCCACGCCGGCCGCTGCGCCGGCCAAGCCGGCGGCCCAGGACAGCGACGAGGACGCCCCGGCCGTCCCCTCCAGCGACGATCCGGACGGCACCGAGGCCAAGACCTCCGAGGTGCCGCTGGACGAGATCCGCCGCTTCGTCTCGGTGTTCAACGCGGTCAAGCAGGCCTATGTCGAGCCGGTGGACGATGAGAAGCTGATGCACTCGGCCATCCGCGGCCTGCTGCTGGACCTGGACCCGCACAGCGCCTACCTGGACAAGGAAGACGCCAAGGATTTCGACGAGCAGGCCAACGGCGCCTACGACGGCGTCGGCGTGGAGCTGCTGGCCCAGCCCGACGGCACGCTCAAGGTGATCTCGCCGATCGACGGCACGCCGGCCGCACGCGCCGGCCTGCAGTCCGGCGACACCATCGTGGCCATCGACGGCAAGCCGCTGGGCGGCATGAACGATCCGATGGAGCCGCTGCGCGGCAAGGTCGGCACCCAGGTCACCCTGACCATCGTGCGCGACAAGGTCGCCAAGCCGTTCGACAAGACCCTGACCCGCGAGACCATCCGCGTGGCCAGCGTGCGCTCGCGCCTGCTCGAGCCGGGCTATGGCTACATCCGCATCAGCGCCTTCCAGGCCGACACCGGCGCGGACTTCCAGAAGGCGGTCGACGGGCTCAAGGCCAAGGGCCCGCTCAAGGGCGTGGTGCTGGACCTGCGCAGCAATCCCGGCGGCCTGCTGACCAGCGCGGTGCAGGTGGCCGACGACCTGCTGGACAAGGGCACCATCGTCACCACGCGCGGGCGCATCGCCATCAGCGACGCCAAGTTCGACGCCACCCCGGGCGATCGCCTCAAGGGCGTGCCGGTGGTGGTGCTGGTCGATGCCGGTTCGGCCAGCGCGGCCGAGGTGCTGGCCGGCGCGCTGCGCGACAACGACCGCGTGCGCATCATCGGCAGCCGCACTTTCGGCAAGGGCTCGGTGCAGACCGTGCTGCCGCTGGACAACGGCGATTCGGTCAAGCTGACCACCGCGCGCTATTACACGCCCAGCGGCAAGTCGATCCAGGCCACCGGCATCGTGCCCGATGTGGTGCTCAAGCCCGACGAATCGGACGATCGCGACATCCCGCCCTCGCTGGCCGACTACAGCGAGGCCAAGCTGCCCGGTCACCTGCGCGGCGATCAGGAAGGCGCCGAGGGCTATGCGGCCGGCGATGTGCTCAATGGCGACAAGCCGATCGAAGAGGCGCTGGCCGAGTTGAAGCACCCGGGCTCGGTCGCGGCCGCGCAGCAGGCCGCCGCGGCCAAGGCGGCCGCCGCCAAGCCCAAGCCCGCACCGAAGGCGCCAGCGCCGGTGCCGGAAGCCGCCAAGCCAACCACCCCTGCATCCGCCAAGCCTGTCGCCCCCACGCCCGCCAAGCCGGCCGAAGTCCCGGCGACGCCGTAGCCTGGTGGGAGCCGGCATGCCGGCTCCCACAGGGATTGCCGGGATCAGCGGTTGCGCGTCAGCGCTTCGGGATTGACCAGATTGCGCGGCGTGCCGTCGGCGAACGCCCGCACGTTGTCCAGCGCCGTGCCCAGGTACAGCGCGTAGCTATCCTGTTCGACGTAACCCAGGTGCGGCATCGCCAGCACGCGCGGATGGGTCAGCAGCGGCTCGCGCTGCGGCACCGCGGGCTCGTGTTCGAACACATCCAGCGCCGCCATGCCCGGGCGGGCGGCCTCGAGCGCGGCCAGCAGCGCGCCCGGGGCGATCAGTTCGGCGCGGCTGGTGTTGACCAGCAGCGCATCGGGCCGCATGCGCGCCAGCAGCGCCGCATCGACCTGGTGCCGCGTGGCCGGCACGAGGCGACGATGCAGGCTGAGCACGTCGCTGCGTTCGAACAGCGCCTCCACCGAGGCCGCCACCTCGACGCCATCGGCCTGCGCGGCGGCGCGCGCGGCCTCGCCGCCCCACACCAGCACCTGCATGCCGAACGCGCGGCCATAGCCGGCGACGAGGCGGCCGATCTTGCCGTAGCTCCACACGCCCAGCGTGCGCCCGTGCAACGCGCGGCCCAGGACCGCATCGCCGGTGTCATGCCAGCGGCCGGCCTGCAGCGCCGCGCCATAGGCGGGCAGGCGCCGCATCGCGGCCATGAGCAGCGCCCAGGTCAACTCGGCCGGCGCGATCGGCGAGCCGACGCCTTCGGCCACCGCCACGCCGCGCGCGGTGCAGGCGGCCACATCCACGTGCGCGCCGACCTTGCCGGTCTGGCTGATCAGGCGCAGCTGCGGCAGGCGCTCGAGCAGCGCCGCGTCGACGCTGGTGCGCTCGCGGATCAGCACCAGCGCCTGCGCCGGCTGCAGCAGCGCCGCGCGCGCCTCCAGGGCCTCGGGCAGCGCGCCCAGCACCTGCAGGTCCAGCCCCTGCGCATGCGCGGCCAGCGCCGGCAGCGCCGCGGTGGCGCGCTGGTAATCGTCGGCGATGAGGACGCGCATCGCGCTCAGCGCGGCTTGCCCGGCATCGGGAACGGCGTGACCACCTTCTCGCCGCTGGCGGCATCGCGGATCGCGCTGGCGCCCTTCTTCTCCACTTCCTCCACCCGCACGATGCTCTGCATCGGCAGGTGCAGCACGCGGGTGTCGCCGAACTCCTCGCGCAGGCGTTCCTCGGTCGGGTCCACCACCAGTCCGTCGTGCACGTCGAACACCAGCTCGCTCACCTCGGTGAAGCCCCACAGCGCATCGGAGCTCGCCACGCGGCGGGCGTAGAGTTCGTAGACCTTGCCGTGGTTGAGGAAGGTCACCTTGTAGAGCGGCTTGGACATTGCGGCGTGCGAAAGGCGATGGAGGAAGGTCGGCAAGATCTGGGCACCGGCGGCGCTTTGCAACCTCGCGCCGGGCGCGTGGCCCGCTAGAAACCGTAGCGCCGGCGCAGGCGGCGGGCGATGGCTGCGCGCACGAACAGCGCGAACACCACCCCGAACAGGAAGCCGGCCAGATGCGCCGACCAGGCCACCGCGCCGAACGCCGGGCCGATGTAGGCGAATACCACCTGCAGCACCGCCCAGACCCCGATCAGCACTGCCGCCGGCGCGCGCACGAACTGCAGGAACAGGCCCAGCGGCACCACCACGCCCAGCTTGGCGCCGGGGAACAGCGCCAGATAGGCGCCGATCACCGCCGACACCGCGCCGCTGGCGCCGATGATCACCCGGTCCGGCGCGCCGATCGCCAGCACCGCGGCCAGATTGGACACCGCCCCACCGAGCAGGAACAGCACCAGGAAGCGCCACGGCCCCATCGCCCGCTCCGCAGGCAGGCCGAAGATCAGCAGGAACACCAGGTTGCCGAGCAGATGCGCCCAGTCCGCATGCAGGAACAGCGCGGTGAACAGGCGCAGGATCGAGCCGTCGGTCAGGCCGGTGCGCCACTCCTGCAGGCTGTCCAGGCCGCCGGTCAGTGCGCCCCACTGCAGCAGCAGGCCGCGGTACATGCCCACCGGGCGGGTGATGGCCCACAGGAAGGCCAGCCACAGCAGGGCGAACAGCACGGGCGTGGCCCAGCGCACGGAGGGCTTGCGGCGGGAAGGCGTGGCGACGAACACGGGCAAGGCAGGGCTTCGAAGAGTCGGGAATGGCAGCGTGCCATCGTCGCGCACACGCGACTAAAATCTAACCGGCCAGCTGACGGCGCCGTTAGATTGCAGGGATATACTTGCATACGGCGTCGTATGTCGGGGAGGGAATTTCCGGCGCACGGAAGTCCGGCGGCCGTCTGGCCGCGCCGGCCCGTGTTGCGGCGCAGGCGTTTTTTCTTTCGTCTTCCGGAGTCCATGCACATGCTGTCCTCGAACCTATTCAGAATTTCGCTTCTGGCCGCCGGCGTCGCCGGTGCCCTGGCCAGCGGCCACGCCCACGCCGCCGCCTTCCAGCTGAAGGAAAACAGCGCCAAGGGCCAGGGCCGCGCGTTCGCCGGTTCGGCCAGCGCCCCGGGCGATGTCGCCGTGGTCGCCAACAACCCGGCCGCCATGCGCCTGCTCGATGGCCGCCAGCTGTCCATCGGCGCCAGCGCGATCAGCTTCAGCGCCGACTTCAAGGGCTCCGGCCGCTACGTCGGCGCGACCGGCCCGGGCACCGGCGCGCCGGTGAGCGGCGGCGACGGTGGCGATGCCGGCACCATCGCCGCACTGCCGGCGGTGTACTTCGCCATGCCGGTGGGCGACAACATGCACTTCGGCGCCTCGCTGACCGTGCCGTTCGGCTTCAAGACCGAATACGACCGCGACTGGGTCGGCCGCTACCAGGGCATCAAGACCGAGCTGCAGACCATCGACGCCGGCCTGGCGTTCTCCTACGACGTCAATCCGTGGGTGTCCTTCGGCGCCTCGGTGTTCGCCGAGCGTCTGGACGTGGACCTGACCAATGCCATCGACTTCGGCACCGCCCTCTACGCCCAGCGCGTGCCGGGCGCCACGCCGGGCAGCCAGGACGGCTTCGCCCGCGTCAAGGGCGACAGCACCGAGGTCGGCTTCACCCTGGGCGGCCTGTTCAGCGTCGATGAGAACACCCACATCGGCTTCACCTACCGCTCGCGCGTGGACCACAAGATCGACGACGGCAAGGCCACCTTCGACGTGCCGCCGTTCGCCAAGGCCGTGCTGGCCGTGGCTGCGCCGGGCCAGTACGTCAACACCGGCGGCAGCGCCAAGATCATCATGCCGGCCAGCGCCACGGCCAGCTTCACCCACATCATCAACGACCGCTGGACGGTGATGGCGGACGTGAGCCGCACGGCGTGGAGCAAGTTCGACAAGATCACCGTCGACTTCGACTCGGCCCAGGCCGACAACACGCTGGTGTTCAACTACCGCGACACCACGTTCGGCTCGATCGGCGCGGACTACAAGTACAGCGACACGCTGACCTTCCGCGGCGGCCTGGCCTACGACCAGACCCCGACCCAGGCGCGGTACCGCGACGTGCGCGTGCCGGACAACACCCGCAAGTGGGTATCGCTGGGCCTGACCTGGACGCCGTCGCCGAGCAGCGAGTGGAACGTGGGCTATACGCACCTGTTCGTCTCCGATCCGACCGTCAACGAGACCGCGGTCACCGGCAGCTCGCTGGTGGGCGCGTTCGACGTGGGCGGCGACGTGCTGGCCGGGTCGTACACCTACAAGTTCTGATGCGCGCTGCAAGCCGACGTTCGCGAACCCCGCCCTGTGCGGGGTTCGCTTTTTGTGCGCTTTGCAACCGGTGTCGATGACAGGCCTTAAGGCGCCTCGTGCAGGTGCACCACGCAGTTGCGGCCGCCGCGCTTGGCCTCGTACAGGGCCTGGTCGGCCAGATCCATCAGGTCCTCCACGGCGATGCGTCGCGTCGCGCAGGCCACGCCGACGCTGACGCTCACGCGCAGGCCCAGGTGCGGCAGCAGACGCAGCGCACCGGTGGACTGCCGGATGCGCTCGCCCAGGCGGATGGCCTCCTCGCAGCTCATGCCGGCGGTGATCACCACGAATTCCTCGCCGCCCGTGCGCGCGAACAGGTCGTGCTGGCGGATGCAGGCGCGCACCGTGTCGGAGAACGCCTGCAGCACCTGGTCGCCGACCCGGTGGCCGTGGCTGTCGTTGATCTGCTTGAAGCGGTCCAGGTCCAGCGCCAGCACCGACAGCCCGTAGGGCGCGGCGCCGCCGCCGGGCGTGCGCCGCTCGTCCAGGCTGTCGCTCAGGCCGCGGCGATTGAGCGCGCCGGTCAGCGGGTCGACCAGCGCGCCGCGGCGAAGCGCCTCGGCGGCGTGGAAGCTGCTCAGCATCAGCATGCAGAAGTTGAGCATGAACCACAGCGCCAGATCCGCGCTGACCCACACATCGTTGATGTCGTAGTGGCCCTGGCCTTCGAACCAGTCCGACATCCCGCTGCTGTAGATGCAGATCAGCAGCGCGCAGGTGACCATCATCATGCGCGCGGGCACCTTGTCCAGCGAGCCGCGCAGCCGACGCAGCTGCCAGATCATCGTCAGCAGGGCCACCACTTCGACCAGGCTCAGGGCCAGGCCCTGCACATCGGTGGTGCCGGCCGCCAGCCAGGCGATCGCCGGCGGCACCAGGCTCAGGGGCATCCACGCCAGCTCCCAGCGGTGCAGGCGGCGCTGCTGGATGAACTGCACCAGCGCCCAGGCCAGCCCCGCCATGCCGGCGCAGGCCAGCATCGCGCCCAGGTTGATCGCCAGCATGGCCGCGAGCGGATGGCCGGCCTGGTGCAGCGCACTGGCCAGGACATCGATGCTGTCCGCGCCCAGGGTGTAGGCCAGGTGCGCCAAGCCCCAGGTCGCGATGCCGTACAGCGTGCGCGAGACGTGGGCCACGTAGGAAAACAGGGCGAACAGCACCAGCGCCAGCAGGCAGTCGCTGATCAGGCTGAAGAACACCGAGTTGTCCATGGCGACGACTCCCCTTTCGATCCCGGCGTACCCCCGCGCGCCGGTCCCTCATCATTGGTCTTACCTGCAGTGCAGCACAAAGCGTGCCAGTGGTTTTCCTCACGCGCATCCGGCCGTGCTGACGCCTGCCTGTCCGTTGTACACGGGCGACGGGTCGGCCGCCCGACTACGACCATCGTCGCAGCGACCTGCCAGGACCCGGGCACGCCGATCGGGGCCGGATGCAAGTCATTGAGCCGGAAACGCTTTTATGTGCGTTTGCACAATTTCTTGTCGGTTGCCGCGCGCCGGATCGCGGGGCTACCATTCAGGCGTTTTCCGCAGCCAAGGGTGCGGCAGGCGCGATGATCGAAGTGGCGACACAGGGCCCGGAAGGGCGGGGAACGCGGCTGACGCTGCGACCCCCGCGGGCGCTGAATGGGCGGCAGTTCGTGACGTTGTTCGTGGCCTGCACCGGCTTGATGTGGGGCGCGGCGATCCTGGGCTGGCTGGCGGGCAACGCCTTCGCCCCGGTGTTCGCGGTGCTGCACGGCGGCCTGGTCGGGCTGGCGCTGCGGGCGGCGTGGCGGGCCGGCGAGCGCGATGAGGTCATCGCGATCGCGCCGGAGCTGGTGGAAGTGCGGCGGCGCGCGCAGCGCGATGCCGCGTTCCGGGCGCATCCGTACTGGGTGCGGCTGGGCGTCGGTGGCGATGCGTGCGTCACCCTGTCCTCCAGTGGCCGGCAGGTGGAAGTGGGAAGGCTGCTCGGCCCGGCCGAGCGGCAGGAACTGGCAAGGCAGTTACGCGTTTCACTTGCGGCCGCAGTGCGGCCGTGACCGATGACACTGAAGGCGGGGTCTAGGCAATGACGCAAGGCAAGACAAGGGGAGGCAGCCGCGTCGCGCTGCTGGCGACATTGGCGGGCCTGCCGGGCCTGGCCTTGGCGCAGGTCGCCGATCCCAAGCCCTGGCAGCTCAATATGGGCCGGGGCGTCACCCACACCGCGCGCATGGCCTACGAGGCGCACATGGTGGCGCTGTGGGTCTGCGTGGCGATCGGCATCATCGTGTTCGGCGCGATGGGCTATGCGATGTTCAAGTTCCGCAAGTCCAAGGGCGCGGTCGCCGCGCAGTTCAGCCACAACACCACCGCCGAGCTGATCTGGACCATCGTGCCGGTGATCATCCTGATCGCCATGGCCTGGCCGGCGACGGCCAAGCTGATCGCGATGTACGACACGCGCGATTCGGAGATGACCATCAAGGTCACCGGCTACCAGTGGATGTGGAAGTACGAGTACCTGGGCCAGGGCGTGGAGTTCACCAGCCGCCTGGCGCGCAGCTCCGACCAGATGCGCCAGTCCGGCAAGGTGCCCGACGCCGCCAGCAACCCGCACTACCTGCTGGAGGTCGACCACCCGCTGGTGCTGCCGGTGGACACCAAGATCCGCTTCGTCATCACCGCCGACGACGTCATCCACTCCTGGTGGGTGCCGGCGCTGGGCTGGAAGCAGGACGCCATTCCCGGCCTGATCAACGAGGCCTGGACCAATATCGAGGTGCCCGGCACCTACCGCGGGCAGTGCGCCGAGCTGTGCGGCAAGGACCACGGCTTCATGCCGATCGTGGTGCAGGCCGTGTCCAAGGCCGACTTCCAGAAGTGGCTGGCCGCGCGCAAGCCGGCCGCGCCGGTGCCGCCGGCCCCGGCCGAAGGCTCGCCCGCGCCCGATGTGACACCGGAGCAGGCCGCGCCGGCCGGCGGCGACGCCAGCGCCAGCGCCGCGTCCGCCGCCACCGAAGCAGCGCCCGCCCCCGCGCAGGCCTGATCTCTTCTCGCGACACCCGCTGCTTTCGAGGAACACGCCCATGGCCCACGCCGCCGCAGAGCACCACGACGATCACCACGGCCATCGCCAGGGCTTCGTCGAGCGCTGGTTCTTCTCCACCAACCACAAGGACATCGGCACGCTGTACCTGCTGTTCTCCTTCGTGATGTTCGTCATCGGCGCGGCGATGAGCGTGATCATCCGCGCCGAGCTGATGGAGCCGGGTCTGCAGTTCGTCAAGCCCGAGTTCTTCAACCAGATGACCACCGTGCATGCGCTGGTGATGATCTTCGGCGGCGTCATGCCGGCCTTCGTCGGCCTGGGCAACTGGATGATCCCGCTGCAGATCGGCGCGCCGGACATGGCGCTGCCGCGCATGAACAACTGGTCGTTCTGGCTGCTGCCGGTAGCCTTCACCCTGCTGCTGATGACTCTCTTCCTGCCCGGCGGCGCGCCGGCCGGCGGCTGGACGCTGTACCCGCCGCTGTCGCTGCAGGGCGGCGCCAACGTGGCCTTCAGCGTGTTCGCCATCCACGTGGCCGGCATCAGCTCGATCATGGGCGCGATCAACATCATCGCCACCATCCTCAACATGCGCGCGCCGGGCATGGATCTGCTGAAGATGCCGATCTTCGTGTGGACCTGGCTGATCACCGCCTTCCTGCTGATCGCGGTGATGCCGGTGCTGGCCGGCGCGGTGACCATGCTGCTGACCGACCGCTTCTTCGGCACCAGCTTCTTCAACGCCGCCGGCGGCGGCGACCCGGTGATGTACCAGCACATCTTCTGGTTCTTCGGCCATCCCGAGGTCTACATCATGATCCTGCCGGCCTTCGGCGTGGCCAGCGAGATCATCCCGACCTTCAGCCGCAAGCCGCTGTTCGGCTACCAGGCCATGGTCTACGCCACCGCCTCGATCGCCTTCCTGAGCTTCATCGTGTGGGCGCACCACATGTTCGCGGTGGGCATGCCGCTGGGCGGCGAGATCTACTTCATGTTCGCCACCATGCTGATCGCCATCCCCACCGGGGTGAAGGTGTTCAACTGGGTCTCGACCATGTGGAAGGGCTCGCTGAGCTTCGAGACGCCGATGCTGTGGGCGGTGGCCTTCGTCATCCTGTTCACCATCGGCGGCTTCTCCGGGCTGATGCTGGCGATCGTGCCGGCCGACTTCCAGTACCACGACACCTACTTCGTGGTGGCGCACTTCCACTACGTGCTGGTGACCGGCGCGGTGTTCTCGATCATCGCGGCCACCTACTACTGGTGGCCCAAGTGGACCGGGCGCATGTACAGCCAGTTCTGGAGCAAGTTCCATTTCTGGTGGACGGTGGTGTTCGTAAACGTGCTGTTCTTCCCGCAGCACTTCCTGGGCCTGGCCGGCATGCCGCGCCGCATCCCGGACTACAACGTGGTCTTCGCCGACTGGAACTTCGTCAGTTCGATCGGCGCCTTCGGCATGTTCCTCACGCCCTTCATGATGGCCGCCATCCTGGGCTGGTCGCTGAAGAAGGGCGCGCCGGCCGACGCGCGCGCCTGGGAGAACGCCAGGGGCCTGGAGTGGACGGTGCCCTCGCCGGCGCCGGCGCATACCTTCACCACGCCGCCGGTGATCAAGCCGGGCGACCTGGCGCACGAGGACATCGGTCACTGATGGACAGCCCGCGCGCCCCGCTGCAGACCATGGCCGAGGCCGCCCGGCGGCGGCGCGGCACGCGCATCACCGCGCTGGTGGTGGGCGGCATCGCGATCGCGATCTATGCCGCCTTCATCCTGTCCGGGGTGCTGCGCGCATGAACGCCCGGGACGCCGCCACCGCTTCGGCGCCGGATCGGCGCACCGCCGGCCTGCCGCGGCTGATCGGCGTGGCGGTGGTGGTGTTCGTGCTGACCTTCTCGCTGGTGCCGCTGTACCGGCTGGCCTGCGAGAAGGTGTTCGGCATCCGCCTGGACAAGGGGCCGGCCGCGGCCGGCCAGGTGGCCGGCGTGGCGGCGAGCAAGCGCCTGGTGACGGTGGAGTTCGATGGCGGCGTCAATTCGAAGCTGCCCTGGGCCTTCCACCCGGAGGTCCAGCGCATGCAGGTGGTGCCGGGCCAGCTGTACGAGGCGCAGTTCTTCGCGCGCAACGACGGCAAGCGTTCGATCGTGGGCAATGCGGTGCCTTCGGTGGCGCCGGCGCGGGCCTCGCAGTACTTCGTCAAGACCGAGTGCTTCTGCTTCACCGCGCAGACGCTGGAGGCCGGCGAGAGCCGCGACATGCCGCTGCGCTTCATGGTCGACCCGCATCTGCCCAGCGATGTCAGCACGATCACCCTGTCGTACACCTTCTTCAAGAACGATGCGCTGACCACCGCCCTGGCGGGCGCGTCGGCGAGTCCGACGGCGCATTCGGCGCCTTGATTGCCCAAGACCCTCAAAGGAACGCGTGATGGCGCAGACCCACTCCCAGGATGCCGATGTCTACTTCGTCCCGGCGCAGAGCAAGTGGCCCTTTGTCGGTTCGATCGCGATGTTCGTGCTGATGATCGGCGTGGCCAGCTGGCTCAACGACGCGGCCTGGGGCAAATGGACCTTCCTGGTCGGCGTGGTGCTGCTGGCGGCGACGCTGTTCATGTGGTTCGGCGATGTGATCCGCGAGTCGGTCGCCGGCCGCTACAACGGCCAGGTCGACGTGTCCTTCCGCATGGGGATGGTGTGGTTCATCTTCTCCGAGGTGATGTTCTTCGCCGCCTTTTTCGGCGCGTTGTTCTACACCCGCACCTTCTCCCTGCCGTGGCTGGGCGGGCAGGGCGACGGGGTGATGACCAACGCGCTGCTGTGGGAGGGCTATTCGGCCGGCTGGCCGACCAATGGCCCGGCGATGGTCGGCGGCACCTTCCAGACCATTCCGGCCTGGGGCCTGCCGCTGATCAACACGCTGATCCTGCTGACCTCCGGCGTGACCCTGACCATCGGCCACCATGCGCTCAAGGCGGCGCAGCGCGGCACCGTGCTGCTGTGGCTGGGCATCACCGTGCTGCTGGGCCTGACCTTCCTGTACTTTCAGGTGACCGAGTACGCGCATGCCTACCACGCGCTCAACCTGACGCTGGGCTCGGGCATCTACGGCTCGACCTTCTTCATGCTCACCGGCTTCCACGGCGCGCACGTGTTCCTGGGCACGCTGATGCTGGCGATCATGTGGTTGCGCGTGCTCAAGGGGCACTTCACCAAGGACCACCACTTCGCCTTCGAGGCGGCCGCGTGGTACTGGCATTTCGTCGACGTGGTGTGGCTGGCGCTGTTCCTGTTCGTTTACGTGCTTTGAGGCAGGGGCGCGTGGCGACGCGTGAGCGGAAGCCCAGCGCTTTTGCTCACTCCTCAGTGTCTGCGTGCGCGTTCCTCGCTTTCAGCCGCCGATGCCGTGCGGTTTGATCCAGCCGCTCCAGATGCCCAGCACGACCAGCGCAAACAGGGTCACCGACAGCCCGATGCGCCAGGTCAGTGAGCGCACCGTGCGCGTGGTCTGGCCGCGGTCGATCAGCAGGTAGTACAGGCCGGCGCCGAGGTTCCACACGATCATGATCAGGAAGGCGACGATCAGCAGGGTCTTGAGCGAGTCGTTCATGCGCACCTCTCGGGCGGCCGTGTGCCGCATGCACCGATTATCGTCGCCGCCGGGCGGATGGGCGTGAGCCGGCGTCTGCCTACCGCCGCCGGCTGGGCGCTGGCGCTGCTGGTGGCCGCGGCCTTCTGCGGGCTGGGAACCTGGCAGCTCGGGCGTGCCAAGGAAAAGCGCGCGATGCTGGAGCAGGTCGCCCAGGTGCTGCACGACCGCCAGCCGCGGCCGCTGGCTGACGCGGCGCAGCACGCCCGCGCGCAGGAGTTCGACTGGGCGGCCGGCAGCGGCCGCTTCGCGCCGGGCCCGGCGGTGCTGCTGGACAACCAGACTCACCAAGGCCAGGCCGGCGTGCGCGCCTACCGGGTGTTCGTGCCCGATGCGGGCGGCGCGCCGCTGCTGGTGGACCTGGGCTGGCAGCCGCTGGACGCGCAGCGCCAGTTGCCGCCAGTGCCGGCGCTGGCCGACACGCACCGCGTCGCCGGGCTGCTGGCGCCGCCGCCGTCGGCCGGGCTGCTGCGGGCGCCCGCGCAGGCCCAGGCCAACGGCGATCTGCTCGCCGTGGTGCTGGACCCGGCCGCGCTGGCCGCGCCGCTGCGCCAGCCGGCGCTGGCGCAGCGGGTGCTCAAGCTCGATCCGGCCCTGCCGGTCGGCTTTCCGCGCGACCTGGACGTGCTGCCCAACACGCTGCCACCGGAGCGCCACCTGGGCTATGCGGTGCAGTGGTTCGGCCTGGCGCTGGCGGTGCTGATCACCGCCGGCGTGCTCACGTGGCGGCGCAGACGCGCCGCGCGTGAGAAAATGGGGGCATGACCCCTTCCGACGTCGCTCCTGGCCGAAACCGTGGCCGGTGGATCCTGCTCGGCCTGTTCGTGTTGTTCTTCGGCAGCGTGGGCGCGGCCGGCGTGCTGCGCTTCGCCGGCTGGCAGCCGGCCGGGCTGAAGAACCACGGGGCGTTGCTGCATCCGCCCGTGGACGTGCGCGCGCTGCAGCCGGCGCTGGCCGGTGGCGGCACCTACAGCTGGCGTCAGCCGCAGCGCACCTGGCGCATCGTGCTGGCGCCGCCGGCCGACTGCGTGGCCGACTGCGTGGCCCTGTCGCACCAACTGGACACGGTCTGGCAGCTGTTCGGCCACAACGCCGACCAGGTCCACATCCTGTGGATCGGTCCGCCGCCGGCGGGCGCGGCGCGCCCGGTGTCGCTGCGCGTGATCGCCGCCGGCGATCCGCTGCGCGCCGCGCTGCCCCAGGTGGACGACGGCGCGGGCGTGCCGGTGTACGTGATCGATCCCAACGGCTTCGTGATCCAGCGCTTCGCCCCGGGTTTCGACCCGGCCGACCTGCGCAGCGACGTCGCCAAGCTGCTGAAACTCCTTTAGAGCGAACCCCACCGTAATGCCTGTCCTCCCACGCCTGCCGTTCCGGCACTTCCACCGCATCGCCTGGCTGGCGGCGATCATGACCGCCAGCACGATCGTCTTCGGCGGCTTCGTGCGCCTGTCCGATGCCGGCCTGAGCTGCCCGGACTGGCCGACCTGCTATGGCCGCGCGGCCTGGCCACAGGCGCCTTCGGAGATCATCGACCACGCCCAGCTGAAGATCCGCCCGCTGGAGACGCATAAGGCCTGGCGCGAGCAGGTGCACCGCTTCCTGGCCGGCATGCTCAGCATCGAGATCTTCGCCCTGGCGCTGATGGCCGTGCGCCGGCGCCGGCTCGGTGTCGCGCAGGTGATCGTGGCCGCGGTCCTGGTGGCGCTGGCCATCCCGCTGTACATGCGCGGCCAGCACGTGGCGGCCAGCGTGCTGGCCCTGATCGGCGAGGGCATCCTGCTGGTCGCGGCGTGGCGCTGGTCTTCGGCGTCCGCGCCTGGCGGCGCGGGCGATCTTGCGCGCGTGGCGATGCTGACCCTGGCGATGATCATCTTCCAGGCCCTGCTGGGCATGTGGACGGTGACCTGGCTGCTCAAGCCCATCGTGGTGATGGGGCACCTGCTGGGCGGCCTGGCGACCTTCGGCCTGCTGGTGTGGATGGCCTGGCGGGCGACCCAGCTGCCGATCACCCTGGTCGATGCGCGCGCGCTCAAGCGCGTGCTGGGCGTGGGCCTGGGGCTGCTGGTGGTGCAGATCGCGCTGGGCGGCTGGGTCAGCGCCAACTACGCGGCGCTGGCCTGCGGCGGCGGCAGCTGGCGCATGGCCAACTTCCCGCAGTGCGTGGGCCAGTGGTGGCCGCCGCACGACTTCCACGAGGGCTTCACCCTGTGGCGCGGCATCGGCGTGGACTACGAAGGCGGCGTGCTCGACGGCGCCTCGCGCATCGCCATCCAGATGGCGCACCGGCTGATGGCCATCGTGCTGGCCTGCTGGCTGGTGTTCTGCGCGCTGCGGCTGTGGCGCCAGCCGAGGCATGCGCGGCTGGGGCGCGGGCCTGCTGGTCGCGCTGCTGGCCCAGGTGACCCTGGGCATCCTCAACGTCAAGCTGGCCCTGCCGCTGGGCGTGGCCGTGCTGCACAACGCCGGCGCGGTGGTGCTGCTGTTCGTGCTGGTCTCGTTGCTGGCGCGGCTGAGGACGCCGGAATGAGCGCCGTGCGCGCCACGGCCAAGGACTACTGGGACCTGACCAAGCCACGCGTGGTCGCCCTGATCGTGTTCACCGCCTTCGTCGGCATGATCCTGGCGATCCCCGGCCTGCCCAGCGCGACCCAGGTGCGGCACGGGCTGCTGGGCTTCGTGGGCATCTGGATCGCGGCCTCGGCGGCGGCGGCCATCAACCAGCTGCTCGATGCGCGCATCGATGCGCAGATGGCGCGCACCTCGTGGCGCCCGCTGGTGGTGGGCAAGGTGCAGCCCTGGCAGGTGCTGGTGTTCGCGCTGGTGCTGACCGTGATCTCGATGGCCATCCTGGTGCTGTGGGTCAACGTGATCACCGCGGTGCTGACGTTCTTCTCGCTGATCGGCTACGCGGTGATCTACACCGTCTACCTCAAGCGCGCCACGCCGCAGAACATCGTCATCGGCGGGCTGGCCGGGGCCACGCCGCCGATGCTGGGCTGGGCCGCGGTCACCGGCATGGAGGGCCCGTGGGACTGGGGCCACAGCCTGCTGCTGGTGCTGATCATCTTCGTCTGGACGCCGCCGCACTTCTGGGCACTGGCGATCTTCCGCCGCGAGGACTACGCCAAGGCGCTGATCCCGATGCTGCCGGTCACCCACGGCGTGGTCTATACGCGCTGGCAGATCCTGTTCTACACCGTGCTGCTGGTGGAGGCCACGCTGCTGCCGGTGCTGTTCGGGCTCAGCGGCCTGTTCTACCTGGGCGGGGCGCTGGTGCTGGGCGCGGGCTTCCTGTGGTACGCGTGGAAGCTGCTGGATCCGCCGGACGAATTCTTCGCCATGCGCACCTTCCGCTATTCGATCGTGTACCTGATGGCGCTGTTCGCCTTCCTGCTGGTGGACCACTGGCTGGCGCCGCTGCTGCCGGGCATCGCCGGGCGCAGCCTGTGAGCCCGTTGCGCCGGCGCCATGCGCGCGGGAGGATGGCCGCGCGGCGGTGCCGTTCCGCCGCCGCCACGTCCCTTCGAGTGATCGTCTGAATTCCATGAGTGTCGAGCGTCGCCGCACCAAGCGCAGCCCCCGTTTCACCGAGATCGCCATCGAGGCGGGGGTCAGCCCCAGCACCGTCGACCGCGTGCTCAACGAGCGCGGCAGCGTGTCCGACGCGCTGCGCCGCAAGGTGGTCGAGGCGGCCAAGCGCCTGGGCACCAACCGCCTGCTGCCGGACGTGCGCCATGGCGTGCTGCATTTCGACGTGGTGCTGGTGCACAGCGAGATCGCGCTGTTCCAGCGCTTCAACAACGCGCTGGACCGCTACGCCAACCTGATCGGCCCGCGCGTGACCGTGCATCGCAGCGCCTGGGGCGAACGCGACGACGAGCGCCTGGCCGAGTTCCTGGAGAATCCGCCGTATCCGCGCCACGGCCTGCTGATCGTGGCCCGCGACAACGCACGCATCGGCCAGGCCTTGCGCGCGGTGAATGCCGCCGGCACGCCGGTGGTGACCATGACCTCGGACGTGTCCGGGATCCAGCGCCTGGCCTATGTGGGCATCGACAACGTGCTGGCGGGGCGCACCGCCGGCTACCTGGCCGGGCGCTTCACCCGCCAGGCGGGCAAGGTGTGGATGCCGGTGGCCTCGCTGGATTTCCGCTCGCAGCTGGATCGCGTGGAAGGCTTCACCCAGATCCTGGCCGAGCAGTTCCCGCACCTGGACCCGCTGCCGCCGGTGGAAGTGGCCGACGACAACGAGCGCGCCCACGCCCTGCTGCACGACACCCTGCGCCAGCGCCACGACATCGTGGCGATCTACAGCACCGGCGCGTGCTCGGGCGGCATCCGCCGCGCGCTGCGCCGCCATCCGCTGGCGGTGGCGCCGGTGTGGATCGGCCACGAGGCCACGCGCGAACATGCCGAGCTGCTGCGCGCCGGCGATCTGGCCGCGGTGATCGACCAGGATCCGGAAGGGCAGATCCTCTCCGGCCTGCAGCATCTGTTGCACGCCAACGAGGAACTCGAGCGCGCGCCGGAGCAGCGCACGCGCTTCCGCCTGATCACGCCCGAGAATCTGAGCCAGTTCGAGCTGTTCGCGTAGGAGCAGGGGCCAGGGGGCGGAGGCCAGGGATCAGGGGAAACGCGGCGCGCCTGCTCAGTCGGCGATCGGCGCGTCGGTGCGCGCCTTGCCGCGCGCATAGCGCTGGGCCACTACCGCGCAGGTGATCAGCTGCACCTGGTGGTAGATCATCACCGGCAGCACGATCGCGCCCAGCGCGCCGCCGGCGAACATCACCTTGGCCATCGGCACGCCGGTGGCCAGGCTCTTCTTGGAGCCGCAGAACACGATGGCGATCTCGTCGCTGCGGGCGAAGCCCAGCCGGCGCGCCAGCAGCGTGATCAGGGCCATGGCCACGCCCAGCAGCGCCGCGGCGAAGCCGACCACTCCCAGCAGCGCCAGCAGCGGCGTGTCGTGCCACAGCCCTTCGACCACCGCCGCGCTGAAGGCGGTGTAGACCACCAGCAGGATCGTGCCCTGGTCGGTGTACTTGAGGACCGCGCGCCGGCGTTCGACCCAGCCGCCGATCAGCGGCCGCAGCAGATGACCGGCCACGAACGGCACCAGCAGCTGCAGCAGGATCTTGAACATCGCCTGCAGCGGATCGGCCATCTGCCCCTGGGTGCCGGCCAGCAGGGTCATGATCGCCGGGGTGAGGAACACGCCCAGCAGGCTGGAGGCCGAAGCGGCGCAGACCGCGGCCGGCACGTTGCCGCCGGCCATCGAGGTGAAGGCGATCGAGGACTGCACCGTGGACGGCAGCGCGCACAGGAACAGCAGGCCCAGCGCCAGCCCCGGCGTCAGCACATGCACGGCCAGCGGATGCACCAGAAGACCCAGCAGCGGGAACAGCACGAAGGTGCAGGCCAGGATGGTCAGATGCAGGCGCCAGTGGGTCATGCCGGCGACGATGGCCTCGCGCGACAGCCGTGCGCCGTGCAGGAAGAACAGCGCGGCGATGGCCACGTCGGTGATGTCGTCCATCCAGCCCGCCGGGGTGCCGCGCACCGGCAGCAGCGAGGCCAGCAGGACCGTGCCCAGCAGGCAGAGCGTGAAGGTGTCGATGCGCAGACGCTTGAGCAGGTTCACGAGCGGGGCAATGCGGCAGTGGGGACTTCGATTCTACCGGCCCTGTCGATGAGTCCGAGCGCTTTGGAGCATGGGCTGTAGGTAGGAGCACCTGTCTCCTCAGATCTCGCAGCGGCCCGCCTGTAGAGCGGAGCTTGCTCCGCTGGAGCCTTCCCCACGAACCGAACGAAGAGCAGCGGAGCAAGCTCCGCTCTACAGGGAGGCTGCGACTCGATCTGAGAGGCAGTTGCTCCACACCAAGTCTCGTCATTCCCGCCTTCGCGGGAACGACGACGGGGAACTCCCTGCGCTCAGTGCCCCGACGCGCGCGCCTTGAGCAGTTCGCGCAGTTCGTACTTGTCGGTGTCGTCCAGCCCCTGCGCGCGCTGCTTGGCCAGCAGCTCGTCCAGGCGCTGCTGCAGGGTCTGCTTTTCCAGCTGCACCACCGCGTCGTGCAGTTCCTGGCGCCAGGTGGCTTCCTCGCCGGGCAGCGCCTGCATCATCAGCTTCTGCAGCGCGGGCAGCTCCTCGCGTTCGGCGAAGTGCTCCAGCAGCGCGCCGGGGGTGATCTCCGGGGCGCGCCTGGATGATGTCCAGCAGCTCGGTCAGCAGCGCGATGCCGGGCAGGCGCAGGCCGGCGAAGGTGTAGGGCATCGGCACTTCCAGCGCCAGCGACGGTGCGTGCAGCAGCAGCAGGATCGCGCTGCGCACCAGGCTGGGCCGCTGCTGCGGGCCGGATGCAGCGCGCCTCGCGGCCGGGCGCGCGGCGGGCGGGGCCGGCGGCGGATTGGCGCCCACGCCGGTGATCCGCGCCAGCTCCGCGCGCATCAGGTCGCCGAAGGCGCCGTCGGGGATCTGCGCCAGCAGCGGCTTGGCGCGCTCGGCCAGGCGCGCCTTGCCGTCCAGCGTGCCCAGGTTGATCTCGCGCGAGAGCTCCTCGAAGAAGAAGGCCGACAGCGGCGTGGCCTGGGCCAGGCGCTCGGCGAAGCCCTCGGCGCCCTCCTTACGCACGATGGTGTCCGGATCCTCGCCATCGGGCAGGAACAGGAAGAACGCCTGCCGCCCGTCCTTCATCCGCGGCAGCACCGATTCCAGCGCGCGCCAGCCGGCGCGCTGCCCGGCCGCGTCGCCGTCGAAGCAGAAGTACACATCGGCCGCATTGCGGAACAGCAGCTCGGCATGGTCCGGCGTGGTCGCCGTGCCCAGCGTGGCCACCGCGTACTTCACGCCGAACTGGAACAGGCTGACCACGTCCATGTAGCCCTCCACCACCACCAGCTTCTCGATCTTCTGGTTGGCCTGGCGCACCTGCCACAGGCCGTACAGCTCGCGGCCCTTGTGGAACAGCGCGGTCTCGGGGCTGTTGAGGTATTTGGGGCCGTCGTCCTTGTCCAGCACGCGCCCGCCGAAGGCGATCGTGCGGCCGCGCCGGTCGGCGATGGGGAACATCACCCGGTCGCGGAACTTGTCGTAGACGTGGCCGCGGTCGTTCTTGGAGAACATGCCGCCGCGTTCGAGCAGCTGCATCCGGCGCGCGTCGGTGCCCAGCGCGTCCTTCAGCGCCGAATAGCCGTCGGGCGCATAGCCGATGCCGAACGCCGCGCGCGTGGCCGCGTCCACGCCGCGCCCGTCCAGGTATGCCCTGGCCTTGTCGCTGGCCTCCAGCTGCCGCTGGAAGAAGCGCGCGCTGGCCTCCAGCATCGTGTACAGCTCGCGGCTGTCGTCGCTCTGGTTGCGCTGAGCGGTCTCGCGCGGGACCTCCATACCGGCGCGCTTGGCCAGCTCGTCGACCGCATCGAGGAACTCGAGGCGGTCGTAGTTCATCAGGAAGCTGATCGCCGTGCCGTGCGCGCCGCAGCCGAAGCAGTGATAGAACTGCTTGACCGGCGAGACGGTGAAGCTGGCCGAGCGCTCGTCGTGGAACGGGCAGCGCGCCGCATACTCCTTGCCCTGCCGCTTGAGCGGCACGCGCGTGCCGATCACCTCGACGATGTCCGTCCGGGCGAGCAGGTCATCGATGAAAGCGTCGGGAATACGGGCCATGGCAGACGACTAGGATGCCACGCCCGTCAAGCCAAGCCGCCCCGGCCTTCCCTTGTACCCGGTCGTGCGTGCCCTCTCCCTCGCGCCAGCCCGTTTTCGGCCCCCTCCCTTTCGCCGAAGGCGAAGGGGAGCTCGAAGTCGCGAGCTAGCGACTGAGGGGGAGGGGTCGCTCTTCGCGACAAACCGTCCCAACCAGCCTCCCTCTCCCGCGTTCCGCAAAGAGGCAAAGACCCAGCGATTCCTAAAGCAGCCAGCGCGCCGAGGCGCGCCCCACAATCCTCAGGCCCGCGGCGCCCCATCCTGATGCGAAGGCAGCTCCTGCGCCGGCAGCGCCTGGGCGTCGGGATCGACCGCCTCGGGACGCTCGGTGGAACTCTGGCGCAAGACGGCCTCGCGCTCGGCGGCCCGGTGCGCGGCCCGGGCGTCCATCCGCTCGTCGATCACCGCGGTCAGCAGCGCGCCGACGAAGAACACCACGGTGGCGTAGTACAGCCACACCAGCATGATCACCATCGCGCCCATCGTCCCGTAGGCGCTGCCCGGGTCGGTGCTCGCCAGGTACAGCCCGATGCCGTAGCGCCCGGCGATGAACAGCCCGGCGGTGATCACCCCGCCCAGCAGCGCCTGGCGCCATTCCACCGGCCGGTCGGGCAGATAGTGGTAGAGGAAGCCGAACGCGGCCGCGTACAGCACGAAGGTCAGCGCATTGCCCAGCACCGGCAGCAGCGAGGGCACGCTGGCCAGCACCACCTGCAGCGCGGTGGCGGCCATCATCGAGACGATCAGCAGGAAGCCCAGCCCCAGCACCACGCCGAAGGAGAACACGCGCTTCTTCAGGAAATCCCACACACCGCCCGTCAGCGCGGTGCGGTCGGTGTAGAAGATCAGGTTCAACGCGGCCTGCAGGCGCGCGAACACCGCCGTGGCGCCGACGAACAGCAGCAGCGTGCTCCACAGCCCGGCCAGCGATCCCACGCTGGGCTGGGCCTTGGCGTTGGTCAGCACGGTGCGCGCCACGGCCCCGGCCTGCGGCCCGGCCAGCCCGGCGATCTGCCGCAGCAGTTCGTCCTGCGCCGGCGGGTAGAGCGAGGCCACGATCCACAGCAGCAGCACCAGCAGCGGCGCCAGCGACAGCAGCGCATAGAAGGTCAGGGCCGCGGCCTGGGTCATCAGGTCGCTCTCGGAGAAGCGCTTGGCCAGCGCCACCGGAAAACTGTCCTGCAGCTTCTGCAGGCGACGGCTCAGTTTGTCGGACGAGGGCAGATGCACGGCATTGATCGGCGTTGCGACGGTTGCCGATCAGCATGCCCCGCAGGGGTGTCACCAGTCGGTGATCGAATGGATCAGCCCGCGCTGGCGGGCGTCTGGGCCGACCACACGCTGTTGGCCTCGCCGGCACGAGCGCGACGGCGCGCGGCCAGGCCCATGCGCCAGTACGCGAGCGCCAGCAGCAGCGCGATCGCGCCCACGCCGAAGCGCGTCCAGTGCCCGTGCCACAGCGCGGCGAACAGATGCTCGCCGGTGCCGATCCACCCGGCCACCGGCACCAGCGCGGTCAGCGCCGCGCAGGCGAACAGCAGCTCCGCACCGGCCCTGGCCGGCGCACGCAGCAGCGCCCACAGCAGCAGCGCGAAGAACACCGCGTAGTAGGCGAACTTCGCCTGCGCCTCGGGCAGCAGGGCGCCGGCGATGAACAGCGCCGAGACCCCGCCCACGCAGCCCAGGCACACGCCCAGCGTCAGCCGCGCCATCACCTGCGTGCGCGTCGGCTGCTGCGGCGTGCGCCGCTTGCGCCGTGCCTCGATCCACAGCAGGTTGCCGCTGTAGAACAGGAACGCCCCGCCCAGGCCCAGCACGAAGTACAGCCAGTGCACGGCGCCGTGGCCGTAGTTGCCGAAGTGCAGCGCCTGCAGCCCGCGCAGCATCGCCGTGCCCGGCGACATCGCGCGCGGATCGACCACCCGCAGCACCTGGCCGCTGGCGCCGTTGAGCGCGACCACCGCCAGCGTGTTGAGATGGCGCTGGTCGATCTCGCCATACAGCTCGATCTGGGCATTGGCATCGCCGGCGTCGTGGTAGGCGATGGAGTCCACCTCCATGCCCGGCAGCGCCAGCTGCGCGCGGCGGATCAGCTCGGCCACCGGCAGCGTCGGCGCGGCGACCTTGGCCGGCGCGACGTGGGGGACGACTTCGAAGTCCGATGCCAGCACCTGCATCAGCTTGCCGCCGAACACCAGGTACTGGAACGGCGCCAGCAGCACCAGGCCCAGCGTCAGCACCGCGCCCGACCAGGCGAAGATCATGTGGAAGGGCAGCGAGAGCATGCCGATCACGTTGTGCGCGTCCTGCCACAGGCGCTTGAGGTTGCTGCCCACGCGCAGCGCGAACAGGTCCTTCAGCAGCACCGGCGCGTAGGCCACCACGCCGGACACCAGCGCCAGCCCGTACAGCACGCACACCACGCCGAACAGATAGGTGCCGAAGGTGCGCGGCAGGCCGGCGGTGAAGTGCAGGTCGTAGAGGAAATCGACGAAGCCCACCCGCTGCGGCAGCTGCTGCAGGGCGCGGTGTTCGTCGAGCCGGTACTGGAAGGTCTCCCGCCCGCCGGGCGGCTGATGGAACACGCGCGGTACCGGGCCGTGGTCGCCGGCCAACACCAGGAACATCGCATCGCGCGCGTCCGGATGCTGGCGCTGCATGGTGTCCACCAGGGCCTGCGCGCGGGCCAGCGTCTGCGCCGGGTCCGCCTCTTTGGCATCGGCCACGGCCGGGCGCGGCGCCCAGTCGTTCAAGTCGTGGGTGAAGATGCTGAAGGCGCCGGCATAGAAGGCGATGAACAGCGCCATCCCGGCCAGCAGCCCGGCCCAGGTATGCAGCGACAGGAAGCTGCGCAGGGTCGCGGCCTTCATGCCGGCAGCTCCGCGGCCCAACCCAGCGCCTTGGCCGCATACAGCGCGGCGTAGGCGAGCACCGTGGCCCCGCCCAGCCACAGCCAGGCGCGCGCGCCGCTGCGGCAGGCGAAGGCCGCCGACATCGTCCCGATCCACACCGGGAAGAACAGCAGCAACAGCGGCAAGGTGTGCACCTCCAGCCGGCCCGGCCACAGCAGCGCCGCCAGCCCGACCACGCCGGTGGACAGCGGCAGGCCCAGCAGGATCGCCGCCAGCCACTTGCCCGTCATGGGGCCACCTTGCGCGCCTGGCGCCAGGCATCCAGATAAGGCAGCGCGACCAGGCCGAGCATCACCGCGCTCAATGCGGCGAACGCACCGGCCCACGGCCCCAGCACCGCGATCGCCAGCCCCAGGCAGGCCGCGCACAGCAGCCAGCCGGCCACGCGCAGGGCGCGCGCATGCGCGCGCAGCGATGGCCGCAGGCGCTGATGCGCGCAGGCCAGATAGAACGCCAGCGCGGCCAGCAGGCCGCCGAGCAGATACAGCACGGTCATCGGATTGCCTCGCACATGCGCTTCATCGCCTCACCAGTAGGCCTCGAATCCGATCCCGATCACGCGCGACGCGCCGATCACCATGTTGGGCTGATCGGCCCAGGCGTACTGGACATAGCCCTTGTCCAGCAGGTTGCTGCCGAACACGTAGGCGCTCCAGTCCAGGTTGCCGTAGCCCAGCTTGCCGTTGACCAGCGTGCGCGAGGGCGCGCCCTCGGCGCCGCTGCCCACGCTGAACTTCACGCTGTCGCGGAAGTTGGCGTTGAGGTTGCCGAACCAGCCCTGCGCCCAGCGCCAGTTGCCGCCGGCCGCCAGCGTCCAGTGCGGCGCATAGGCGAACTCCTGGCCGCTGTAGTCGGTGATGGTCGCGCCCTGGATGGTGCGGAATTCGTCGTAGCGCGTGCGCGTGCCGCCCAGCGCGGCGTACAGGTCGAAGCCCTCGCTGACGCGGTAGCGCGTCTCGGCTTCCAGCCCGTACAGGTGCGCGCGGCCGGCATTGACGGTGTTGTAGTCGTAGGTGTTGAGGCCGAAGTAGGCGGTGACCTGCTTGTCCTTCCAGTCGATGTAATAGGCGTTGGCGTTGAAGGTCAGGCGCCCGTCCAGCCACTGCGTGCGCAGGGCCGCCTCGTAGTTCCAGGTGTATTCCGGGTCGTAGGCGACCACCTGGCTGCGGGCGATGTTGAAGCTCGAACCGCCCGAGCGATAGCCGCGCTGCACAGTCAGCGCCAGCGACTTGTCCGCGGCGAAGTCCCAGCGCAGCCCGGCCTTGGGCAGGAAGGCGGTGAAGCTGCGCGTGGTCGGCGCCACGTAGCCGCCGCTGGCCGAACGCACCAGGCCCAGCACCGCCTGGTTGATGCCCACCACCGCCCGGTACAGCAGCGAGCCGGCCGCGCCGAAGCCGCCCGGATCGGGCAGGGTGCCGGCGAACACCGCATTGGTGTCGTTGGAGAAGGTGTAGTCCTGGCGGTCGTAGCGGAACCCGCCCAGCAGCGTCCACGCCGGCGCCAGCCGCAGCTGGCCATCGCCGAACAGCGCCTTGTTCTCCGACTCGGTCGGCGCATCGCTGTCGTAGTCCACCGGGATCACCGGCAGCGCCTGCGCGTAGCGCGCGGCGATGGCCGTGGCGTTAGCCGCCGGGAACCCCGAGGCGCGCAGCACCCCGGCGATGGTCGTCACCGGCGTGGTCACATTGGTGCGGCTGGACTGGATGTTGCCATCCTCCGCGCGCGACCAGTACGCGCCCAGCAGCCCGTCCAGGCGCTCGCCGGCGTAGTGCACGCGCAGCTCCTGCGAGCGGCCGCGGTAGTCGCCGTCGGTGAGGGTGTGGGCGGAATCCACCGGTCCCAGGTCGTTGTCGGCGCTGCGTGCGGTCGTCACCTTGCTCCAGGCCGTCACCGAGGACAGGGTCCAGGCGTTGCCGAAGTCGTAGTCCACCTGCGCCGTGCCGATCTGCGCGTGGGACCTGGTGGTGTTGGGAAAGTCGGAGGTGTTGATCGGATGGTCGAACGGGTCGCGCACATCGCTGCGCGCGTAGGTGTACATGTACGGCCCGTCGCGGTTGTCGTTGATCCAGGTCAGGCGCGCGGTCAGGCCCGGCAGCCCCTTGGGCGTCCACAGCAGCTTGAAGCGGGCGTTGGTGCTCTCCAGCGCGTCCTCGCCGGTCTGGCGGGTCGGGTTCCACACGTAGCCGTCGAAATCGCGCTTCTCGGCGGCCACGCGGAAGGCCAGTTCGTCGCTCACCAGCGGGCCGCCGCCGGCGACGGCGTAGCGCTTGTCCGACGGGTCGGACAGCAGTACGCGGGCGCGGCCGCTCCAGTCCATGGTCGGGTCCTCGCTGCGCATCACGATCGCACCGGCCAGGGCGTTCTGACCCTGGATGGTGGACTGCGGGCCGCGGAAGATCTCGACCTGGGACAGGTCCCACAGGTCGGTGGGCAGGCTGTCGCTGGCCTGGCTGGGCATCGCCGCGCCGTCCAGATAGATGGTGGCCAGCGGGTTGGGCGCGCCGGACTCGTCGGCGATGCCGCGGATGGTGAAGCCGCGCTGGCCGTACATCGGCGTCACGTTGGGCGTGCGGTTGATCAGGTCCGACAGCGAGAGCAGGTTCTCCTGCTCGATCCTGGCGCTGGTGGTCACCGCCACGCTGGAGGCGGTGTCCTGCAGCGAGCGGTCGGTCTTCTCGCCCTTGACGGTGACCTTGTCCAGGTCCGTGGCGGTGGCCGCCGTGGGCGCCTGCTGGGCCGCGGCGGGCAGGGCCGCCAACACGGCCAGGGTCAACAACGTCGGGCGCAGGCCGGCGCGGTGAGTGGAAGCGGACATGTGGAACTTCCCCGGGAGGTCCTTGCAAGGCGGACCTGCTGGCGGGCGCGGCGAGAGGCTTGCACCCAGCCCGGGAAGTGTAGATGAGAATGGCTTTCGATTGCAGCTCGCGCGGGCGGGCGGACGGCGCGCGGCCCGCAGGCGGCGCGCCGGGGCGCGGGCTCAGCCGGCCAGCTTCTGCTTGACCAGCTTGGACACCAGGCCCATGTCGGCCTGCCCGGCCAGCTGCGGCTTGAGCACGCCCATCAGCTTGCCCATGTCGGCCGGGCCGGCGGCGCCGGTCTGGGCGATGGCCGCATCGATCGCCGCGGCGATGGCGGCCTCGTCCAGCTTGGCCGGCAGGTAGGTGTCGATGATGGCTAGCTCGGCGCGCTCGATCGCGGCCAGGTCCTCGCGGCCGGCGCCTTCGTACTGGCTGACCGAGTCCTTGCGCTGCTTGACCATCTTCTCCAGCACGGCCAGCACCGCGGCGTCGTCCAGCTCGATGCGCTCGTCGACTTCGCGCTGCTTGATCGCCGCGTTGATCAGGCGGATCACGCCCAGGCGATCCTTCTCACCGGCCTTCATGGCGGTCTTCATGTCTTCGGTCAGCTGCTGCTTGAGGCTCATGGCCATCCTCCGGGGCAGGGCGCGCGGGTCGAACCCGCGCGGGAACAGGAATCTAAGGGACGACAAAAAGCCGGCGACGCTCGCGCGTGCCGGCTCTTGGTCTGGCTTGCCGCCGAGCCACCGCGCGGAGCGGTGGCCGACGCAACGACCCGCCTTCGCTCAGTACAGGCGCTGGCGCTTGGTGACGTCGCGCGAGGAGCGACGCAGCTGGCGCTTCACCGCGGCAGCGGCCTTGCGCTTGCGCTCCTGGGTCGGCTTTTCGTAGAACTCGCGCTTGCGGGTTTCGGCCAGCACGCCGGCCTTTTCGCAGGTGCGCTTGAAACGACGGAGCGCAAACTCGAACGGCTCGTTTTCGCGGACTTTGACGCTGGGCATGGAATCTCCGGGACACAAAATGACCGGGCTCTGACCCGGTGAGCCGCGCACTATAGCGGCTCGTCCGGTGCCGTGCAAGCGCGCGGGCTGGAAAAGGGCCTGCGCCGGGCGCATCCTGTGGCCATGAAAGTCCTCGGCATCGAAACCTCCTGCGACGAGACCGGCGTGGCGGTCTACGACACCGCCCTGGGCGGCGCGGCCGGCCTGCGCGCCCACGCGGTCTACAGCCAGATCGCCCTGCATGCCCAGTACGGCGGCGTGGTGCCGGAGCTGGCCAGCCGCGACCACGTGCGCAAGCTGCTGCCGTTGATCCGCCAGACCCTGAGCGAGGCCAGCCTGTCCACCCGCGATCTGGACGGCGTGGCCTACACCGCCGGGCCCGGCCTGGTCGGCGCGCTGCTGGTGGGGGCCGGCGTGGCCCGCGCGCTGGCCTGGGCGCTGGACCTGCCGGCCATCGGCGTGCACCACATGGAAGGCCACCTGCTGGCGCCGCTGATGGAGGACGACCCGCCCGCGGCGCCCTTCGTCGCGCTGCTGGTCTCCGGTGGGCATACCCAGCTTGTGGCGGTGGACCGGATCGGTGAGTACCGCCTGCTCGGCGAGACCCTGGACGATGCGGCCGGCGAGGCCTTCGACAAGACCGCCAAGCTGATGGGCCTGCCGTATCCGGGCGGCCCGCAGCTGGCGCGGCTGGCCGAGACCGGCACGCCGGGGGCCTACACCTTCGCCCGGCCGATGACCGACCGCCCGGGCCTGGACTTCAGTTTCTCCGGCCTGAAGACGCAGGTGCTGCTGGCCTGGCGCGACAGCGATCAGTCCGAGACCACGCGCGCGGACATCGCACGCGGCTTCGAGGACGCGGTGGTCGACACCCTGGCGATCAAGTGCCAGCGCGCGCTGGAGGCGGCCGGCAGCGACACGCTGGTGATCGCCGGCGGCGTGGGCGCCAACAAGCGTCTGCGCGCCAGGCTGCAGGCCATGTGCGAACAGCGCGGCGGCCGTGCCTGCTTCCCGCGCCCGGCGCTGTGCACCGACAACGGCGCGATGATCGCCTTCGCCGGCGCGCTGCGCCTGGAAGCCGGCCAGCGCAGCGACGCGCAGGTGCACGTCACCCCACGCTGGGACATGGCCACGCTGCCGGCGGTGGCGTAGAGCGGAGCTTGCTCCGCTGCGCTTCGTTCGGTTTGTGGGGAAGGCTTCAGCGGAGCGAGCTCCGCTCTACAGGTCTACAGGCGGCTCCCACCTGCACAAGCAAGCATCGGCGCCGCCTACAATGACGCGATGACCGAAGACGCTTCCCAGCCCCGCATCCAGCTCGAGCCTTCGTGGAAGGCGCGGGTGGGCGATTGGCTGCTGCGGCCGGAGATGCAGGCGCTGTCGGCGTTCCTGCGTCAGCGCAAGCAGGCCGGGGCGCATGTGTTTCCGCCGGGGCCGCAGATCTTCGCGGCGTTCGATGCCACACCGTTCGAGGCGGTCAAGGTGGTGATCCTGGGCCAGGATCCGTATCACGGCACCGGGCAGGCGCATGGGCTGTGCTTCTCGGTGCTGCCGGGTGTACCGGTGCCGCCGTCGCTGCAGAACATCTACAAGGAGCTGGCCAGCGACATCGGCTTCACTCCGCCGGATCACGGCTGCCTGACGCCGTGGGCGCGCCACGGCGTGCTGCTGCTCAACTCGGTGCTGACGGTCGAGGAAGGCCGCGCCGGCGCGCATCAGGGCAAGGGCTGGGAGGGCTTCACCGACCATGTGATCCAGACGCTGGCGCAGGAGCGCGAGCATCTGGTGTTCCTGCTCTGGGGCAGCTATGCGCAGGCCAAGGGCAAGGTGATCGATCCGCGCCGGCATCGGGTGCTGAAGGCGCCGCATCCTTCGCCGCTGTCGGCGCACCGCGGCTTCCTGGGCTGCCGGCATTTCTCGCAGGCCAACGAGTATCTCGATCGGCACGGGTTGGGGGCGGTGGACTGGCGTCTGCCGCCGCGGTCGCAGTTGGCGCTTTAGGGCTTCCGGTAGAAGCGCCTCTGTTGTTTCCCGCTTGGCGAGGAACGACTTCTTGATCAGCCATTCCTGAAGGGCGCGCATTCTGCTTCTGCCCCCTCCCTTTGGCCGCAGGCCAAGGGGAGGGATGGGGAGGGGTGCTCTTCGCGGGGAAGTCAAAAGCAAGAGTACCCCCTCCCAACCTCCCCCTTCGCTTCGCGAAAGGGGAGGGGCTGTTCGGGACTTCGGGGGACGAAAGGGGGCTGTGGGCGGTTCCGCTTCGTCTGCGCGCCGAGAGAGGCGTGAGGCTTTGCGGCTGCGGCTGCGGCAAGGTCGCGGACGCCGTCTTCAGGGCTGCCGCCCTGCGCCGGGGTGCGGCGCTACGAGGCCTTCTTGGTCGTGGTGGTCTTCTTGGCCGGGGTCTTGCTGGTGGTGGCCTTCTTGGTGGTGCTGGCCTTGGTCGAGCCGGACTTGCTGCTGCTCGACTTGCTGGAGCTGGACTTCTTCGTGCTCGACTTGGTGCTCGACTTCTTGCTGGTCGAGGTGGCCTTCTTGCGGGTGCTGCTGGTCGTGGCCGACTTGCGGCGCTCCTCCGGCGGGGACACCGGCGGGGCGGGCAGGGGCTCGGCCGAGACGGTCTTGACCTCGGCCTGCAGCGCCTCGAGCTGCGGGATCATCTTCTGCTGGATGCCGACCATCAGGCTCTGCATCACCGCCGGCGTGCGGTCCAGCAGGCGCTGGCCGGCCTTGCTCTCGTAGAACTTGGTCATCGCCTTGACGTCGTCGTCGTCGAAGGTCTTGCGGTACACGTCCAGATAGACCGGGCGCATCTGCTCCCAGGCCAGCGACTGGCGCACGATCTCGGAGGTCTTGGCCTGGATCTGCTGGATCTCGGCCTGCTGCTGCGGGGTCAGCGTCTTGCCCTGGGTCAGCTGGGCGAACTGCTCGCGCTGCATGGCCTCGACCTGGGGCTGGATCGCCGCCAGCATGCTCTGCGCGCGCGAGGCGGCCAGCAGTCGGTCGATCTCCTCGTCGGTCGGCACGCGGGCCAGCGCGGGCGCGCAGACCGCCGCCAGCAGGGACAGCAACAACAGGACGGACGTGAATCGACGGCGTGGCATGTGGATCTCGAAAAGGCGCGCAACGTGACCGGCGATGGTGCCGAGCCGGCGCGGGGTGCGTGTAAAAATTTCACTAAGCAAGGGCGGCGATTCTGCGTCGGTTCGCCTCGCTCGCAAAGCGCGATGACAGACTCGTCAGGTGCGCGCGCGGGCCGGGGTTCAGGACCGCGATGGGCGATAGCCCGCGTGTCGCGGCATCGCACGGCGTGTCATCGCCTTGTCCTACAATCGCGGCCATGCCGGCCGGTTCCCTCCAGATCACCCCTGCGCTGTCGATCCCCGAGGAGGAGCTGGTCGAGCGTTTCGTGCGCGCCAGCGGCGCCGGCGGGCAGAACGTCAACAAGGTGTCCAGCGCGGTGGAGCTGCGTTTCGACGTGGCTGGCTCGCCGTCGCTGCCCGAGGCCCTGCGCAGCCGCCTGCTGGCGCGTCGCGACCGGCGCCTGACCGACGAGGGGGTGCTGGTGATCGACGCGCAGCGCTTCCGCACCCAGGACCGCAACCGCCAGGACGCACGCGAGCGCCTGGCCGACATCATCGCTGCCAGCCTGTCGGTGCCCAAGGCGCGCGTGGCGACCCGACCGAGCCGCGCCTCCAAGCTGCGCCGGCTGGATGAGAAGAAGACCCGTGGCCAGATCAAGCGCAACCGGACCGCACGTGACTGGGACTGACCCGACCCCGAGGCCGCCGGGCCAGATGCCGGCCACCCCCCGCAACATGCCGCGTGTGAAGCCCAACCGCTTCAACCGCTGGTGCGCGCGCACGCTGCTGCGCCTGAGCGGCTGGCGCATCGCCGGCGAGCTGCCGGACATCCCCAAGCTGGTGATGATCGTGGCCCCGCATTCGTCCAACTGGGACGGGCTGTGGGGCATGGCGGCCAAGATCGCGATGGGCTTCGAGGTCAAGGTGCTGGCCAAGGCCAGCCTGTTCTGGTGGCCGCTGTCGATCCTGCTGCACAAGCTGGGCGTGGTGCCGGTGGACCGCGCCAACGCCGGCGGTGTGGTCAGCACCGCGGTGGACACCATCCGCCGCAGCGAGCGCATCTGGTTCGTGGTCACCCCCGAGGGCACGCGCAACCGCGTGGACAAGTGGAAGGCGGGCTTCTGGAAGATCGCCCGCGCCGCCGATGTGCCGGTGCTGATGGCCTACTTCCACTACCCCGAGAAGATCATCGGCCTGGGGCCGGTGTTCCATACCAGCGCCGACATGGAGGCCGACATGGCCGCCATCCGCGCCTGGTACCGGCCGTGGATGGGGAAGACGCGCGGCACTGTCTGAGGAACGGGCGGAGAGGAACGAGGCGCGAGTGAGCGCGGATCTTCTGCCCGCGCCCGTTACTCATTCCTCAGCACGCGGTTCTCACAAGGCCTTGCCGCCGAACTTGTAGGTGAAGTCCAGATACAGGCTGCGCCCCAGCGAATCGAACCAGGACACGTCGTAGTACGGATAGGCGGTGTAGCTGGCGTCCTTGGGCGGCATCTTGTCCAGCACGTTGTTGACCGTCAGCGACAGGCGCGCGCGGTCGCCGAACTGCCGCGACAGCGACAGGTTGTAGCGCCAGGTCGCCTCGACCCACGGGCTCTGGCCCGAGTCCTCGTCGAAGTCCTGGTCGTAGGAGGCGTAGTTGGGCAGCTTGCCCAGGCGCTGGCCGTACACCGTGGCCGACCAGGCGGCCTTGCTCCAGCCCACACTGGCGCTGGTCTTGGTGCGCGGGATGTCGTAGCCGCTGTTGATGGCGAACTCGTCCACCATCGGATCGCCGGCATAGACCTGGATGTCGTGGCGGTGCACCCAGGTGTAGTCCAGGCCCAGCGTGAACAGGCCCAGGCCGGTGTCCAGCTTCCAGTGCGCGGCCAGGTCTGCGCCGGAGGTGCGTTCGCGGGCGATGTTGATCGGTTCGACGGACACGCCGTAGAGCTTGCCGTCCGCCAGACGGGTGACGCGCGAGAGCGCGTCCACGCACGTGCCCGAGCTGAGCGGGACCGCGCCGGTGAGGCAGTCGCGCTCGTTGCGCAGGACCACGTCCACGCGCAGGTCCTGCACCTGGTCGCGCATGTCGATGTCGAACCAGTCCAGCGAGATGTCGAAGCCCGGTGTGGGCGAGAACACCAGGCCGGCGGTCCACGCGGTGCTGGTCTCCGGCTTGAGGTCGCGGTTGCCCACGCGCGTGCGCACGATGCCCTCGTCGCCGTAGCTGCAGTCCTCGTACGGCGTGCCGGCCTCCTCGGTGTCGCAGCGGTAGTAGTCCACGCCGGAGGTCTCGTCCTCGCCTTGCTGGGCGAACAGGTAGTGCAGGTCCGGCGCGCGGAAGGCGGTGCCGTAGGAGCCGCGCAGCAGCAGCGCGTCGATCGGGCGCCATTCCACGCCCGCGCTCCAGGTCGGCTTGTCGATGCTGCGGCCGGCGAAGCGGTACTGGTCGAAGCGCCCGGCCAGGCTCAGGTTGAGGCGCTCCAGCAGCGGCAGGCGCAGTTCGCTGGCCACCGCCCAGCGGTTGCGGCTGCCGTGGCCGTCGGAGTCCTTCCAGCTGTAGTAGTAGTCCTGCGTGGCCAGCGGATCGGGCTTGAGGTCGTAGCCCTGGCTGCCGAGCTCGGCGGTGGCCGACAGCCCGGCCGGTCCGCCGGGCAGGCCGAACAGCTCGGTGTTGGTCAGGGTGAAGGCCAGCGTGTCGTTGCGCGACTCGGGGTGGTAGGTGGAGCGCGCGAAGATGCCGTCGTATTCGGCGCGGGTCAGCGGGGTGTACAGGCGCGCCGGATCGGCGTCGTAGATGGGATAGCCCGAGTCCTCGTCGATGCCCAGCATCGGCCCCAGGAACAGGTCGTTGGCCTTGGACGCGACGATCTGCGGCCAGCTCACCGCCAGCGAGTACTGCGAATGCGACAGCGAGGCCTCCCAGTCCCAGGCCTGACCAAAGCGGCCGGCCAGGCCGGTGGTGAGGCTGAAGGTCTTCTGCCGGTTGCGGACCGTGCCGGTGTTCAGCCCGCCCATTTCCTCGGGCGTGAACTGGCGCTGCCAGTACTCCACCTGCTCGGTGGCCTGGTTGTAGAAGTAGCCGTCCTTCTGCCCGTTGGGCTGCTGGTAGGACCAGCTGCGCACGTCCCGGAACAGGTCGATGGTGTGGTAGCCGGCCTGCACGTCGGCGAACCAGCGCAGCCCGTCGCCGAAGTCGTAGTTGAAGCTGCCGTAGGCGTTGAGCCCCTCGCGCTTGCTGATGATGGTGCCGTAGCCGATCGCCTTGTCGCTGCCGCAGTAGTAGCCGGGGCCGTAGTCGTCCAGCGCGGGGTCGTAGTCGCCGTAGCGCGGGCGCGAGGCGTAGTAGGTGGAGTTGCCGTTGAAGCGGGCCAGGGCCTCGCAGGTGTCCCGGCCCGGGTCGAGGTAGGTGTCGTAGTAGTCGGTGCGCAGGAAGCCGCGGCGTGCGATCCGGCCGCTGGCCACGGGGGAATCCTGCGAGGAGTCCTGGATGCCGCGCTGATAGGCCCACAGCGGGTTCTGCCCGGTGTACTCCAGTCCGTACACCGCGCTGAAGGCGCCGCGCTCGAAGCCGCTGGAGATGCTCAGGTCGAACGAGTCGGCATCGCCGCGGCTGGTGGTGCCGAAGCGGTAGTCCACGGTGGTGCCGTCGGCGTGCTTCTTCAGGATGAAGTTGACCACGCCGGAGATCGCGTCCGAGCCGTACACCGCCGAGGCGCTGCCGCTGAGGATCTCGATGCGCTCGATCATCCCCAGCGGGATGTTGGAGATGTCGGTGAAGTTGCTGCGGCCCTTGAACGGCAGCGGGAAGTCGGCGATGCGGCGGCCGTTGACCAGCACCAGGGTGTGGTTGGGCCCCAGCCCGCGCAGGTCCACCTGCTGGGCGCCGGGCGAGAAGTCCGCGCCGTTGGCCGACTGCTGGCTCTGGGTCTCGCCGCCGTTCTGGGTGATCGCGCGCAGCACGTCGGGCACGGTGGTGAAGCCCTTGGCCTTGATGTCCTCGGCGGTGATGGTGGTGATCGGCGCCGGGCCCTCGACCTGGGCGCGCGGGATGCGCGAGCCGGTGACCTGCAGGCGCTCCAGGTCGGTCGGGGCGTCGCTGTCGGCCTGCGGCGCGGGCTTCGGGCGCGCGCCGGGCGCAGGCCGCGGGGTCGCGTCCTGGCGGGCGATCAGCAGTGCGCCGGAGGCGTCGCGCCGGGCGACCAGGCCGCTGCCTTCGAGCAGGCGCTCGGCGGCCTGCGCCGGGCTCAGCTCGCCACGCACGCCGCGGGTCTGCAGGCCGGCCAGCTGCTCGGGGCGGTAGAGCAGCTGCGCGCCGGTCTGGCGCGAGAGCGCCTGCAGGGCGCCGTCCAGGCTGCCGGCCGGGATGTCCAGTTGGCTGGCCGCCTGGGCCTGGGCGGACAGGGCCGCCGCACAGGCAGCGCTCAACAGCAGCGTTCGCAGCTTGGAATGCATTCGACTCTCCCCAGAGTGGCGGGCGTGCGGGGGGCGCGCCCATGCAAGGCTCAGGACGAACAAGTCCGCCACTCCCCCCACGCGATCGACGCGCGGCGCGCTCAGCGGCTGTGCAGCAGCACCGTCCCGGGGCGGCGTTCGGCGTGCACGGGGAAGCCGCGTTCGAGCAGGCGCACGAAGCCGTCGGCGTTGTCCCACTGGAAGGTGCCCGACACCCGCAGCGCAGCGGCCCGGGCGTCGGCCACCACCAGCTTGTGCGCGTTGTAGCGGTTGAACTCGGCCACCGCCTCGCCCAGGGCGGTGTCGCGGAAGCTCAGCAGGCCGCCGCGCCAGTCCAGCGCGGCCTCGGCCTCGGCCAGCGGCACGCTGCGCACCAGCACCCCGTCCGGGCCGGCGATGGCGATGCTGCCGGCCGGCAGCAGCGTGGTCGGGGCGGGGCGGTCGCCGTGGTCGTCCGATTCCAGCCGCACCGTGCCTTCGGTGACGATCACGCGCGTGGTGGCGCCGTCGCGGCGTACCGAGAAGCGCGTGCCCACCGCCACCGCGCGGCGCTCGCCGGCCTCGACCACGAACGGCCGGTCGGCGTCCTTGGCCACCTCGAAGTAGGCCTCGCCGCGCTCCAGCGCGATGCGCCGGCGTGCGGCCGACAGCGCGACCTCGATCAGGCTGTCGCTGCTGAGCGTGGCGCGCGAGCCGTCGGACAGCGCCACCGGCTGCAGCTGGCCCAGCGCGCTGGCGTAACGCACGCTTTCGGTGACCGCGTAGCGCCTCCAGCCGGCGCCGGCCACGACCAGGGCGAGCAGCAGCACGGCCGCGCTGGCCAGCAGGGCAGGCCAGCGGCGGCGCGCGCGCGCTGGGCGTGGGGCGAAGACCACCTGCGACAGGTCGGCGCCCGGGCCGGGGGTCGCGACGGAGGCGGACGATGGCGTTGGGCCGGAAGACCAGGCGCCGCGCGGCGGCACCGCGCCCGGCGCCACCCCGGCGCCGAGCGCGGCCAGGCGCCCGCTCTGCTCCCAGGCCGCCTCAAGCCGCAGGAAGGCGATGCGGTGCGCGGTGGCCTGCGCCAGCCAGGCCTCCAGCGCGTCCTGCGCCTGCGTGTCCCAGTCGCCGCAGTCGCGCCGCGCCAGCCACGCGGCCGCGCGCGACTCAATCCTGGCGCTGTCCGTCGACATGCCGGTGTCCGGTCGCTTGCGATGCGGCGGCGGCCGGGCGCGCCGGGCCGCCGCCGTGATAGGCCCCGGCCAGCAGGCGCATGCCCTTGGCCAGGTGCTTCTCCACGGTCTTCTCGCTGATGCCCATGCGCATGGCCGCCTCCTTCTGCGACAGTTCCTCCACCCGCCGCAGCCACACCACTTCCCGGCAGCGGTCCGGCAGCCGGTCGAACGCCTCGGCCAGCCGCCTGAGCACCTGCCGTCCGCCGCATACGCGCTCGGGACAGGCCTCATCCACCAAGACGTGCAAGGCGTCCAGATCACCCACTGCCTCGATCGACACCACCCGCCCGCGGCGCAGCCGGTCGGTCATCAGGTGGCGGGCGGTGGCGAACAGGAAGGACTTGGGCGCGGTCGGCAGGGCCTTGCCGGCGGCCTCGTAGACGCGCACGTAGATCTCCTGGCGCAGGTCGTGGACCTCGTCGGGCCGCGACCAGCTGCGGCGCAGATACGCGCTCAGCGACGCCTCGTGGATCAGGATCTCGCGGATGAACCAATCGTCCAGGGCGGTGCGCATGGCCTGCACCATAGCCGAGCGGGCGCGCTGTTGCCCACAGGGGGATCGGCGCCGCTCGTTCGTCCTGCATGGCTGCCGCCCTCCAAAGGAACCCCTGCCCATGCCCTCCGTTTCGCGCAAGTCCTGGCCGCTGCTGGCGGCGCTGCTGTGGTCGGGTGTGGCGCTGGCCGCGCCGGCCTCGCTGGACCGCTACCTGCTGGGCGATGCCAAGGCCGCCACGCCGGGCAAGGTCCAGCCGGGCCTGCTGCTGATGGGCGGCGGCGACCGCAACCATGATGCGCTGCGCTGGTTCTTCGCCAAGGCCGGCAACGGCCACCTGGTGGTGCTGCGCGCCTCGCAGGCCGGCGAGGTGGGCGAGGAGTTCTATCGCGAGGTCGGCGGCCCGGTGTCGGTGGAGACCTTCGTCTTCCACGACCGCCAGGCGGCCTACGATCCGAAGATGCTGCAGGCCCTGAAGCGGGCCGACGGCATCTTCATCGCCGGCGGCGACCAGTCGCGCTACGTGCGCTTCTGGAAGGACACGCCGGTGGCCGCCGCGCTGGATGCGCATGTGGCCGCGGACAAGCCGCTGGGCGGCACCAGCGCCGGCCTGGCCATGCAGGGCGAGTATCTGTACGGCGCCATGGACGGCGGCAGCCAGACCAGTCCGCGCGCGCTGGCCGATCCGCTGGGGCCGGAGAACACCATCGAGACCGGCTTCCTGCACCTGGCCGCGCTCAAGGGCGTGGTCACCGACACGCACTTCAGCGAACGCAACCGGCTGGGCCGGCTGATCGGCTTCGTGGCCAAGGCCGAGACCCTGGCCGGGCATCCGCTGATCGGCCTGGGCGTGGACGAGAGCGCGGCGGTGGCCGTGGAAGGCGATGGCAGCGCCCGCGTGTACGCCACCGCGCCCGGCGCGGGCGCGACGGTGGTGCAGGGCGGCTTCGCCGAGCGCCAGGCCGAGGACAGCCCGATGCGGCTGGCGCAGGTGCGCACGCTGGGCGTGGGCGCCGGCTCGGTGCTGCACCTGCCGGCCGGCACGGTGGACGCGCCGGTCTTCCAGCGCCGCTACGCGGTGCGCGACGGCGTGCTGGTCCTGCTGGATGCGCCGATGCTGGTGATCCACGGCGGGGCCGGCGTGGAGCGCAAGGGGATGACGCCGGCCGACGAGGCCGAGGCGCGCGCGGCGATGACCGCCGCGCTGCAGGTCGGCCATGCGCTGCTGACCCAGGGCAAGCCGGCGCCGGAAGCGGTGGCCGCGGCCATCACCGTGCTGGAGGACTCGCCGCAGTTCAACGCCGGCAAGGGCGCGGTGTTCACCCACGACGGCAGGAACGAGCTGGACGCGGCGATCATGGACGGCGCCAGCGGCAAGGCCGGCGCGATCGCCGGCGTGCACCGGGTCAAGAATCCGATCCTGCTCGCCAAGGCGGTCATGGACCACTCCCAGCACGTGATGATGGTCGGCGATGGCGCCGAGGTCTTCGCCCGCGAGCAGGGCATCACGCTGGTCGATCCGTCGTACTTCCGCACCGAGAAGCGCTGGCAGCAGCTGCAGCAGGCGCTGAAGGAAGACCGCCAGGGCCTGGCCCACGGGGACCTGGCCACGGCCAGGCACTTCGGCACCGTCGGCGCGCTGGCGCTGGACGGCGCCGGGCGGTTGGCGGCCGGCACCTCCACCGGCGGCATGACCGACAAGCGCTACGGCCGGGTCGGCGATTCGCCGATCATCGGCGCCGGCACCTATGCCAACGCGCAGTGCGCCGTGTCCGGCACCGGCTGGGGCGAGTTCTACATCCGCGCGGTGGCCGCCTACGACATCTGCGCGCGGATGAAGTACGCCGGCCAGTCGCTGGTGCGCGCGGCGCAGACGGTGATCAACCGGGAGATCCCGGCCGCCGGCGGCGACGGCGGCGCGATCGGGCTGGCCGCCGATGGCGTGGTCGCCTTCCCGTTCAATACCGAGGGCATGTACCGCGGCTGGATCGGCGCCGACGGCGTGCCGCACGTGGCCATCTACAAGGACGACGCACTGCCGCTGCCGGCCGGCCAGGCGGCGCCCTAAGCGTGGCTTATCCGGTGCCCGGGCCGGGCAGGCCGGGCCCGGGCGTCGGTGCGTCCTGACGCTGACCTTTGGCCCAATCGGCCAGCGTCCGGCACGTGCCACCGACCGGCAGATCGGGTAGCGTGCGCGGCTCTTCCGCAATGGCTGGATCCCGCATGACCCGCACCCTCGCTCTTGCCACCGCCATCAGCCTGGCGCTGGCCGCCTGCCACGCACAAACGGAGGCCGATGCCGTGAAACCCGCCGCGTCCACCCCGGCCGCCGACGCCGCGCCGCAGCGCGCCAACCCGCTGCTGAGCGCCAGCACGCTGCCCTTCCAGGCGCCGCCGTTCGACAAGATCCAGGACAGCGACTACCTGCCGGCCTTCGAGGAAGGCATGCAGCAGCACCTGGCCGAGATCCGCAAGATCGCCGACAACCCGGAGCCGGCCACCTTCGCCAACACGCTGGAGGCGATGGAGCGCAGCGGCGAGACCCTGACCCGTGTCTCGCGCATCTTCTTCGGCCTGGTCCAGGCCGATACCAACGATGCGCGCCAGAAGATCCAGGAAGAGATCGCGCCCAAGCTGGCCGCGCACCAGGACGAGATCAACCTGGATCCGAAGCTGTTCGCGCGCATCAAGAGCCTCTACGACCAGCGCGACACCTTGAACCTGGACCCGGAGCAGAAGCGCCTGGTCGAGTACCAGTACCAGGAGTTCGTGCGCGCCGGTGCGCAGCTGTCCGACGCCGACAAGGCCACCCTGCGCAAGCTCAACATCGAAGAGACCACCCTGGCCACGCAGTTCCACACCAAGCTGGTCGCGGCCGCCGCCGCCGGCGCGGTGGTGGTGGACGACAAGGCCAAGCTGGACGGCCTGTCCGACGGCGACATCGCCTCGGCCGCGCAGGACGCGGCCGCGCGCAAGCTCGACGGCAAGTACCTGCTGGCCCTGCAGAACACCACCCAGCAGCCGGTGCTGGCCTCGCTGAAGGATCGCGACCTGCGCCTGCAGGTGATGAGCGCCTCGCAGACGCGCGCCGAGAAGGGCGACGCCAACGACACCCGCCAGACCGTGCAGCGCCTGGCCCAGCTGCGCGCGCAGAAGGCCAAGCTGCTCGGCTTCGACAGCTATGCGGCCTACAGCCTCAGCGACCAGATGGCCAAGACGCCGGATGCCGCGCTGAAGCTGCTCACCGACACCGTGCCCGCCGCCACCGCCAAGGCGCGCAGCGAGGCGGCCGAGATGCAGAAGGTGATCGACGCGCAGCAGGGCGGGTTCAAGCTCACCGCGGCCGACTGGGACTTCTACGCCGAGCAGGTGCGCAAGGCCAAGTACGACCTGGACGAGGCGCAGATCAAGCCGTACTTCGAGCTGGACAACGTGCTCAAGAACGGCGTGTTCTACGCCGCCACCCAGCTCTACGGCATCACCTTCAAGGAGCGCACCGACATCCCGACCTACCACGACGGGATGAAGGTCTACGAGGTGTTCGACCAGGACGGCAAGTCGCTGGCGCTGTTCTACACCGACTACTTCAAGCGCGACAGCAAGTCCGGCGGCGCCTGGATGGACGAGTTCGTCGGCCAGAATGGGCTGAGCGGCACCAAGCCGGTGGTCTACAACGTCTGCAACTTCACCAAGCCCGCATCAGGCCAGCCGGCGCTGCTGAGCTTCGACGACGTCACCACGATGTTCCATGAGTTCGGCCATGCGCTGCACGGCATGTTCTCCAACGTGAAGTACCCGACCCTGGCCGGCACCGCCACCTCGCGCGACTTCGTCGAGTTCCCCTCGCAGTTCAACGAGCACTGGGCCTCCGATCCGAAGGTGTTCGCGCACTACGCCAAGCACTATCAGACCGGCGAGGCGATGCCGGCCGATCTTGTGGAGAAGATCAAGAAGTCGCGCACCTTCAACCAGGGCTATGCCACCACCGAGTACCTCTCGGCGGCGCTGCTGGACCTGTCCTGGCACACCCTGCCGGCCGACGCGCCGCTGCAGGACGTGGACAAGTTCGAGGCCGATTCGCTGAAGAAGTACAAGGTCGATCTGGCCGAAGTGCCGCCGCGCTACCGCACCACCTACTTCGACCATATCTGGGGCGGCGGCTATTCGGCCGGCTACTACGCCTACTTCTGGGCCGAGGTGCTGGACGACGATGCGTTCGAGTGGTTCAAGGAGCACGGCGGGCTGAGCCGCAAGAACGGCGACATCTTCCGCGACAAGATCCTCTCGCGCGGCAACACGGTCGACCTGGCCACGCTGTACCGCGACTTCCGCGGCAAGGATCCCAGCGTCGCGCCGCTGCTGGAGAATCGCGGGCTGAAGTGAGGCAGTTTTTCCGCCGAGTTCGGCGGGAGATATGAAAAAGGACGGCTTCTGGCCGTCCTTTTTTGTTCTTGTCGCTATAGGGATTGCAGTGCGTGGGCGTTGCGACTTCGAAAAGGGGCAGCGGTCCGGCGGGCGGCGTCCGCTTTCCCCTCAGTCAGGGCATCGGCGCCCTGATTCGGGCGCTCGGGCCTCCTGCCTCGCTCGTCGCGGCCACCGCCCGCCGGCCCGCTGCGGCGCGCTTCATGTCTCATGACTTCGGCTCGAAAGAAATCCTGACCTGTTGGCCGCAGAGCCTCGACCCGACAGGGCGTGGCACAGCACGGGTCAGGCCGCGCGCACAGTCCTCGCAAACCCTGTGGGAGCCGCCATGGCGGCGATGAGGCTTTACCGGGAAGGCCCCATCGCCGCCACGGCGGCTCCCACCTTTGCGGAGCTTGTGGCAATCCCCTCTTGGGGACTCCGCTGCTCTTCGTTCGGTTCGTGGGAAGGCCCCAGCGGAGCAAGCTCCGCTCTACAGGCAGGCGGCTGCGAGACTTGAGAAGACAGTTGCACCCACCGAGCAGGAGTCGCGCTCAGTCCATATGCAGGCCGCCGTTGACGGCGTAGTCGGCGCCTGTGACGTAGGCGGCCTCGTCGGAAACCAGCCAGGCGCACAGGCCGGCGACTTCGGCCGGCTGGCCCAGGCGGCGTACCGGCACGCTGGAGGCCAGGCGCTCCAGCATGTCGGGCGGGAAGCCGCTGATCGCCGCGCTGGCGATGTAACCGGGCGAGAGCGTGTTGACCGTCACCCCGCGCGTGGCCACTTCCTGCGCCAGCGCACGGGTGAAGCCGCCCATCGCCGCCTTGGCCGTGGCGTAGTTGACCTGGCCGATTTGCCCGCGGTGCGCGCTGACCGAGCCGATGTTGACGATGCGTCCCCAGCCGCGCGTGGTCATGCCGTCGATCACCTGCTTGGTGACGTTGAACAGCGCGTTGAGGTTGCCGTTGATCACCGCCTGCCAGTCCGCGCGCTGCATCTGCCGGAACAGCTGGTCGCGGTGGCCGCCGGCGTTGTTGACCAGCACGTCGATCTCGCCGACCTCCGAGCGCACCTGGTCGAAGGCGGCCACGGTCGAGTCCCAGTCGGCCGCGTTGCCTTCCGAGACGATGAAGTCGAAGCCCAGCGCGCGCTGCTCGCGCAGCCAGCCGGCCTTGCGCGGCGAATCGGGCCCGCAGCCGACCACCACGGTGTGGCCGCTATGGGCCAGCTTCTGGCAGATGGCGGTGCCAAGGCTGCCCATGCCGCTGGTGACGTAAGCGATGCGAAGTGTCATTGGATGGACCTTGGAAGTATTCGAAGAGGTGTCGGGACCCGGGAACCGGGCCCCGTAAAAAGCGAGCGTGGCCTGTGAAGCGTCAGTGGCGTTTGCTTTCCCGATTCCCGATTCCCGATTCCCGATTCCCGATTCCCGATTCCCGATTCCCGCCACTCAAGCCACCAACGGAAACAACCCAAACACCAACCCCGCCGCCATCAGCACCAGCGAGACCAGCACCGCCCACTTGAGGGTGAACTTCTGGTGATCGGCGAACTCCACCTTGGCCAGACCCACCAGCAGATAGGTCGAAGGCACCAGCGGGCTGAGCAGATGCACCGGCTGGCCGGCCAGCGAGGCGCGCGCCATCTCCACCGGCGTGATGCCGTATTCGCCCGCGGCCTGCGACAGGATCGGCAGCACGCCGAAGTAGAAGGCGTCGTTGGACATGAAGAAGGTGAAGGGCATGCTGGCCAGCGCGGTGATGACCGCCAGGTACGGGCCGCAGGCATCGGGGATCACCGCCAGGAAGCTGCGCGACATCGCCTCGACCATGCCGGTGTTGGACAGAATGCCGGTGAAGATGCCGGCGGCGAAGATCAGCGACACCACCGACAGCACGTTGCCGGCATGGTTGACCAGGCGACGACGCTGCTCGGCCAGGTCCGGGTAGTTGATCACCAGCGCGATGGCGAAGCCGATCATGAACAGCACCGGCATCGGCAGCACGCCCACCACCAGCGCGGCCATCAGCGCGCAGGTCAGGGCGAAGTTGACCCACAGCAGCTTGGGCCGCTTGATGTGCTCGACATCCTCGACCGTGGGCAGGGCGTCGCTGCCGTCCTCGGCCACCGAGGCATCCATCCAGTCCTGGCCCGGCGGCAGCTGGATCACGCCCAGGCGGCGGCGCTCCTGCAGGCCCAGCCACCACGCCAGCGCCAGGATGCTGAGCAGCGCGATCACCATCGCCGGCACCAGCGGCACGAACACATCGGCCGGGTCCACGTGCAGCGCGGTGGCCGCGCGCGCGGTCGGCCCGCCCCACGGGGTGAGGTTCATCACGCCGCTGGCGAGCATGGTCACGCAGGTCATGCGCAGGGCGTTCATGCCCAGCCGGTGGTACAGCGGCAGCATGGCCGAGGCGGTGATCATGTAGGTGGTCGAGCCGTCGCCGTCCAGCGAGATCAGCATCGCCAGGATCGCCGTGCCCATCACGATCTTCAGCGGATCGCCCTTGACCAGGCGCAGGATGCGCCCGACCAGCGGGTCGAACAGCCCCGCATCGATCATCACGCCGAAGTAGAGGATGGCGAACATCAGCATCACGCCGGTCGGCGCGATCTTCTTGATGCCCTCCAGCATCATCTCGTTGATGCCGCCGCCGAAGCCGCCCAGCAGCGCGAACACGATCGGCACCGTGATCAGCGCCACCAGCGGCGAGAGCCGCTTGGACATGATCAGGTACATGAAGGCGATGACCATCCCGAAGCCGAGCAGCGTCAGCATTCGCGTTTCCTCAAGGGTTGAAGGCCGCACCGGCGGTGCGGCGGTGGATCAGAAGTCGTACTGGAAGCGTCCGGTGTAGGCCAGGGTGTGGTCCAGCGTGGTGCCGGTGCGGTGGTCGCGGTTGCGGCTGTCGATCACGTCGAACATCACCCGCAGGTTGGGCTGGAAGTACCAGTTGGCGCCCAGCGTCACCGCCCGCATCGAGGCATCGATCGTGTCGGCCATGCCGTCGGGATGCTGCCGACCCCACATGCGGTCGTAGCGCAGCGCCAATTCCAGCGCGCCGGTGCGGTGGCGCATGGCCTTGATGCGCGAGAAGCGCCCGGTCTTGCGGTCGTAGCCGCGCGACTCGCCGGTGACGAACCAGCTGACGAAGCCGTAGGCGGCCTGCACCTGCGCCTGTTGCGCGCCGTCGTCCAGCACCGCGCCGCTGTATTCGCCCTGCCAGGACAGCGGGCCGTGGACCTCGGCGTATTCCAGCGACCACTTGTCCACGTCGGTGTCGCGGCCGGCGTCGAAGCGCGCCAGGGTCAGGCGGCTGTTGTCGGCCAGGTCGTTGGCCGGGCGCGGCCGCAGCACCAGCGCCGTGGCCCGGCGCGTGCCCGGATGGTCGTAGGCCTCGTGCGCCAGCGACAGGCCCAGGTGCCGCAGGGTGCTGCCCGCATCCAGCGGCAGCCAGGTCGCGCGTTCCGCCGACCGCCGCGCCCTTGGTCGCGCTGTTGTCGATGCTCTCCAGACTGTAGGCGCTCGCCGCCCAGGTGCCATGCGGCAGGGTGGCCTGCCACGACACCGCCTTGCGGTAGATCGGCGCCAGGGTGCTGGGGCCCATGCCGCGCTCCAGGAACGCGCCATAGTTGGAGCCGGTGCGATCGTCCAGGCTGAAGTACTGCTTGAACTGGCCCACCGTCAGCGTGCCGGCGTCGAACGCTTTGGCGATGTACACATCGCGCGCGACGATGCCGGCGCTGCCCGGCGCATACTGCAGGCCGGCCAGATCGACCTCGGCCTTGTAGGTGAAGCCGTAGAAGCGCCCGGAGACATCCAGCCAGACCCGGCGGAACTGGGTGTCGTTGCGGTTGGGCGCGCCGCGCTCGTCGTTGTCGAACACGGCGAAGTCCCAGTGCAGGCGGCCGCCCAGTTCGGCGGTGATCGGGCGCGTGTCCTCGTCCGCGGCCAGGGCCGGTGCGGCGACGCAGGCGCCCAGGACCGCGGCCAGCGCGGCGATGGTGTTGGTGGTGGTGGACACGGACCCTCCCAGGTTCGGACCGGTCGCCGCGGATCGAGCCCGGGCGCCGAGGTTGCGAGGCAGGCTAGGGGCCGCAAGCTGTCATGGTCCTGTCGCTGCGGCGCAGCAAAGGTGGGATGGACGCGGCCGCGCGCAGATGGAATCCTGCGGCGCCCCATGCCGTGCTGGCCGTGCCGATGCGCCTGCTGCTGGTCGAAGACAACGAGGACCTGGCCGACGCCATCGTGCGACGCATGCGGCGCAGCGGCCACGCGGTGGACTGGCAGCGCGACGGCCTGGGCGCGGCCAGCGTGCTGCGCTACCAAGCCTTCGACCTGGTAGTGCTGGATATCGGCCTGCCGCGCATGGACGGCCTGACCGTGCTGGGCGAGCTGCGCGAGCGCGGCGACGCCACGCCGGTGCTGATGCTCACCGCGCGCGACGGCATCGAGGACCGCGTGCACGCACTGGACGTGGGCGCCGACGACTACCTGGCCAAGCCGTTCGACTTCCGCGAGTTCGAGGCGCGCTGCCGGGTGCTGCTGCGGCGCAGCCGCGGCCAGGCCACCGCCGCGATACAGGTGGGCACGCTGGTGTTCGACGCCGCCGCGCACACGGTGCATGTGGATGGCGTGGCGCTGGAGTTGCCCAACCGCGAGTTCCGCCTGCTGGAGATCCTGCTGGGCCGGCTGGAGCAGGTGGTGAGCAAGGACGAGATCGCCAAGGGCCTGTTCGGCTTCGACGACGAGGCCGGGCCCAATGCCATCGAGCTGTACATCGGCCGCCTGCGCCGCAAGCTGGGCGAACACGGACCGCTGCGCATCACCACCGTGCGCGGCGTGGGCTACAAGGCCGAGGCCGCCGCGCCATGAGCCGCGCCGCGCCTTCGCTGCGGCGCACGCTGCTGCTGTACCTGGGCGCGCTGTCGGCGCTGGCCATCGCCGTGCTGTTCTTCGCCGCACGCGCGTATGGCAACCGCGCCGCCAACCAGTCCTACGACCACCTGCTGGTGTCCTCGGCGATGTCGATCCTGGACAGCGTCGCCCTGGCCGATGGCCAGTGGCAGGTGGATCTGCCGTACGCGGCGCTGGACATGCTGTCGATGGCGCCGGAGGACCGCGTCTTCTACCGCGTGCTCGACGGCAGCGGCCGCACCATCACCGGCTACGGCGACCTGCCGATGCCGCGCCGGCCGCCGGGCGATGGGCAGCCGGTGCTGTTCGACACGCGCTACAGCGGCGAGCCGGTGCGCGTGGCGGCGGTGGCCCGGCGCATCACCACGCCGGCGGCGCAGGCGCAGGTGCTGGTGGAGGTTGGGCACACCCGCCGCGCGCGCGAGGCGCTGGCCGGCGAGCTGGTGCTGCGCGCGCTGGCCGCGCTGGCGCTGCTCTCGCTGCTCAGTGCTGCGCTGGTCTGGCTGGGCGTGCAGCGCGCGCTGCGGCCGCTGGCGCGGCTGGAGGGCGACCTGTCGCGGCGCGAGCCCTCCGACCTGCGCCCGCTGCCCGAGGGCGCGCCGCAGGAGATGCAGCAGATGGTCGGCGCGCTCAACCGCTTCATGCAGCGCCTGCAGGCCAGCAACGAGAACCTGCGCGCCTTCATGGCCGAGGCCGCGCACCAGATGCGCACGCCGCTGGCGGCGCTGCGCGCGCAGGCGCAGCTGGGCCTGGACGAGGACGACCCGGCCGACATGCGCCGCAGCCTGGTCGCGGTGGAGCGCAATGCGACCCACATGAGCCGCCTGCTCAACCAACTGCTCAGCGATGCCAGCGTGCTGCACCGCTCCAACCTGCAGGACTTCACGCGCTGCGACCTGGCCGAGGCGCTGCGCCAGGCCTTGCACGACGCGCTGCCGGCGGTCGGCCCGCAGCCGGTCCTGGTGCTGGAGATGGACCCGGCGCCAGCGTACGTGCGCGGCGATGCGCTGCTGCTGCGCGAGGCGTTGAAGAACCTGATCGACAACGCGCTCAAGCACGGCGGCGCGCAAGGGCCGCTGGAGATCGCGCTGCGCGTGGAGCCGGCGCAGTGCGTGGTGACCATCGCCGACCACGGGCCGGGCATCCCGGCGGCCGAGGCCAACACCGTGTTCGCGCGCTTCGCCCGCGGCGCGCGGGCCGCACAGGGCGGCGCCGGCCTGGGCCTGGCCATCGTCAAGCGCGTGGCCGACAGCCATGGCGCACACATCGACCTGTCCAACCAGCCCGAGGGCGGGCTGGTGGTGACCCTGCGCCTGCCGAGGATCGCCTGATGCGCCCGATGCGTCTGTTCGCCGTGCTGCTGTTGCTGTGCGTGGTGCCCCTGGCCTGGGCGCAGTCGGACAAGGCGCGCCGCTTCCCCGCGCCCGCCGGCAAGGCCGGGGCGCAGCTGCGCGTGCAGGGCTCGACCGATCTGCCGGTGTTCGCCAGCGTCATCGCCGACTACCAGCGCCTGCATCCGGACGTCGAGGTGCTGTACGAGGAAGTGGTCTCCTGGGAGATGTACGCGCGCTACCTGCGCGCCCCGAACGACGCGCACGGCCCGGATCTGATGATCAGCGCCAGCATGGACCTGCAGACCAAGCTGGCCAACGACGGCCACGCGCTGGCCTATCGCTCGCCGCAGACCGAGGCGCTGCCCGACTGGGCGCAGTGGCGGCACGAGGTCTTCGCCGTCAGCACCGAGCCGGTGGCCATCGTCTACAACACGCGCCTGCTCAAGCCGGACCAGGTGCCGCGCACGCGCCGCCAGCTGCTGGACCTGCTACGCGATCCGGACGCGCCGCTGCGCGGCCGGGTGGGCACCTACGACATCGCGCGCAGCGGCGTGGGCTATCTGTTCGCGACCCAGGACGCGCAGCGCGGCAGCGTGTCCACCGCGCTGCTGGCCGCGCTGGGCCGCAACGCGGTGCAGCTGGAGGAGCGGACCGGCCCGTTGCTGGACCGGGTCGCGCGCGGCCAGCTGCTGCTGGCCTACAACGTGCTGGGCTCCTACGCGCAGGCGCGCATCGACGCCGGCGCGCCGCTGGGTCTGGTGCAGCCGGAGGACTACACGCTGCTGGCGCTGCGCACCGCGGTGATCCCGCGCACGGCGCAGCACCCCGCGCAGGCGCAGTCCTTCCTGGACTATCTGCTCTCGCCGCGCGGCCAGCGCGTGCTGACCGAGCAGGCGCGCCTGGGCTCGGTCCTGCCGGCCGGCGAGGCGCTGCGGCCGATCGCGCTGGGGCCCGGCCTGCTGGTGTACCTGGATACGCTCAAACGCCGCCAGTTCCTGGAGAACTGGCACGCGCTGGTCCAGCCGCAGGCGCCTTGAGGCCGATCGCGCGCCGCGGCGGACGCGTGGGGCATGAACGGAACCGTTCCGGCTCCGGCAAGTACGACATCGTCCCGACATTTTCTGCCAGAAAATGGTCACCGATGGGCCCGGGCTCGCCAGCGGATTCGCGCCGCGCCGACCCACGCCTCGCCCGGCGGGAGGCCGCCGGCGAGGCCGGGCCGCCTAGGACCTTAGACCATGCATGTGCGCTTGATTTCTCTCCTGCTGGCGGTGCCGGCCCTCGGCACGCTGGCGGTCTTGCCCGCCAGAGCGCAGGACGCGACCGTCACTCAGCCGACCAGCGATAACGAACAGGTGATCGGCATGGCCGCCCAGCTCGAGTCGCGCTATCCGGGCGGCGGCGGCAGTCGCTTCGCGCCCATGCCGGTGTTCTCGCTGCAGCACGGCGTGCTGTTCGCCGATCAGGAACACGGCGCCGGCCTGCAGTTCCAGCTCGGGCCGGTGTTCACCCTGTCGCAGTCGGTGGCCTACGACTTTGGCCGCGTCGATCACGACAGCCGCTGGCGCTCCGGCAGCACGCGCCTGGCCGGCATCGGCCAGGTGCCCGACGCCTTCACCTCGCACACCATGCTGGAGGCGCAGTTCACGCCTTGGCTGTCGGTCAGCGCCGAGGCCGAGCGCACCTTGCGCCAGTCCGCGCCGCGCACCCAGTTCCACCTGGGCACCGAGCTGGGGCTGTTCCAGACCGCGCACGACGGCATGGCCGTGGACGTAGATGCCTGGTGGGGCGATGCGCATTACAACCAGGCCGCGTTCGGCGTGACGCAGGCCCAGGCTGCGCGCTCGGACTTCGCGCCGTTCCAGGCCGATGCCGGGCTGTACGCCGGTGCGCTGGGCCTGGGCTGGGAACACAAGTTCGACACGCACTGGACCTCCACGACCCAGCTCACCTCCACGCGCTACGGGGGCCAGGTGCAGGGCAGCCCGCTGCTGGTGCGGCGCACCGAGCCCGGCGCGGTCTGGGCGATCACCTATACCTACTGAGCGCGGTTACGAGCGCTTGCCGCGCGTCGGCGCCGGCACCAGGGCCACATCGTGGTCCACGCCGATGTCGTCGGGCGAACCCAGCCAGGCGCGGATCTGCATGTCGTCCACTTCGCGGTCCAGGTCCAGGCTCATCTCGATGCGGCCGGAAGGATCCGGCAGCGCCCAGTGCTGGGCCAGCACCTTGCCCTGCGCATCCATGGCCTCGATCCAGAAGGCGTGGCTGGGCCGGTGCGAGGTGGTCAGCGTGACCTGGTAGTGGCCGGGCGCGGTCTGGCGCAAGGCCGAGCCGACCATCACCGGCTGGCGCGGCTCCAGCCGCGCGCCGGCCATGCGCTGCAGCGGCGCGTCCACGCGCACGCCGTGCGCCAGCTCGCCGCTGCGGTACAGCCGCGCATCGCGGGCGTTGTTGATCAGCAGCGCGCACCAGCCGCTGTCGGGTGAGTCGTTGTCGAAGGCGGTGCAGCGGTCGACATAGGCCAGCGTGTTCTCCGGGCTGGCCTTGCGGAAGCGGCGCGGCGTGTCTTCCAGGGTGATGTTCTTCAGGTTCCAGCTGCTGTCGTAATCCAGCAGCACGGGCGGGCGCAGCTCCTGCACGCCGACGACCAGGCGATCGTCGTCCACGCGCAGCGTGCGCGTCTGCCGCCCTGTCCACAGCTGGTTGGCGTAGGCCAGATAGCGGCGATAGTCGCGGCCGTCGGCCTGCGCGAAGGCGGCGCTGGCGCTGGGCTTGGCGTGCGGGTCGAGCAGCGAGCGGCCGAAGCCGATCGCGCCCAGCGCCGGATCCAGTAGCGACAGCAGCGTGGCGCCGGAATCCAGCGTGCTGCCGCCCCGCGTGTCCACCTGCTTGGGCGCGATGCCCGGGCCCAGCATCAGCAGCAGGTTCTCGCGGTGCAGCATGCGCAGCGTGTCGGCTAGCTCGTTGGGCAGGGCCAGGTGATCGGAGGCGACCACCACCACCGTATTGTCGGCCCAGCGGCTGCTGCGGATCCTGGCGACCAGCTCGCCGATCAATCGGTCCGAACAGCCGATCGCCTCGCGCATGCTCACCGCGTCCTGGCCCTGGCGCTGACACGCCACCGGCAGGTGCCCGGCCGGATGGTGGGTGTCCATGGTCAGCGTGGTCAGCATGAAGGGCTGACCCGCGCGCGACAGCGCCTGGAACCTGTCCCACACCTGGTCCAGCAGCACATCGTCGTGCACGCCCCAGGCCGAGAAGTGGCGGCGATCGATGCCCTGGCGCTGGAACCAGGCCAGATCGCGCACATCGTCGTAGCCATGGCTGGCCAGGAAGCTGCCCTTGCCGGCGAACGCACCATCGGCACCGCCGATGAAATCGTTGCGATAGCCCTGCGTGCGCAGATAGTCGCCCAAGCACTGCGCCTCGGGCAGGAAGCTGTGCATGCGGCCGAAGCTGTTCTCATCGCCCGGCGCGGCGGTCAGCGGTACGCCGCACTGCGAGGACACCATGCCGGCGATGGTCCAGCCGCCGCCGTCGGCCGAGGTCACGTTGCGGAAGTCCAGCCCTTCGCTGGCCAGCTGCTGCAGGTGCGGCGTGATCCCCCCGAAGGCCTTCCGATCGAAGTAGGTGCGCTCCAGGCTCTCGCCATAGATCCACACGATGTTCTTGCGCGTGGGCAGCGGTGCGCGCGGGACGCGGTACTCGCCCGCCACCACGCTGCCATCGACCGGCTGACCGAGGCGATACAGGCGCATGCCATCGCGCGGCAGCGGACTGGCGGTGATGGCGATCGCGGCAGCGGCGAGGAAGGCGGCGGAGGTGGCGCGCGCATGGCCGTGCAGGCGCCAGCGCCGCACACGCGCCAGACCCAACGGCAGCAGCGAGGCCAGCAGCAACGCGACATAGGCGGCGATGTCGCCCGCGAAATCCGAGACGCCCGCGCCTTCCATCCCGGCCCTGAGGTGATACAGCGTGGCCGCGTTGAGGCCATCGCCGCTGAGGCGGTCGATGAACCACCACGTACTCAGCAGCACGCCCAGGAGCGAGAGCACGCACGCCTTCCACACTCGCCCGCGGCCGGACATCAACAACAGACAGGCCATCGCCAGCAGGGCAAGGGTCAGGACGAACGAGGACATGCGTTGGGTGTCTTTCCGTACAAGCGACATCCCGAGACTAGCCACGAATTTCTCGAGTCGACAAGCGATGCATGAACGTTGCATGACAAGCGCGGTCCATCGCGACGATCGCGCTGGCGACGCTTCATGGATTCTTTACATCGGGTTCAACGACGCGAAGCGTTATTGCAGCAAGTGCGAGCAACTTTGATGTGGTGAAAAATTGTCCACGGGATGCCTGCGCATGTCCGGCGCGTTTTACGAATCCACAACAACCCGCACGCGCGGGTCCGGCCACATGGCGAATCCGACATCTGCGCGCGGCGCCGGCCTGAGCGCCGCCCGCCCGCGGTGTCCTAGACTGTGCGGATGACGCCACCGACCCTGCTCGTCGCCGACGACCATCCGCTGTTCCGCGCCGCGGTCCTGCACGCGCTGGCTTCGCGCTTCCCGGGCGTGTCCACGGTCGAGGCCTCCAGCGTCTCCACCCTGGGCGTGGCCCTGGAGCAGCATCCGGACGTGGCCCTGGTGCTGCTGGACCTGGCCATGCCCGGCGCGCGCGGCCTGTCGGCGCTGGCGCTGCTGCGCGGCGAGCGCCCTGAGCTGCCGGTGGTGGTGATCTCCTCCAACGACGATCCGCGCGTGATCCGCCGCGCCCAGCAGTTCGGTGCGGCCGGCTTCATCCCCAAGTCCTCGCAGGTGGAAACCATCGGCGAGGCGGTGGCCACGGTGCTCGAGGGCGGCACCTGGTTCCCGCCGCTGACCGCCGCGCGCTCGGAGGCCGACGCCCAGCTGGCCGCGCGCCTGGCGCAGCTGACGCCGCAGCAGTTCCGCGTGCTGATGCTGGTGGCCGAGGGCCTGCTCAACAAGCAGATCGCCGCCGCGCTGGGGCTGGCCGAGAACACGGTCAAGATCCACGTCGGCGCCGTGCTGTCCAAGCTCGGCTGCCGCTCGCGCACCCAGGCCGCCGTCATGGCGCGCTCCCTCGAGCTGGACGACGTCCCCAGCCACGACGACGCCTTGTAGGGTCTTGGTGGGAGCAACTGTGTCCTCAAATTTCGCAGCATCCTGCCTGTAGAGCGGAGCTTGCTCCGCTGGGGCCTTCCCAAGAACCGAACGAAGAGCAGCGGAGCAAGCTCCGCTCTACACGGGCTGCCGCCCTTTTGGCCTTTTTCAGCCAATGGCAGCGATGAGGCTCTCCCGGGAAAGCCCGATCATCCCCTGCGACAAGACCAACGCCTCAGCCTCAGCGCAGCCTCCCACTCGCCATCAGGCGCTGGGTCAGCACCGCACGCAGCGCAGCCGGCGTGATCGGCCGCGCGAGAAAGCCGTGGCCGTGCTCGAGCGCTTCGGCGCGCTCGCCCGGCGCGCCGATCAGCACCAGCGGCGGCACCGGCTCCAGCGCAGCCACGGCCGCCGCACCGCGCCCGTCCCGCCAGCGCAGATCCATCAGCACCAGGTCGGGCGGCGCCTCCTGGCCGGCCAGCGCCTCCAGCGCCTGCGGCGCGCTGCCGCCGGCGACCTGACAGCCCCAGCTGCGCAGCAACGCCGTCAGCGCCTCGCAGGCCTGCGCATCGGCATCCAGGCACCATACCCGCGTGCCCTGCAGCGGCTGTGCGGCCAGCGCGCCCGGCACCGGCGCACGCGGGGCGGCTGCCGCCGGAGGGGGCGCCGCCGCCAACGGCACGGTGATCGCGAACACGCTGCCGCGTCCGGGCCAGGAGCGCAGCGACAGCGGATGCTCCAGCAGCCGCGCGGTGCGCTCGACGATCGACAGGCCCAGACCGGCGCTGCGGCGGTCGTGGCGCAGGCCGTTGTCCAGCCGCGCGAACTCCTCGAAGATCGCCGCGTGCTTGTTCTCCGGGATGCCCACGCCGGTGTCCCACACCTCCACGCGCACCGCACCGGGCACGCGGCGGCAGCCCAGCAGCACCTTGCCGTGCGGCGTGTAGTGCAGCGCGTTGGACAGCAGGTTCTGCAGCACCCGGCGCAGCAGGGTTGGGTCGGTGCGCACCCGCGCGCGGGTGCCGACCGTGTGCAGGACCAGGCCCTGCGCCTGGGCCAGGATGCCGAACTGCTCGGCCAACCCGGCCAGCAGCGGGCCCAGCGCCACGTCCTCCAGCTTGGGCTGCAGCACGCCTGCCTCCAGCCGCGACACTTCCAGCATCGAGGCCAGCAGGTCGTCCTGCGCGGCCAGCGCGGTCTGTGCGCGCTGCATGAGGTCGCGCTCCTCCTCGCCGTGCAGCTTGCCGCGCAGCGCGCCCAGGAACATGCGCGCGGCGTTGAGCGGCTGCAGCAGGTCGTGCACGGCCGAGGCGACGAAGCGCGCCTTGTAGCGGTTGGCGTTCTCCGCCAGCGCGGTGGCCGCGCGCAGGTCGGCCGTGCTCTCCTCCACGCGCCGCTCCAGCGTGCTGGCCAGCGTGCGCAGGTCGCGCGCGGCGGCCACGTAGGTGGTGATGTCGGCGAAGCTGGTGACGAAGCCGCCGTCGGGCATCGGATTGCCGCGGATCTCCAGCACGCGGCCGTTGGGCAGCTCGCGCTCGTGCATGTGCGCCCCACCGCTGCGCAGATGGTCCAGGCGGCGCTGGATCGCCTCCTCGGCCTGGCCCGGCCCCAGCCAGCCCTTGCGCGCGTTGTGGCGGAAGAAGTCCTCGATCGGCCGGCCCACCTGCATCATCTCGGCGGGGAACTGGAACATCTCCTGGTAACGGCTGTTCCAGGCGATCAGGCGCAGCTGCGCATCGACCACGCTCACGCCCTGCGGCAGGTGTTCCAGGCTGGACTGGCCCGAGGCTGCCGCGCGCGCGGCATCCACCAGCCCGTCCTGGGCCGAGCGCAGCGCCTCGGCGTGGTGGGCGACCATGCGTTCGAGTTCCTCGCGGCTGCGACGGCGGTGCTCGGCCAGGCGTACGCGCTGGCGCACGAACAGCCCCAGCAGGATCAGCGGCAGCCAGCACGCCACCGCCACCGCGACCGCGCTCCAGGCCGCGGCGACGCTGCGATCGCGGCGCAGCGCGTGCAGGGTCCACGCGGGCCCGTCCAGCGGCAGCGACTTCCACAGCCACAGCCCGCGTGCGCTGGGGTTGCGCAGCTGCACGCGGCGGTCGCCGCCGGGCAGGGTATCCACCACCTGCAGGCCGGCCAGATGCAGCGGCTGGCCCGCGTACTGGCGCGTGGCGTTCAGGTCCGCGTTGTCGCGCTCGGTCAGCGGGCGCAGCTCGCTGTAGCGCCAGCGCGGCTGGCTGGCCAGGAACACGATGTCGTGGCTGTCGCTGAGCAACAGCAGGTCGCGGCTGTCGCGCCACTCGGTCTCCAGCGCGTCCAGGGTGATCTTCACCGCGATCACGCCGAGCCGGCGCCCGTGCGCATCGCGGATCGCCTCGGAGATGAAGTAGCCGGCCACGCCGGTGGTGACGCCGATGCCGTAGAAGGTGCCGGTGCCGTCGCGCATCGCGTTGCGGAAATACGGGCGGAAGGCGTAGTCCTGGCCGACGTTGCTGCTGGGGTCGTCCCAGTTGCTGGCCGCCACGGCGATGCCTTCGCGGTCGATCAGGGTCAGCGTGGACACGTGCGTGGCGCCGTTGGCCACCACCAGCTTGCGGTTGAGCGCGGCCACATCGCGCGCCTGCTGCGGCTGCTGCAGCGCCGCGCGCAGTTCCGGATCCAGCGCCAGCACGGTGGGCATCACCCGGTAGCGCTCGATCAGCCGCTGCAGCGACTGCGCGCGCAGGTGCAGCTGGTCGGCCAGCGCCCGCTGCTCGCTCTCCAGCGCGGCCTTGCGCGCCAGCACCGCCGCGCCGATGGCGGTGGAAGCGATCGCCACGGCCAGCAGCGACCAGCCGGCGATCCGGATCAGGCGTGGAGAGAGGCGGGGCACGGCTGAGGCATGGAAACGAACGCGCAGGGCACGAGCGCGGCATGGTCGCACACGGCGAGCATGCCGCGACGCAGGCGCCGACGCCGCGCCGCGATTAGGGCGAACCAAGCGAAAGAGCGTGCTGCTCCTGTACGCCAAGAGCAAATGGAAAGCGGAGCCTGAGCGCGCGCACTCCTCCGGCATGTGCGAGAGACCCGCAGAGCGCAAGACCGGCCCCCTCCCTTTCGCCGCAGGCGAAGGGGAGGGCTGGGGAGGGGTTGCTTTTGCTTCGCCTCTCCAGCCACTGCGCAAAAAAGCGACCCCGTCCCAATCTCCCCTGCCCGTGCTGCGGGCAAGGGGAGGGGCGCAAAGCGCGGCCGAGCGCGAGCGTCGCCTCCCGGCCTCCTCCGTCGCATGCGAAGCGCCAGCAGCTCGCAGAAACGGTCGCTTCCTTTCGCCGAAGGCGAAGGGGAGCTCGAAGTCGCGGCTAGCGACTGAGGGGGAGGGGTCGCTTTTGCTTCGCTTCTCCAGCCACCGCGCAAGAAGCGACCCCCTCCCAACCTCCCCTGCCCGCGTTGCGGGCAAGGGGAGGGGCAAAAGCGTCGCGGCCAGCCGTGGAAACGCCGCCAAAGGCCTGTTAATGACGCTTAGTACCAATGTGCTAATGCCCGCCGCCGCGGCAGGGGCTACCGTGCGCCTCGTTCCGTGGGTCGTACCGTCCGCCCGCGCCTCTCTCCTCAGGAGTCCACCGACCATGCACATTCCCAGCGCCGGCGTGGCGCCGTCCAAGCCGCTCCCGTTCTACCGGCACCTGTACTTCCAGGTGATCGTGGCCATCATCATCGGCGTGCTGGTCGGCTACTTCGACCCCAAGCTGGGCGAGGCGCTCAAGCCGCTGGGCGATGCCTTCGTCAAGCTGGTGAAGATGATCATCGGCCCGGTGATCTTCCTGACCATCGTCACCGGCATCGCCGGCATGACCCATCTGCGCAGCGTGGGTCGGGTCTTCGGCAAGGCGATGATCTACTTCCTGTTCTTCTCCACGCTGGCGCTGATCGTGGGCATGGTGGTCGCCCACGTCGTGCAGCCGGGTGCGGGCATGAACGTCAACGTCGCCGACCTGGACCACACCAAGGTCGACCAGTACGTCAACGCGACCCACGACATGACGGTCACCGGCTTCTTGATGGACATCATCCCCAAGACGCTGATCAGCCCGTTCGTGGGCGACAACATCCTGCAGGTGCTGTTCGTGGCCGTGCTGTTCGGCATCGCGCTGGCGATGACCGGCGAACGCGGCCGGCCCATCGTCGATTTCCTCAACGCGCTGGTCACCCCGGTGTTCCGCCTGGTGCACATCCTGATGAAGGCCGCCCCGATCGGCGCCTTCGGCGCGATCGCCTTCACCATCGGCAAGTACGGCCTGGCGGTGCTGGCCAACCTGGCCTGGCTGGTGGGCAGCTTCTACATCACCTCGCTGCTGTTCGTGCTGGTGATCCTGGGCATCGTCTGCCGGCTGTGCGGCTTCTCGGTCCTCAAGCTGATCCGTTACCTCAAGGCCGAGCTGCTGCTGGTGCTGGGCACCTCCTCCTCCGAGTCGGCGCTGCCCTCGCTGATGGAGAAGATGGAGCAGGCCGGCTGCAAGAAGTCGGTGGTGGGCCTGGTCGTGCCGACCGGCTACTCGTTCAACTTGGACGGCACCAACATCTACATGACCCTGGCCGCGCTGTTCATCGCCCAGGCGACGAACACCGAGCTGACCCTGGGTCACCAGATCACGCTGCTGCTGGTGGCCATGCTCAGCTCCAAGGGCGCGGCCGGCGTCACCGGCGCGGGCTTCATCACCCTGGCCGCCACGCTGTCGGTGGTCCCGGAAGTCCCGGTGGCCGGCATGGCGCTGATCCTGGGCGTGGACCGCTTCATGTCCGAATGCCGCTCGCTGACCAACTTCACCGGCAACGCGGTGGCCACCATCGTGGTCTCGCGCTGGGAGAACGCGCTGGACCGCGACAAGCTCAACGCGGCCCTGGACGGCAAGCTGGAGTCCGATCCGGACCGCCTGCCGATCACCGCGTAAGGCCCTGCCGCGCCAGATGCCTCAAGAGGCCGGGCCCACAAGCCCGGCCTCTTGCGTCTGACGCCATGACCGAGCGCAAGCGCCCGGTTCCCGCCAGGTGGGACCCCCCGCCGCCGCCACTGCCGGTCCACTCAGGATCGCGGCGCTAGAATCCAACCCCCATCGAAGATGCCCACCACGCCGATGTCCAAAGAAGAATTCAAGCAAGCCGCGCTGGATTACCACAGCCAGTCGCCCGCCGGGAAGATCAAGGTCATCGCCACCAAGCCGATGATCACCCAGCGCGACCTGGCCCTGGCCTATTCGCCCGGCGTGGCCTATGCCTGCGAGGAGATCGCCGCCGATCCCAAGGCCGCCAGCACCTATACCGCGCGCGGCAACCTGGTGGCGGTGATCACCAACGGCACCGCGGTGCTGGGCCTGGGCGCGATCGGCCCGCTGGCCGCCAAGCCGGTGATGGAAGGCAAGGGCGTGCTGTTCCAGAAGTTCGCCGGCATCGACGTGTTCGACATCGAGATCAACGAGACCGACCCGGACAAGCTGATCGAGATCATCGCCTCGCTGGAACCGTCCTTCGGCGGCATCAACCTGGAGGACATCAAGGCCCCGGAGTGCTTCAAGGTCGAGCGCACCCTGCGCGAGAAGATGAACATCCCGGTGTTCCATGACGACCAGCACGGCACCGCGATCATCGTCGGCGCCGCGGTGCTCAACGCCATGATCGTCACCGGCAAGAAGATCGAGGAGGTCAAGCTGGCGACCACGGGCATGGGCGCGGCCGGCATCTCCTGCGTCAACATGTTGGTCTCGCTGGGCCTCAAGCCCGAAAACATCCTGGCCCTCGACCGCGAAGGCGTCATCCACACCGGTCGCACCGACCTGGATCCGGACAAGCAGCGCTACGCGCGCGACACCGACAAGCGCACCCTGGCGCAGATCGTCGAGGGCGCGGACATCTTCCTCGGCCTGTCGGCCCCGGGCATCCTGACGCCCGAGATGGTCAAGTCGATGGCGCCGCAGCCGATCATCTTCGCCCTGGCCAATCCCAACCCGGAGATCATGCCCGAGGTCGCCAAGGAGGCGCGCCCGGACGCGATCATCGGCACCGGTCGTTCGGACTATCCGAACCAGATCAACAACGTGCTGTGCTTCCCCTACCTGTTCCGCGGCGCGCTGGACTGCGGCGCCACCGGCATCAACGAGGCGATGAAGGTCGCCTGCGTGCGCGCCATCGCCGCCCTGGCCCGGCGCGAGGCCTCCGACCTGGGCGCGGCCTATGGCGGCGAGACGCCCAGCTTCGGCCCCGATTATCTGATCCCGCGTCCGCTCGACCCGCGCCTGCTGGTGGAGTTGTCCAGCGCCGTGGCGCAGGCGGCGATGGACTCGGGGATCGCCGAGCGCCCCATCGAGGACATGGAGGCCTACCGCAACACGCTGAGCCAGTTCGTCTACCGCACCAGCCTGATGATGAAGCCGGTCTACGACCGCGCCCGCGCCGATCGCAAGCGCGTGGTCTACGCCGAAGGCGAGGAGGAAGTGGTGCTGCGCGCGGTGCAGACCGTGGTCGATGAAGGCGTGGCCTTCCCGATCCTGATCGGCCGCCCGGAGGTGATCGACCAGCGCATCAAGCGCATGGGCCTGCGCCTGGTCGCCGGCCAGGACTTCGAGGTCACCAACATCCACGACGACCCGCGCTTCAACGAGTACTGGCAGACCTACCACGCGTTGACCGAACGCCGCGGCGTGACCGTGGCCGCGGCCAAGGAGCTGATGCGCTCGCGGCCGACCCTGATCGCGGCGGTGATGGTGGCCCGCGGCGAGGCCGACGCCATGCTCACCGGCATCGTCGGACGCTTCCACAAGAAGCTCGGCTATGCGCGCAGCGTCATCCCGCTGGAGCCGCGCGTGAGTTCCACCTCGGCCATGACCGGCGTGATCAACCAGCAGGGCGCGTTCTTCTTCGTCGACACGCACGTGCAGGAAGATCCGACCGCCGAGCAGATCGCCGAGGCCACGCTGCAGGCCGCCTTCCGCCTGAAGCTGTTCGGCATCGAGCCCAAGGTCGCGCTGCTGTCGCACTCCAACTTCGGCAGCCACGATTCGCGCGACGCCCTGAAGATGCGCGCCGTGCGCGAACTGCTGCTCAAGCGCCGGCCCGATCTCAACATGGACGGCGAGATGCAGGGCGACACCGCCTGGGACGAGACCCTGCGCCGGCAGATCATGCCCAACAGCACGCTCAAGGGCCGCGCCAACCTGTTCGTGCTGCCCAACCTGGAGGCCGCCAACATCGCCTACAACCTGGTGCGCGTGTTCACCGAGGGCGTGGCCATCGGCCCGATCCTGATGGGCGTGTCCAAGCCGGTCCACATCCTCACCGCCAGCGCCACCCCGCGCCGCGTGCTCAACATGACCGCCATCGCCGCGGTCGACGCCCAGATCCGCGAGCAACTGGCCAACCGCGGCGAGGGCGAGTAAGCCGGTCGGGCCCCGCGTGACGCGGGGCCCTGGCGTGTACCGGGTCCCAGGCATCTACTGGGACCTAGGCATCGCCTCAACGCCACCGCATACGGGCAGGTTCGGATAACCCGTCACGAGTCTCCACTCGTCGCGCACGCCTGCGCCGACCCGGAGAGCGCCCGGCCGCGCCGGGTTGATCCGGTCGCCGACTGCAAGATGGGAGCAACTCTCCTCAAATCTCGTAGCCGCCCGTCTGTAGAGCGGAGCTCGCTCCGCTGCTTTTCGTTCGGTTAGTGGGGAAGGCCCCAGCGGAGCAAGCTCCGCTCTACAGGTGAGAGCCCCGTCGCCGCCATGGCGGCTCCCACAGGATCTCCATCAGCCCGTCATTCCCGCGGAAGCGGGAATCCATGGACGTTCCGCTCACCACCCGCGACCCGCCGCACCGCGTCCCACGCCGCCACAGCCGGGCCCCCCGGCTGTCGTGTCGGCTGGGCCGCGTAGCGATGAGTGGTGAGTCTCCCTGCATGCCGCGGTGAAGAAGAACTGCGGCATGCATCTCCACCCACAAACCTGCACGCCCGCCAACCGCTCGCAGCACTCCGCTTGAAACGCGCCCAGCCCGCACGCATTCCCTTGCCGCGCCCGCGGTTGGGCGCTCTTAGGAGAAATGCATGCCGCACCATGAAACCGTCGCGTTGACCGGCGTCGTCGAACACGTCTTCGCGCATCGCTTCACCCTGCAGTCCGGCGACCAGGTTCACCTGGCCGACCTGGGTCCCGAAGGCGCCGAAGCCTTTCCCCTCCATCAGGGCCTCTCAGTGAGACTGGAAGGCGAACAACGCCCCTCGGAGATCAAGGTCACCCGCATCAGCAAGAAGGGTGGACGCTTCGTCGAGGTGGAGCACAAGAAGCCCCACCACGGTCCCAAGCATCACCACCATCACCACCCGGATGTGCCCGCCGATCCGCGAGCCGCCCTGACCGCCGTCAAACAGGCCGGATGGACCACCCACGGCAAGCCGGAACGCAAACCGAAACACTTCGAAGTGCTCGCCTATCAGGGAGAGGGCGACTGGACCGAACTGCACGTCGACTTCGCCGGCACGATCTACAAGCAAAAGCCCGCCGACCCCGACAAGTGGGGCCTGGAAGCCTGACCCACCAAGCGCCCCGGCCCCGCCGGGGCGCTTTTGTCTTCGAACGGCGGTACGACACGTCTAAGTCCGGGCCATGAAGCACGCGGCAATCGGGACGACTGTAAGGACGTCTCGTCGACACCCGCTGGCGGCCCGTTGTGCGGGACGGAACGCGCGAGGCCCCGCTAGCGTCGCAGCTTCGGACTAGCGCTTGCTCCTCGGCCGCTCCTTGAACTCGGCAATCAGCTGGGCGAGGTCATCGTCCTCAGCGTAGAAGTAGGCGACAGGGCGCTCGAGCACGGCGGCCAGCCGCTGCAGGGTCTGCAGGTCGGGCTGGTGGACGCCGGTCTCGTAACGGTTCACACGCGTGCTGGCGACGAATTCGTCCAGGCCGGCGGCGATGCCGAGGGCGCGCTGCGAGATCGCATGCGCCTCGCGCGCCTGACGTAGCCTGCGGCTGTAGACGGGGAGCGGCGGCTTGTCAGCCACGGGCGCGTACTTGTGTGCCTTCCATGCAGGAAAGCTTCCGGTCGCCCGGGCTGCCTCGATACTACGATTTACGTAGCCTAGCGAGCGCGGCGATGAAGTTGCGCAAGTAGAACGCGGCGTACGGCCAAGTTTGTCTTGGTCGGCCGCGGTGCGGCTGCACGCGCCGAGGCGCGTGTCTTGGTCAGGTGTGTGCTGACTCTGCTAAAGCAGAACTGTTTCAGCGCTTCTTTTGGGCAGCGGTCGGCCCATGGCTTCGACGTGGCCGTCGAGTCCGCGTCGTCAGACCTCTCCCGCGATCAACTTCCTCGAAGATCAGGCCTGTCCCAGCTGGCGCATGACCCTGGCAAGGGTGCGGAAGGGCTCCTCACTCCGATGCGCGTCCAGGACGCTCAGCGCCTCTGCGTCATCCTCGATGTAGAAGAAGCTGATCGGCAGCGCCAGAACGTCGGCGAACAGCTTCTGCAACCCGAGTTTGGGCTGATGGACGCCGGTTTCATAGCGACTGATCCGCGCACTGGCACCGGACTCATCCAGGCGCGCGGCGACCGCCAGATGGATCTGGGAGAACCCGTAGAAATCCCGCGCCTCGCGCAGGCGTCGGCCGTAGACATTGCCTGGCGGCTTCCGCGTCATGCGTGCATATCAGTCCTCGATATGCGGAAGCTTCAGAAACGGCGCTTGACATCGATACTACGTAAAACGTAGTGTTCACAGTGCTACGTATATCGTAGCCATGGGGCCTTTCGCCTTGAGAGCTGGCGCGTGCGGCCGCCGCTCGGCGTGGGCGTGGGGAAAGCAAGTCAACAGACGGGAATACGCCTTCGTTTGCGGCTGTCCGACAGCCGCAACGCTCAGGTCGTGCCTGTCGGATGCCAACGGGGAAGACGCATCATGGATTCGCGGCAATCACGACATGTCGTTCGCAGCATGCTGTTCTGGGTCGCAGTCGCGCTGAGCGGCGCGGTCGACGCACAGGAAGTCACACGCAAGACCGATAGCGACAAGCAGCCCACGGACTCAGGGCACGACAACCAGTCGACCCCGTCCGCCGTTCAACTCGACACCGTCCAGGTCACCGGCACCCGCATCAAGGGCGGCACCACGCCTTCGCCCGTGATCACCATCGACAGCACGCGCATCCGCGAGGAAGGCTTCACCGACCTGGGTGAGGTGATCCGCAGCCTGCCGCAGAACTTCGGGGGCGGACAGAATCCGGGGGTGGCCACCGGCGCGGCGGCGGGCGGCCCGGCCAACCAGAACATCACCGGGGGATCGAGTCTTAACCTGCGCGGCCTGGGCCCGGATGCAAGCCTAACCCTGCTAAACGGCCGCCGCTTGGCGTACAGCGGATTCGCCCAGGCTGTCGACCTCGGCGCGATTCCGCTGGATGCGGTCGATCGGCTTGAGATCGTGCCGGACGGGGCCTCCGCAGTGTACGGCTCCGACGCGGTCGGCGGTGTCGCCAATGTCATCCTCAAGCTCGACTTCGAGGGGATCACGCTCGGCGCACGCTATGGCGGCGCGACCGATGGCGGCCTGGCCACGCATGAGGCCACCGCGACCGCCGGCACCACCTGGGCAGGCGGTGGACTGGTGGCGGCGTGGAAACAGGCCTCGAACGACCCCATCCGTTCCGATCAACGGGACTACACGGGTGCCATGCTGCGCCCCTCCACGCTGTGGCCCGATGGCGAACTGCGCAGCGGCGTGCTGAGCCTGCACCAAGCACTGGGAGAGACGCTCGAGCTGCGGCTGGACGGCTTGCGTAGCGCGAGGGAAACGCAGACCTCCCAGTCCTACGGAAGCGTCTATTACCCCTATCGGGCCAAAACCCATACCACGCTGGTGGCACCGAGCCTGCTATGGCGCCTGAGCGACGACTGGACCCTGCAGCTGGACGCAGCGCTCGGCAAGGACAAGACCGCGTTCGCCCAGCCGGCGATCCTGGCCGCGACAGGACAGTCGCTGAGCAGCGGCACCGGCGCCTACAGCAACGCCAGCCACAGTTATGAGCTTGGCGTGGAGGGCGCGCTCTTGTCCCTGCCTGCCGGTAATGCGCGGCTGGCGGCTGGCGCGGGATACCGTTCTAACGATTTTCTCTACCAGCGATATGCCGACGGCGCCCAGGCCAGCCGCTTCGCGTACGCGGAGGTCAGCGTCCCACTCATCGATGCCGCGCAGGGCGCTGGTGGGGTGGACCGTCTCGAACTGACCGGCGCGGTCCGCACCGAGGATGGCGATTACGGCAGGGTCAACACGCCAAAGCTGGGACTGATCTATTCGCCGAGCTCCGGAATCACGTTCAAGGCGGCGTGGGGTCGGTCATTCAAGGCCCCAACGTTGATGCAGCGATTCTCCGGGCAGACCGGTATCTATTACCTCGCTTCGACGTTCGGCGCGACGGGCCTTCCGGCGGATGCCACCGCGCTCTGGCTCTCCGGCGGAAACCGCGATCTGCGACCGGAACGTGCGCGGACCTGGAGCGCGTCGCTGGCCTTGCATCCCGAGGCCCTGCCGGGGCTGGAGACCGAGCTGACCTGGTTCGACATCGATTACACCCAGCGCATTCTGCAGCCCATCACCTCCTACGATGTGTTCGGCAACGCGACCTATGCGGATTTTGTGACGCTGGCGCCGACGGCCGGCGAGCAGTCCGCGGCACTGGTCGGGGTGAGCGATTTCTACAACTACGCCGGCTCGCCCTATGACTCGAACAAAGTGGCGGCAATCATCGATGGCCGCTATGTCAATGCGTCGCGCCAGCGGATCAAAGGGGTCGATCTTTCCGGCGCCTATCGCTTCGAGGCCGGCGAGGGCGATCTGACGGTCCGGGGCGCGGCGAGTTGGCTGGACAGCAACCAATCCATCGCGGCGGATCAGGCACCCGTTGCGCTGGCAGGCACGCTCTTTCATCCAGCCCGCATCAGCGCCCGGCTGGGAATGGTGTGGGACCGGCGGGGCATGACGGCGAGTCTGTTTGGTAATTACAAAGAAGGCGTCAGGGATGTGACGCGCGATACCCGCGGCGCCTCCTTCACCACCCTCGACGCCACGCTCCGCTATGAGACCGACCCCGGCAGAGGGCCCTGGCGCGAACTTGCGTTCGAGCTTGCAGGACAGAACCTGCTTGATCGCGCGCCGCCCTCCTATCTCGCGCCCTCGCCGAGCTACGCACCTTATGACTCGACGAACTACTCGGCCATCGGGCGCTTCCTCAGCATGTCCATCTCCAAGCACTGGTGATGGACATGCGACGGCTGATATTGCTGACCCTGCTGGTGCCCGGATACGCGGTCGCCATGACCGCGGTCGAGCCACGGGATCTGGTGGAAGTCGCCGATTTCGGGGCGCCGGTGATTTCGCCCGATGGCCGCTCAGTGGCTTATCGGGTCGAGCAGGCCTCGGTGGAGCGCAATACCTACGACGCCTTTTGGTACGTGCAGTCGCTGGAGCCGGGCGCCTTGCCCAGGCGGGTCGCCGACGGTGGTGTGGTGCTGCGCGATTCGGCCGGCACGCCCTTGCCCGCCACGGTGCTTTGGTCTGGCGATGGGCGATGGCTTTACTACCGCGCCTTGATCGACGGCAGGCTCGATGTCTGGCGTGCCTCGGCCGATGGGCGCGGGGCGCGGCCCGCCACACAAGACTCGTCTGATGTGCGGGCATTCTCGCTCTCGCGGGATGGTCGTAGCCTGCGTTACAGCGTTGGCGCCGAGCGCGAGGTTGTCGCGGCCGCAGAGCAGGCCGAGTACGACCGGGGCGTCCGGATCGACGGCACGGTGCCCATCGGGCAGGGGCTGGTGCGCTCTGGTGCCGTCGATGGGAGGCTGGCGACCCAGCGCTACGCTGGCGTCTGGTTCGATCGCGCCTCCTTGCTGGCCGATGTGCCGGACCGCTGGAAGGCCTTGGATCTTTGGACCGGAGCGCTCGTCGAGGCCGGACAGGCGTCGGAGGGCGTCACCCCGGACGAAGCGCGCATCGTCCGTCGGTTCCCGGATGCGTGGAAAACCGCCGTGTCCGCCGACGGTCGCTGGGTCGCTTCGCTCACCCGCTTCGGCGAGAAGGCCGGTCTGCAGTCGCCGCCCAACGTCAGGCTGTCGGCGGCCACGCTCGATGACCGCCGCCCGCCCGTCGTATGCACGCATGCGCTGTGTACGGGTCAGGCGATCTCGACCATCCAGTGGCGGCCGGGACGCGACGAGGTCCTGTTCACCGTGACCGATCGTCTGGCCGGCGGCGCGCAGTCCATCTTTCGATGGAATGTGCGGACGGGCGAGGTCCACGCGGTGGCCAGGGCGGCTGGGCTGCTCAACGGCGGCCGCGAGATCGGCAGCCGATGCGGGGTATCCGCCCACACGCTGGTGTGCGTCCGCGCCAGCGCGAACCAGCCGCCACGTCTGGAGGCCATCGACATCGATCGTGGAAGTACGTACGTGTTGCATGATCCCAACGCCGCCCTGGGTCATGCGCTCGCCGCTTCGACGCCCGCCATTCCCCTGCGCTGGAGCGACGCGCGCGGGCAGGTCTTCACTGGCCAGTTCTATGCCGCCAGGTTATCGCCTGGGCAGCCGGCGCCGCCCTTGTTCGTCAACTACTACCTGTGCTCGGGCTTCGTCCGTGGCGGGGTAGGCGATGAGTGGCCCTTCGCCAGCCTCGCGGCAAACGGGATCTCCGCACTGTGCATTAACGACACGCCGTATCGGCTGGATCCGCTGTCGCGCTACGAGGACGCGCGCTCGGCGGTGGACAGCGCGGTCAGGCAGCTTGCCGGCGAGCATCGCATCGACCCGCACCGCGTAGGCATGGGCGGCCTGAGCTTCGGCAGCGAAGTGACGTTGTGGGTCGCCATGCAAACCGATCTGCTCTCGGCGGCGTCGGTCAGTTCGCCCTCGGTCTCTTCCACCTATTATCTGTTCGGATCGTTGAAAGGCGATATGTTCACGGCCGGGTTGAAGGAACTCTGGGGCTTGGGCGCTCCCGACCAGACGCCCGAGCGCTGGAAATTGCTGTCGCCGGAATTCAATGTTGACCGCATCCAGGCGCCTATCCTGTTCCAGATGCCGGAGCAGGAATACCTTCCGGCGCTGGACTATGCGGTGGAGCTGATACGACGGGGAAGGGCGGATCTCTACGTGTTCCCGAACGAGCCGCATCAGAAGTTCCAGCCCCGGCACAAGCTGGCGGTCTATGAGCGCAATGTGGACTGGTTCAGGTTCTGGCTGCAGGGCGCCGAAGACCCGTCCCCGAACAAGCAGGCCCAGTACGTTCACTGGCGTGAGATGCGCAGGCAAGGCAAACCCATGCCTGCCGAGAATTCCGCACCGTCGCGTCAGCGATGATGACGCACCCAGTTCTCGATCATGCAGAGATCGAAGAGGCGCATGAAAGTGTTGTCCCGCGCGACCGGGGGCTGTGTCAGATAACGCTCGAGCGCCGCTCGATCCAGCAGGCCCTGGGATTGAAGGCTGCCCTCCAGCAGGAAGCTGGCGATGGCCTGCCTGCGCCTGCGATACACGCCGGCGGTGTAGTTCATGAAAGTGCCCTTGCTGCGTCGGTTGAGGATGGCTTTGGGCAGATTCCCGCAGAACGCATCGCGTGCGATGGCACGGTTCCGTCCGCCGTCAATCCACATCCAGCTGGGGACGCGCAGACAGGCCTCCACCACGGGCTGGGCGAGCAGGGGCATACGGACGCGACGCCCGCTGCCCCTCGGCGTTGCGTCGCCGAAGAGTTGGGTGCCGATCAGCCCCAGGACGCGCTCCCGGTCACCAGTGAGCGCGCTCCGAGGCGCGCTGAACCAGGGGTGGGGTTTCAGGGGAGGCAGTTGCCAGCTTGCGCTGAGAAACCGTGTGTCCGGTGCGGGAGGCCAGTGCGGCCGCCGATAGAGCTTGCGCAGGGTCAGCCTTGCGGCCTTGGCCAAGGTGCAGCCGTGCAGCCGGCTGAGGTTGCCGATCGCCTTGAATCCCTCCGCCAATCCGCAAGCCCGGAACGCGTCCGCAGCTGGCGAGGCCGTGGTCAGGTAAGCGAACACCGTGTCTCCGCCGCCGCCGGAGAACATCGCGCTCACCTCGGCCTTTTCGGCCGCCTCGTCCATGATCCGGCCGACACTACGACTCAGGACCCACACGGCCGGGCGCAACGACGACGCCGGCACCGGGAAGTCGATCTGTGCATCATCGAAGTCAAGCGTGCATGCGCGAAGTTCCACATCCAGTAGCTCGGCGATCAGCGCGGCATAGCGGCGCTCGTCCGCCCCGCGCAGCGGCGTGACTGCGGTACAGCACGCTACTCGCGCGGACGTTTTGGCCAGGCATGCGCCGACGATGGAGGAATCCAGCCCGCCAGAAAGCTCAAGCAATAGACTGCCATCCTCGCTGGCCAGGGCATCGACCACCTTGGTCACCGACTCACGTACCGCGCCGGCCGCTGCCTCAGGATCGCGCTGGTGCTGCGCTCTTCCCATGAACTGCCACGGCGTCCACACCGCTTGGCCGTCCGCGCCGCCTTGCGCGGTCAGAGTAACGGTGCTGCCAGGAAGCAGCTCCTGGATGCCGTCCAGCCCCGTACGTTCCAGCTTGAGGTGAGGGTAGGCCACACAGTGTTGGATGAACGTCCAGTCGATCACGCTGCGATACAGTCCAGCAGCGGCGGCGATGGCGACGCTTGAGGTCAAAAAGCGGCAAGACTCACGCGCCTGAAAGGCGCAACTCACGGCGCCGGAAGGATCACGCAATACCGAGATGGCCTCGCTCTGGTCGTCGTCAGGAAGCAGCAGCACATATTGGCCCCAGAAGTGCTCGAGCAGCCATCTGAATATGATTCCTTTCTCCGTCCGCTGCGGAAGGACGGATGTGAGCTCAGCCTCACGCCCGCGACTGTCGTAGAGCTTTCCCACGCATAGACCGCCGCCGGGCAGCTTTGCCACAGGCGTCGTGTACGGCGCGAAGAGCGTCGCCCGGCCAACCTGGCCGCGAGATCGCATCCCCAGACGGGTGAGTTCAGCGAGGACGCTTGCGCGTTCTGCATCTTCGGCGAAGAGCACGATGTAGTCGTAGGGCATCAGATCACCCGGATCGGCACATGGGACTCCGCGGAGCCCAGCGTGTCGTTCAGTACGCAACAGCCGCTTTGCACCCATGCGTGCGCGGAGAACGGATCGCACGCGATGCCAATTACCAACTGTGCGTCATGCCCATGCTCCTGCAGGAAGCGAATAAGGGCCAGAGAGTCGATCAGGCAGCGCATCTGGATGGGGACGTAGGGTCGGACGATGTTGAAACTGGCGGCCAGCAGGAGCAGCTCGTCGCTCGGCGCCGTGCGATCAGAGGTCCTGCCGTGTGTCCGGTTCCTGCGCAGCGCTCTGGCGACCTCTCCAAGGGTGCGTGTCCCGAGCCAATTTCGCGCCCCGATCACAGCGCGAAAGACATCGATGATCAGGCGAAACGGGAACCCCCTCGGCGCCCGACTCGCCTCCACTGCGCTCCACTCCGGAGTTTCAAGAGGCGCGGGCGGATTGGAGAAACTCGTTGGCGGCTCCTGTTGCAGAATTCTGTGCGCGACGAGGCGTTCGATATCCAGGTCTCGCGGATTGTGAGTCTCGCAGTAGCGGCGAAAGCTGCGCTCGAGCTCGTCGGAAAGCGAAAAGTACCGGTCCTTTTCGATATCCAGAAAAACGAGCCGGCCATCCAGCTCGCAGAACGAAAGATCAGGATTCAATTGGATGCTCATGCGGCCCCCTGGAGAGAGGCGCGCCTTTCGGCGCGCCCCTGCCTTACTCCTCGGAAATCCCCGGACCGGGGTGGCCCCCTATCGGTTCATTGGAACCGACACTCCCCCTGGTCTCCACACTGGCCACGCCCAGCTCGATGATGTCCGTGGAAGCGGTATCGCGTGCCTTCTCGTTGGTGTCCATCGCTGTCTCCTTGGGTTGTGTCATGGCGATTCCATGACAGGGTCAGCCTGGGATGGCGAGGGCGTGTTCTCAAGTAATTTCTGTTGTGTATTTGAAGAATTCTTTTGACCCGCTTCAATGCAGGCGGTCGCAGCGCTCGGCCAGCAGGGCGACGATCTGCGGGACCAGTTGCTTGCGGCGGGCGTGATACTCCCGCAGCGCCTGCTCCAAGTGCCGAGCGTCACGATCAAGGAAAAGCTGTTGGAGCCGATCCAGCTCCTCCGTATCGTCGATCATCAACTCCCGCTTGGCGCGGCGGATCGGCGCCAGGCGGTCGTTGTTACGGCGCACGGCTTGATGCAGCGACCACTGTCCGCCGCTGCGTGCGATCGCATCGAACAGCTTCCACGTCCGTTTCGGCACGTCGTCGTCAGCTGCGGCCAGCACACTGGGATACGGCGACACCTTGCGAACTGGCGAGGTACAGGCCAGGACCAGCAGCTGCTCCATCCAGTCGTACTGGTCGCGCAGGCCCAGCTCGGTCGGCAGCGGCACCTGGAAGCCATGACGTGGGTGATCGGCGATCACGCCTTCGCCCGCGAGGCGATACAGCGCGCATCGCACTGGTGTCGGGCTCATATGAAACTCGTGGGCGAGCGATGCCGGGTCGATGCGTTCGCCCGGGACATAGCGCCCCGACTGCAGGGCGCGCCTGACCGTGCTGTACAGCAGTGCCGTCTTGGACCGTACTGGATCCATCCTGCGTGTCCCCGTCCGTGTCGCGCCGCCTCCCCGCGCCCGATCGTACACGCATCGCGCCGGAAATTTGGAGCGCGTCGGTGCGATCTGAGTGCGCTGAATTTAGGTGTCGGCGACCATGGGTATCGGCGTGACCGCAAGGCGCTGCCGGGACGGCCCCGGCGCGCGCCTCAGCGCTGAGAGACGAACATCAGAAGCTGGGCCGTGCGCGCGGTCTCATCAGCATCATGGCGGCCAGCCCCGGCAGACCGACGAGTCCGCAGAACACGATCCACGCGAGGCGGACTCGTCCTGCAAGACCTCTGCGATGCGCGTAGTAAGAGGCGCACGCGGCGGAAGCCAACAAGAGGCACCCTGCGAACGCCATGATCGACATGGGCATGGGCATGGGCATGGGCATGGGCATGGGCGCGGGCGTCGCAGCGGACAATGGCGAGGTGGGCGCGAACACGGCGCGCGCCTGTCCCAGCGCAGCGTGCAGCGCGGGCGAAGGCCACCAGCTCCGATAGCGATGCAGGGCCGGGTAGTCGAAGGACAGGGGCGTGGAATGCAGCACTGCCGACCTTCCGTCATCGAAGCCGCGCAGCAGGAACAGCGCGGGTCGCGTGCCGTCCTCGGTATGCGCCAGTTCCGAGTCCACCAGGCAGACCAGCACGCCGTCGCTCAGGGCGATCATGTCGAGGCTGCTCAGTCGTGCGGCGGCAGCAGGTAACGCGATGCGCGTCAGGAGTTTCGACGAAGCCGCATCATCCAGGGCCGGATCGGCACGGAAGAAGTACAGCGCCTTGTCGCTCATCAGGACCCATCGCCCACCGATGCGGCCGACGCCTGCGATGGTCTCGTCGTTGGGAACAGCGAGCCAGCGCGTGATGATCTGGTAGGCGCTGTCGTACCGGTACAAGGTGTCGCCGGCGAGCAGCACCGTGTCGTCGTCGGGCAGGCCGGGCAGGTGACCGATCGGTACGGCCACGCGCGGAAACGCCTCGCGCTGCGGTCCGATGCCCAACGTGCCGACGGCGCGCCCGTTGAGCAGGTTCTCGCCCTGCAGGCGCATCCGGTCATGGCTGAAGGTCCAGCGGACGTGGCGCTCCGGATCGTCGAACTGCAGGGATGTGAGGTTGCTCAGTGCGTTGCGCTGGGGCAGCTGCCGGAAGCGAACGATCAGGCGCTGCGGCTTGCCCGCCTCGACCGCAGCCTGCAGCCGCTCCAGATCGGCAGGCCGCGCGTCGTGCAGCGCCCTCAGCATGCGCGCGCGCGGCTCCATCTTCTCCGCCTCCGTGTGGCCGCCGGGCGGCGGCACGGCGGTGTTGAGGGGATGCGAGCCCTGCGCGATCCACAGGAACTCCACGCCGAACAGCATCAGCAGCACGACCAGATATGCGCCCGCGCTCAGGGGCAGCGCCAGCAGCGCGCTCGCCCACGGGCCACGCGGCGTGGCCCCGACATCGGGCCTGAAGGCGCACAGCACCAGGGCGAGCAGCCAGGCGGCGACCAGCAGCTCGACCGCCAGCATCGCGATCCCGGTCGCATCGGCGAACGCGAGCCAGGCCAGCAGCGCCACGGCCGCCAGCGCGGTCCGCGGCCCGCGCAATGCCCAGAAGGCACCCGCCAGATAGCCCGCCATCGCGCTCAGCCATGCGGCGCCCGGCAGCAGCCAATGACGCAGATCGACCACGCGCGCCGTCGTGCCCTGCTGCCAGGCGGCAAGCAGCAAGGTCGGCAGCAGCACCGCGACCAGCAGGACCACGCCAGCCGCGCCGCATAACGTGAGCGCGATGCGCGTCGGTGGCACAGGGCGATGCAGCAGCGTGACCCAGTGACTGCCGCGGCGATAGCCGCCTATCTGATACAGCCCCAGCAGCGCACCGGCCAGCGCGTAGACGCCGCCGATGGCGCGATGGATGGGCAGGGTCTGCTGCGCCAGATCCATCAGGCGGGTGCCGAAGCCCAGCGCGCACAGGTGCACGAGCGCGGCGATGACGGCCCAGGTGCGGAAGCGCACGCATTCGACCTTGAACAGGCTCCACATGATGTGTCTCAGGACTGGCGTCAGTGGGCGGGCGGGGCCGCGTGGCGCATCGACAGGAAGGCGTTGACCGCGCGGTCCAGGCTGACCGGCATGGCGTCGATCGAGCGGGCGCCCGCGGCGCGCAGGAAGTCGGCGAAGGTCTCGTCCTGATCCAGCACCAGGTAGTGATGCAGGCCGTCGAGCCGGCGCGCTTCCATCAGGCCGGGAATCGTCTCGTGCGGCGGACCCTTGAACGGGATGTCCGCGATCCAGTAGGTGACCCGCTCGCAGAAGCCTTCCGGCGCCGACATATGCCTGAGCCTGCCGTCCTCGAGCAGGATGAGGTTGTCGGCGACGCGCTCGATCTCTTCCATCTGGTGCGAGCAATAGATCACCGTGCGGTCTTCCATGACGTTGCTGTGCAGCAGCGATTCGAGGAAGGCGCGCTTGGCGACCACGTCCAGTCCCAGGGTGGGCTCGTCCAGGATCAGCAGTTCGGGACACTGCGCCAGGCTCAGGGCCAGGTTGAAGCCGGCGCGCTCGCCGCGCGAGAGCTGGGCGATCTTCTGCGTGGGCAGCAGCCGGTAGTGGCCGATGACCTCATCGAAGATCGGCTGCCGCCACTGCGGATACTGGCGTCGCTGCATCGCGGTGATCTCCTCGACCCGCATCCAGCCCGGCAGCGTGTGTTCTTCGTTGACGAAGCCGATGCGGGCGCGGTCGCCGGGCGTCAGCCGCTGGCTGTCGCGGCCCAGGATGCGCGCCTGTCCGCCGCTGGGCGAGAGGAAACCGAGCAAGATGCGGAACAGCGTGGACTTGCCCGCGCCGTTGGCGCCCACCATGGCGTGGATCTGGCCGCATTGGATGCGAAGGTCCAGCCCGTCCAGCGCGAACTTGTCGCCGTAGCGCTTGCTCAGCCGCACGGTCTCGATCGCCAGATCGTGCGCGCCGTCCCTGGCGCCGAACGTGTCGGAAGTCTCCATCACGCACGCTTGCGCGGAAGCGCGCGCTCGAACGCGTCGGCGATGCGCTGCTGCACGGTCTTGGCCGGCAGTCCGAGTGGGACGACGTCGTTGACGAACGTGGCGACCGCCTCATCCAGCCGGCGTTCGCGCTCGGCATCGGAGAGCCGTTGCCGAGGTGGCGCGACGTAGAAGCCCATGCCCTGCCGCGAATCGAGCCAGCCTTCGGACACCAGCTCGGCATAGGCCTTGGCCACGGTGTTGGGATTGATCGTCAGCTGCTGCGCCAGCCCGCGCACGCTGGGCAGCTGCTGCCCGTGGGCCAGCTCTCCGGTCGCGATCCGCATGCGGACCGCATCGGTGATCTGCCGCACGATGGGACGTGGATCGCCGGTGGCGATCTGGATCATCAGCGCTGCGGTACGGGCCACGTCGTCGCTCCTGTTGATGTGTACTAATACAAATAGTACAGTTGCCTTCGACGGCTGTCCAGCACGGTTGGCCGATCGCCACGGCGCCTGCATCGGCAGGCGTCTTTTTTATCCCATCTGTACTAATTGTATTAGTACAGAAAAACAGAGGAAACTCCGATGGATGCTCTACGCAAGCTGGCCCAGCGCATGCCGCGCCTGGCCGTTGTTGCAATGTCCTGTGCGGTCCTGCCCGTGTTCGCGCGCGTGCCCGACGCGGGCCCCGCTCGGTCCGCCGAGGTCGCGCGCTATTTCGAGAACTGCCATGCCGTGAGGGTCTGCAACGGCAGCTTCCTGGTCACGCAGCACGGCAAGGTCGTCTACCAGGGCGCCCTGGGAGAGGCCGACGCCAGCGCGCAGGTCGCGCTGACGGTAGAGGATGCCTTCGACATCGGCTCGGTCAGCAAGCAGTTCGCGGCCGCGGCCGTGCTGCGTCTGGCCGAGCGGGGTCAGCTGACCCTGGACGACCCGGCCGCCAGGTACCTGCCGCAGCTGCCCTATGCCGACATCACGCTGCGCCAGCTGCTCACCCACACCTCGGGCGTGCCCGATGTCTTCCCGCTTTACACGCAGCTCCTCAAGCGGGGCGAGGTCGCCACGGCGATGCGCGGCGACGAGGCGGTCGCGCTGCTGGCGCAGCACAAGGCGCCGCCGCTGTTCGCGCCCGGTTCGGCCTTCGAGTACAGCAACACCGGCTACATCCTGCTCGCGCAGATCGTTGGCCGCGTCTCGGGCATGGACTACGCCGAGTACCTGCAGCGGGAGTTCTTCAAGCCGCTGGGCATGATGCACACGCGCGTGCGCCTGCCGGACAACGATGCGCTGATCCAGCCGCGCGCATGGGGTTTCATCGTCCGCCCGGACGGCAGCCGCAAGCCGTTCGACCAGATTCCGAACTTCTATCCCGTCGGTCCCGGCGGCATCTATTCCACCACGCACGATCTGCAGCTGTGGGCCGATGCGCTCCAGCAGGGCCGGGCGATGTCCAAGGCCAACTGGGCGCTGGCCACGACGTCGGCCACGCTGTCAGATGGCAGCAAGGTGCCGTACGGCTTCGGCTTCAAGCTGGTGGACTCAGCGCTCGGCCGTCGCATGGTCACCCATGGCGGCGATTGGCGGGGCTTCAAATCGGATCTGACCCTGTTGCCCGAGCAGGGCATCCAGATCGTGATGCTGACCAACAATGCGCAGGACGACAGCGTCGAGGCGGCGCGCGACGCCGTGGAAGCCATCCTGGCGGGCAAGCCGCGCCCGATGCTGCGCATGTCGGTGCACTGGGACCTGTACAAGCAGGCCGACAGCCTGGATGCGGCGCAGATCGCGCGCTGGCTCGATCAGCAGTGGAAGGCGGTCCCGCAGCGCTACGACTTCCCGGGTCAGCCGCTGGAACAGGTCGCCGGCGAGCTGCTCAAGCGCAAGGCGGCGGACAAGGCCGTGGCCGTGCTGGCGTTCAACGCCCGCATCCATCCCAGCTCGCTGGACGCTCTGGACAGCCTGGCCGATGTCTATCGCGAAACGGGGAACCGCCAGGCGGCCATCGAACAGCTGCAGAAGATGATCGCGCTGAAGCCCGAGTCCAGGCGCCTGCGCCAGCGTCTTGCGCAGCTGCAGGGGGAGTGAGCGGCCGGACACCCGCCATCACTCCACCATCCCGGGACATCGCACCGTCATTCCCGCGAAGGCGGGAATCGAGGGACTTCCGCAGGGAAGCATCGAGGCGCTGGGTTCGCGCCTACGCGGGAACGACGGTTTGCAGGGTGCTCGGGCTCGGACTGCAGTTCGTCATCCAGGCAAGCTCCGCCGGGAGCTCGCAGCTGCGGCGGCCACCCATTGCCTGCACTCACGCCTTCAACCGCAGCAGCAAAAGCGATGAGCGCAACGTCCCTGGATTCCCGCTTTCGCGGGAATGACGGCATGAAGGCGGTGCTTCGGCGCTGCCCTTCCTGTGCGGCTCAGTCCCGCTTGCCCCGCAGCCGCTCCAGCACGCCTTCCAGCGTGTCCAGATCGGTGTAGTGGATCACCAGCTTGCCGCGGCCGTTACGGCCGTGCGCGATGGCCACGGTCGTGCCCAGCGTCTCGGACAGCTCGTTCTGCAGGGACGCGATATCCGCCTGCGGCACGGCCCGGGCCGGCTTCTTCTTGCCGCTGACCGGCACGCGGCCGGCGGCGAACTGCGAGGCGCGGTGTTCGACCTCGCGCACCGACCAGCCTTCGTCGGCGGCCTCGGCGGCCAGCTTGCTGGCCAGCTCCGGCGACAGGGTGAGCAGCGCGCGGGCGTGGCCCATTTCCAGCCGGCGCGCCTCGAGCAGCGCGCGGATCGCCGGCGGCAGCTCCAGCAGGCGCAGCAGGTTGGACACCGCCGCGCGCGAACGGCCGACGGCCTCGGCGGCCTGGCCGTGGGTCAGCGAGAATTCGTTGATCAGCCGCTGCAGCGACTGCGCCTCTTCCAGCGGATTGAGGTCCTCGCGCTGGATGTTCTCGATCAGCGCCATGGCGATGACGGTGCGATCGTCCAGCTCGCGCACCACCACCGGCACTTCGGCCAGGCCGGCCTGCTGCGAGGCGCGCCAGCGGCGCTCGCCGGCGACGATCTCGTAGCGGCCATCGTCCTGCTGGCGCACGACGATGGGCTGGATCACACCCTGGGCCTTGATCGAGTCGGCCAGTTCGTCCAGCTTGGCCGGGTCCATCGCCATGCGCGGCTGGTAGCGGCCCGGCTGCAGCTGCCCCACGGGCACGTTGCGCAGGACTTCGCCAGGCTGGGCCTCGGCCGGTGCGGTCTCGGCGGCCTTGGGGCCGAGCAGCGCTTCCAGGCCGCGGCCCAGGCCGCGCTTCTTCGGGGCGGCGGACATCAATAGGTCTCCATGGGGGGAAGCGGAGCACGCATGCGCTCCTGCTGGCGACGGATCAGTTCACCGGCCAGGCCAAGATACGCCACGCCACCGCGCGAGGTCCGGTCGTAGCCGACGATGCTCTGGCCATGGCTGGGCGCCTCGGCCACGCGCACGTTGCGCGGCACGATGGTGCGGAACACCTTGTCGCCGAAGTGTTCGGTGAGTTCGGCCGAGACCGCGTTGGCCAGGTTGTTGCGCACGTCGAACATGGTGCGCAGCACGCCTTCGATCTCGAGCTTCGGATTGAGCCGGCCGCGGATGGCGCTGATGGTGTCCATCAGCGCAGACAGGCCTTCCAGTGCGTAGTACTCGCACTGCATCGGCACCAGCACCGCATCGGCGGCGGTCAGCGCGTTGAGCGTCATCAGCGACAGCGCCGGCGGGCAGTCGATCAGGATCCAGTCGTAGTCGGCGCGCAGCGGCTCCAGCGCCGACTTCAGGCGCTGCTCGCGCTCGGGCTGGTCCATCAGCTGGATCTCGGCGGCGGTCAGGTCGATGTTGGCCGGCAGCAGGTCGAAGTCCTCGGCCGTGCGCACGATCGCCGCGCGCGCCTCGCATTCGCGCAGCAGCACCTCGAAGGCCGAGGCCTCGATCTGGCGCTTGTCCACGCCGCTGCCCATGGTCGCGTTGCCCTGGGCATCCAGGTCCACCAGCAGCACGCGCTGCGGCGTGCGCGCCAGGCCGGCGGCGAGGTTCACGGCGGTGGTGGTCTTGCCCACGCCCCCCTTCTGGTTGGCGATGGCGACGATGCGGGCCATGCGAGGGCGTGTCCTGGGGGAATGGGAAAGGAACGGGGGATTATGCGGGTTTCGGTCAGGCGCGTCCCACCGTGACCAGGTGACGCTCGCCGTCCTGGCCGGGCACGGTCAGCGGCGCGGCGTCCACCAGCCGCCAGCCGGCGGGCAGGGCGGCGATCTCGGCGTGCGGCATCACGCCCTTCATCGCCAGCAGCAGGCCGTCGGGCTTGAGCAGGTGGCCGCCGACCTCGACGATGCCGGCCAGCGTGTCCAGCGCGCGGGCGGTGAGGCGATCGAACGCGCCCGGGCGATCCAGCGCCTCGGCGCGGCTCTCGGCCACGCTGGCGTTGGTCAGCCCCAGCTGGCGCACGGCTTCGCGCAGGAAGCGCGCCTTCTTGCCGTTGCTCTCCACCAGGGTCACCTGCAGGCGCGGATGGGCGATGGCCAGCGGGATGCCGGGCAGGCCGGGGCCGGTGCCCAGGTCGGCCAGCGTGCCCTCGGAGACGAAACGGTGCATCGCCAGCGAATCGAGCAGGTGGCGGGTGACCATCTGCCGCGGGTCGCGCACGGCGGTGAGGTTGTAGGTGCCGTTCCAGCGCACCAGCAGGGCCAGATAGGCCAGCAGCGGCGAGGCCAGCGCGGTGGACAGGCCGAGGTCGGCCAGCCCGTCGCGCAGCGGCGCGTCCAGGCCGGCGGGGAGGGAATCGTGGGTCATCGCCGGCGATTTTATCGCAGGCCCGGGGCCGCACCGTCCGGCGCCGCGCGCCAGGCCATCGCCGCCAGGTAGTGCGGGTGCGGCTGCCACTGGTGCAGGGTCCAGTCCGAGGGCGCGCCCAGGCGCGGATCGCAGGCGACCAGGCGCAGCGGCGCGGCGTCCAGCGCGTCCAGGCCGCCGATGGGCGCGAACGCCAGCCGCTCCAGTCCGAACGAGATGCCATGCCCGTGCGCCTTCAGCAGCGCTTCCTTGGCGCACCACAGGCGCAGGAACGCGCCGGTGCGCTCATGCTCGGGCAGTGCGCGCAGCGCCTGGGTCTCGGCGGGGGCGAAGAAGCGCTCGGCCAGCTCCAGCGCGCGCGGACGCGGACGCAGGCGCTCGACATCCACGCCCAACTGCACCCGAGGCCCGGTCGCCAGCAGCAGCGCATCGCCGCTGTGGCTCCAGCCGACATCATGCGCGGCCAGCGCGCCTTCCAGGCGCGGGCGCCCGCGCGGATCGCGCTGCAGCGGCAGCGCCCCGGGCGCGGTGTCGAACCACGCCGCCAGCAGCGGACGCGCGACCGGCTCGCCCGAACCGCGCGCAGGATGCGAGGTCCACCACACCTGCAGCGGCCCGATGCGGCGCTGCAGGAAAAACGTTTCGCTCGGTTCAGCCATGTGCATGCGACAGGCCATGCGATGGAGATTCGTCGGAGAACCAGCCCTGCGCCTGTGAAGGCCGCGGCGCGCAGCGACCCGCGCGACCCTGATTTTCAAGGGGTTTGGCACGAGCCGGACGTCGGTCGTATACGACGGTTTCACGCCTGCGGCCGCCAAATCGTCCCACCCCCGCGACGGGGCTTTTCACCCTACGAATCGAGGAGAGCATCATGGGCATCATCATTTGGCTGATTGTGGGCGGCGTCGTTGGCTGGCTCGCCAGCATCATCATGCGTCGTGACGCCCAGCAGGGCATCATCCTGAACATCGTCGTCGGCATCGTCGGCGCGGCCATCGCCGGTTTCCTGGGCGGCGGCAGCATCAACCAGGCCATCACCGTCGGCACCTTCCTGTGGTCGCTGCTCGGCGCGGTGATCCTGCTTGCGATCGTGAACCTGTTCACCCGCAAGAGCGTGCGCTAAGCGCAGCCGTGCTGGCGCGCGGCGCGCGCCAGCCAGGAAGCGAGAAGACCCGGGCCCTGCCCGGGTTTTTTCTTGGGCGCAGTGTGGCCATGGGCGCCGGTCAGGCGATCTCCACCCAGGCCGGGGCGTGGTCGCTGGGCCGTTCGAGCTTGCGCGGGGCGCGGTCGATGCCGGCGGCGGTCACGCGCGGCTTGAGCGCATCGGAAACCAGGGTCAGGTCGATGCGCAGCCCCAGGTTGCGGCGGAATGCGGCCATCCGGTAGTCCCACCAGCTGAAAACGCCGGCCTCCTCGCTGTGCAGGCGGAAGGCATCGTGCAGCCCGAGGCCGAGCAGCGCCTGCAGCGCCTCGCGCTCGGCGGCCGAGGTGAGGATGTGGGTCTCGTTCCAGACCTCCGGATCGTGCACATCGCGCGCGTCGGGGGCGATGTTGAAGTCGCCCAGCACCACCAGCTGCGGGTGCACGGCCAGCTCGGCCTTGATCCATTCGCGTACTGCCTCCAGCCAGCGCAGCTTGTAGCCGTACTTGTCGGTGCCCACGTCCTGGCCGTTGACCACGTACAGATTGATCACGCGCACGCCCCCTATGGTGCCGGCGATCACGCGCTTCTGTTCGTCCTCGAAGCCGGGGATCCCGATCTGCACGTCCTCGATCGCCCCGCGCGCCAGCAGCGCCACGCCGTTGTAGGTCTTCTGCCCGGCGAACACGCTGCGGTAGCCGGCCGCGGCCAGCGCCGCATCGGGGAACTTGTGGTCCTCCAGCTTGGTTTCCTGGATGCCGACCACGTCCGGCCCGAACTCGGCCAGCCATTGTTCCAGGTGCGGCAGGCGCACGTTGAGCGAGTTGACGTTCCAGCTGGCGATCTTCATGGGCGACGGCGCGGCGGCGAGGGCGGCACAGCCTAACCCAGGCCCGCCGCGGGAGCCGACCGTTACACTGCGCCGATGAGCAACCTGCGCCCTTTCCTGGACAAGCGCCCCGTGCTGGGGCAGCGCGTGTACGTCGACCCGGCGTGCACGGTGATCGGCGATGTCGAGCTGGGCGACGATGTGTCGGTCTGGCCGGGCACGGTGATTCGCGGCGACGTCAATCATGTGCGCATCGGCGCGCGCACCAACGTGCAGGACGGCACCATCGTCCACGTCAGCCACCACAGCCCGTACAACAAGGGCGGCTATCCGACCCTGATCGGCGACGATGTCACCGTCGGCCACGGCACCATCATCCACGCCTGCACCATCGGCGATGCCTGCCTGATCGGCATGGGCGCGTGCGTGCTCGATGGCGCGATCGTCGAGCATCACGCCTTCATCGGCGCCGGCGCGGTGGTCGGCCCGGGCAAGCGGGTTGGCAGCGGCGAACTGTGGGTCGGCAATCCGGCGCGCCCGGTGCGGCAGCTGTCGGACAAGGACATCGAAGGCCTGCTGTATTCGGCCCAGCACTACGTGCGGCTGAAGGACCAGTACCTGGGGCAGGACAACGGCTGACCGGGTTGTCAGCCAGCGGTGACTCGGGCGACACTCGGCGCCCCGGGCATGGGGATGCCCACATGGACGAAGGGGAAAGACGATGCGGACGACGCTTCGCGGCCTGGCGGTCGCGTGCCTGATGGGACTGGCCCTGCCGGTGCTGGCCGAGGACGGGCAACAGGCCCAGCAGCTCATCGACAGCCTGCACTTCCGCAGTGGCCAGATCGAGGTCGGCCCGGCCCACGCGCACTTCAACCTGGGCACGCAGTTCCGCTATCTGGACCAGTCTGACGCCCGCAAGGTACTCGAGCAGCTGTGGGGCAATCCGCAGGACGACACCGTGCTGGGCATGGTGGTGCCCACCCATCCGGGGCTGGACGAGCAGGACAGCTGGGCGGTGGTGGTGACCTACGACGACGAGGGTTACGTCTCCGACGCCGACGCGTCCAAGATCAACTACGACGAGCTGCTCAAGAACATGCAGGAGGGCACGCGCGAGGCCAACGCCGAGCGCGAGAAGGCCGGCTATGGCCGCGTCGACCTGGTGGGCTGGGCGGTGCCGCCACGCTACGACGCCGGAGCCAAGAAGCTGTACTGGGCCAAGGAGCTGGCCTTCAACGGCCAACCCAGCCACACGCTCAACTACGACATCCGCGTGCTCGGCCGCCACGGTTACCTGAGCCTCAACGCGGTCTCGGCGATGGACGAGCTGCCGAAGGTGCAGGCCGGCATGCAGCAGCTGCTGCCGATGACCGAGTTCGACGCCGGCGCGCGCTATGCCGACCACAACCCGTCCACCGACAAGGTCGCCGCCTACGGCGTGGCCGCGCTGATCGGCGGCGGCCTGGCGGCCAAGACCGGCCTGCTGGCCAAGCTGGGCCTGGTCCTGGCCAAGTTCGGCAAGCTGCTGTTCCTGGGCGTGGTCGCGGCGGCCGCGGCGGTGAGGAAGTTCTTCGCCTCGCGCAAGGCCAAGGCCTCGGCGACGGTGCGCTGAGATCAGGGCCGCGTGGCCGCTTCCAGCGCGTTGAGGAAGGTCATCGCCTCGCTGCGCGAGGCGCCGCACATCGACGGCTGCGGGCGCAGGCTGGCGCAGACGGCCGGACGCTCGGGCCGGCCGAAGAGCCGGCAGCGCAGCGCTTCGTCCAGTTGCACGCAGGGGACGCCGGCCGGCTTGCCCTGCGGCATGCCGGGAATCGGCGAGCTGATCGACGGCGCGATGCAGCAGGCGGCGCAGCCGCTGCGGCAGGGGGCGGAGGTGGACATCGGCGCAGTGTAGGCCTTCCGGGCAGGCCGACCGGCAGGGTGGGCAAGTCGCGCGGCGCTCGTTACAGTCTGGCCGGGGCAGGGATGACGGCAGGCATGGACAGGCAGGCGCGGGTGCTTCAACGGGACATTCGATGACGGCCATCGCGCAGGGGGCCGCGCCGGCCGTGGTGCTCGATACGGTGCGCGAGGTGGTCACGCCTGAGGGCGTGTCGCTGCAGCTGCCCGCGGCCGGGCCGGTGCCGCGCGCGGTGGCCTGGGGCGTGGACCTGGTGGTGCGCGTGGGGATGATGTTCGCCGCCATCATGGTGCTGAGCCTGCTGGGCAAGTTCGGCGATGGCCTGAGCCTGGTCGCCGCCTTCCTGCTGCAATGGGGCTACATGATCGTGCTCGAGGCGCTGTGGCACGGGCAGACGCTGGGCAAGCGCGCGATGCGCCTGCGCGTGGTGCTGGCCAACGGTGCGCCGATCGGCTGGCCGGCCGCGATCACCCGCAACCTGCTGCGCGTGGTGGACATGCTGCCCTTCGGCTACGCCGCCGGGCTGGTGGTGAGCCTGATCGATCCGTCCGCGCGCCGGCTGGGCGACCTGGCCGCCGGCACCCTGGTCATCCATGCCGAACACGCCGAACCGCCCGCGTCGGCACCGGTCAACGCGGTGGTGGTGCCGCGCGCCACGCTGCGGCCCGCCGAGCAGGCCGCCATCGTCGCCTTCGGCGAACGCGCGACGCAGCTCACGCCCGAGCGCCAGGTCGAACTGGCCGACCTGCTCGAACCGCTCACCGGCGCGCGCGGCCCGGCCGGCGTGCTGCGCCTGTTCGGCATGGCCAACTGGCTGCTGGGGCGGCGATGAGGCAGGAGCAGTTCGTCGCGCGCCACCAGCGCGAGTGGCAGGAGCTGGAGGACTGGCTGCGCACGCGCGCCGATGCGCGCCGGGCGCAGGACACGCGCAACACCGGCGCGCTGGGCGATGAGGCCATGCCCCAGCGCTACCGGCGCATCGCCCAGCAGCTGTCGCTGGCGCGCCGGCGCGGCTACAGCGCGCAGGTCACCGGCCGCCTGCAGACGCTGATGGAACAGGGCCACCAGGTGCTCTACCGCACCCCGCCGCTGCGCTGGCGCACGGCGCTGGAGTTCCTGATGGCCGGCTTCCCGCGGCTGGTGCGCAGCCAGGCGCGCTGCATGTGGGTGGCGCTGGCGCTGTTCGGCGTGCCGCTGGTGGGCATGACCGTGCTGCTGCAGTTCCGGCCCGAGCTGATCCATGCGCTCATGGACCCGCGGATGGTGGCGGCGATGGAGCGCATGTACGACCCGTCCAACCCGCGCATCGGCCGCGACAGCGGCAGCGACTGGATGATGTTCGGCGTCTATATCCGCAACAACATCGGCATCGGCCTGCAGACCTTCGCCAGCGGGCTGGTGGTGGGCGTGGGTAGCCTGGTGGTGCTGGTGAGCAACGGGCTGACCATCGGCGCGCTGTTCGGCCATCTCACGCGCATCGGCTCGGGCGGGCCGCTGTGGAGCTTCGTGTGCGGGCACGGCGCGTTCGAGCTGACCGCCCTGGTGATCGCCGGCGGTGCCGGCCTGCAGCTGGGCTTGAGCTGGCTGGCGCCGGGCCGGCGCACGCGCGGGCAGGCCCTGGTGCAGGCCGGCGCGATCGGCGCGCGGCTGTGCCTGGGCGTGGCCTTCATGCTGCTGGTGGCGGCCTTCATCGAGGCGTTCTGGTCCTCGGTGGCCAGCATTCCGCATCCGGTGAAGTACGCGGTGGCCGCGGTGCTGTGGACCGGCGTCATCGTGTGGCTGTGGCGCGGTGGCCGCGGCGGCGCGGAGCCGGATCGCGATGCGCGCTGAGCAGCTCACCGTCGAGCTGCGCGCGCGCTCGCCCTGGGAGGCGGTCGAGCTGGGCACCGCGCTGGTGCGCCGGCACGCGGGCGCGATCTGGAAGCCGTGGCTGTGGCTGGCCCTGCCGGTGTTCGCCCTGGTCAACGCCGGCGCGTGGGCGCTGTCCTCGCCGCTGGCCTCCTGCCTGGTGCTGTGGTGGATCAAGCCGCTGTTCGACCGCGTGCCGCTGTATGTGATCTCGCGCGGCGTGTTCGGACAGGTGCCGACCACGCGCCAGACCCTGGCCGCGCAGCTGCGCTGGGGCTGGCGGCCGATGCTGGGCTATCTGACCTGGCGGCGCTTCAGCGGCGCGCGCAGCCTGTTCCTGCCGATCGAGACGCTGGAGGGCGAACACGGCGCACGCCTGCGTGCGCGTCGCCGCGTGCTGGGCGCCACGCTCTACGGCAACGCGCTGGTGCTGACGCTGGTGTTCCTGGGGTTCCAGCTGGCACTGACTTTGGCCTGCGTGGCGATGGTGGCCGTGTTCGTGCCGATCGACTACCTGCCGCAGGCCGCGCGCGCCGGGCTGGCGATGCTGTCCGATCCGCCGCTGTGGGCGCAGCTGGGGTTCAACGCGTTCTTCTGGATCGCGATCGGCGCGGTGGAGCCGTTCTTCGTCGGCGCCGGCTTCGGCCTGTACCTCAACCGGCGCACGCAGATCGAGGCCTGGGACGTGGAGATCGCCTTCCGCCGGCTGCGCCGGCGCCTGCTGGCCGCCGCCGCGCCGCTGGTGTTGCTGCTGGCGCTGGTCGGGGTGGCGCCGCTGCGCGCGCAGCAGCCGGAGTCGGCCAGCGAGGCGCCACCACCCGGTGTGGAACAGGTGTTCGAAGGCCAGCGCGTGGACGATGCGCGCTTCCGCCGCGCGGTGGTGCAGGCCTATCGCGACCCGCTGATTGATCGTCACCGCACCGACCACACCTGGCAGCGCCGCCGGCCGCCCGAGATCGCCGAGCCGCCCAAGCTGGACATGAGCTGGCTGGAACGCTTGCAGCGCGTGCTGGCCTTCATCGGCGAATGGGGGCTGTGGATCGTGCTCGGGCTGCTGCTGGTGTTCCTGCTCGCCAGCGCGCGCCACTGGTGGCCTTGGATGCGCGGCGTGCGCACGCCGCGGCCGGTGCCGGCGCCCGTCACCCCCGGCGTGGTCGAGCTGCCGCAGGTCCTGCCGCCGGACATCGCCGCCAGCGCGCGCCGGCTGTGGGCGCAGGGACAGCCGCGCCATGCGCTGGCCCTGCTGTATCGCGCCAGCGTCGAGGCGATGGCCGAGCGTGCCGGCGTGGTGCTGCCGCCGGGCGCGACCGAGGCGCAGTGCCTGCGCGCGGCGCAGCGCCAGCCCGAGGAGGCCGACCGCGGCCTGTTCGCACGCATGGTGCGCGTGTGGCAGTACGCGGCCTATGCACAGCGCCTGCCGCAGGCCGAGGAGTTCGAGGCGCTTATCGCTGCCCTGCAGACGCGCTACCGGTGGCCGGCATGAGCCAGAGCACGCGCGGCGCCAAGCCGGGCCTGATCGCGCTCGCCAGCGGCACGGTGCTGTTCGTGCTGGTGGCGTGGTTCGTGCACACCTACGAACGGGTGGCGTACCGCGTCGACCTTCCGCCGGCCGGCGAGGCGGCGTGGAATCCGCTCTATGTCCTCAAGCAGGCGCTGCGCGCCGATGGGGTGCGCGTCGATGCGCGGCCGCGCTTCGATCTGGAGATCGCCCAGCTGGGCCGGCGCGACACGCTGGTGCTGCTGGACGACCCGCGCTATCTCGATGCCGCGCGCGCGAGTGCACTGCTGGACTGGGTGGCGCGCGGCGGCCACCTGGTGGTGCGCACGCCGCCGGGCCCGGCCTTCGGGCTGCACGAATCGATGCCGTTGCTGGAGGCGCTGCGGCTGACGCCGATGGCGGTCGGCGACTGCGCGCCCTTCCAGGTGCGGGGACAGCCGCCGCATGTGGAGTTCTGCGGCGCGCGACGCTTCAGCTTCCAGGGCGTGCAGCCGGTGCTGGCCTGGGGCAACCTGCGCGACGGCTATGTCTACGCGCGCCTGGCGCGCGGCCAGGGCTATGTGGACGTGCTGGCCGACGTGGACTTCCTGCAGAACGGTGGGCCGGTGCGGCGCGGCGACGATGGCAGCGGCCTGCGCGCGCCCACGCATCAGGCGCTCGCGCGGCAGGTGCTGGCGCCCAACTACGGCCACGGCACCATGCACCTGGTCTACGCCACGCGGATGCCGTCGCTGTGGCGCACCGTGCTCGAACGCGGCTGGCCGGTGTGGGCGCCGCTGCTGCTGGCGCTGCTGGCCTGGATGACGCTGCGGGCGCAGCGCTTCGGGCCGCTGCCGCCGCCGCCGGCGCCCGCGCGCCGCTCGCTGCTCGAACACGTGCGCGCCAGCGGCGAGCACCTCTATCGCTATCGGCGCGGCGTGCTGCTGCATGCCGCCGCGCGCAAGGCCTTCCTCACCCGGCTGCGCCGCCGCGATCCGGTGGCGGCCGCGCTGACCGGTGCGGCCCAGGCCGACGCGCTGGCGCGACGCTTCGACCTGCCGGCCGCGCGCATGGCGCGCGCCCTGCAATCGCCCACGGACCGCGAGCGCCGCGAGTTCGCCGACCGCATTTCCCTGCTGATGTTCATGAGGCAACGACTATGAGCGAGTTTCCCCAGGCCGCGCCGCCGGCCTTCGATGGCATCGCCGAACGTGTGGCCGCGGTGCGCGCCGAAGTGGCGCGGGCGTTCATCGGCCAGCCGCAGCCGTTGGACCAGATCCTGATCGCGCTGCTGGCCGGCGGCCATGTGCTGATCGAAGGCGTGCCGGGCCTGGGCAAGACCCTGCTGGTGCGCGCGCTGTCGCAGGCGCTGTCGCTGGATTTCGCCCGCGTGCAGTTCACCCCGGACCTGATGCCCAGCGACGTGTCGGGCCATGCGGTGTTCGACCCGGGCACGCAGCGCTTCGAGATTCGCCGCGGGCCTGTGTTCACCCACCTGCTGCTGGCCGACGAGATCAACCGCGCGCCGGCCAAGACCCAGTCGGCGCTGCTGGAGGCGATGCAGGAAGGGCAGGTGACCATCGAGGGCCAGTCCTTCCCGCTGGCGCCGCCCTTCCTCACCCTGGCCACGCAGAACCCGGTCGAGCAGGAGGGCACCTATCCGCTGCCCGAGGCGCAGCTGGACCGCTTCCTGCTGAAGGTGCTGATCGACTACCCGGCGCTGGAGGACGAGAAGCGCATGGTCGATGCGATCACCACCGGCCGCACCGCCGCCGACTTCGACCTGAGCCAGGTACGCTGCATGGCCTCTGCCAGCGATGTGGTCGCGCTGCAGCGCGCCACCGCGCAGGTGCAGGTGGACGCGCAGGTGATCGACTACGCCGTGCGCCTGGCCGCCGCCACGCGCAGCTGGCCGGGCATCGCGCTGGGCGCTGGGCCGCGCGGTAGCATCGCCCTGGTGCGCGCGGCGCGCGCGCAGGCGGTGCTGGGCGGGCGCGACTTCGTGATTCCCGACGACGTGCGCGAGGTCGCGCTGCCGGCGCTGCGCCATCGCATCGCGCTTGCGCCGGAACTGCAGATCGAGGGCCAGTCGCCCGACGACGTGCTGGCCGCGCTGCTGGCCAAGGTCGAGGCGCCGCGCAAGTGAGGGTGACCTCGCACCATCGTGGGAGCACCTGTCTGTCCCACTCACCTCGCCGCCTCCTTGTAGAGCGGAGCTTGCTCCGCTGCGTTTCCGCCGGATCATCGGGACAGCCCCAGCGGAGCAAGCTCCGCTCTACAGGTGGGAGCCGCCATGGCGGCGAGGGGCCTTACTGGGAAAGCCTCATCGCCGCCATGGCGGCTCCCACCAAGCGGGCGCTCATGGCGGCACGGTTGCAATGAGACCCGCCGCGCCACTGATCGCACTGCTGTGCGCCTGGGGCCTGTCCGGGCTCGCCGTGCTGTTCGCCGAGCTGCCGCTGACGGCCTGGCAGGGCATCGGGGTGGCGATCGCCGGACTGGCGCTGCTCGATGCGCTGTTGCTGTGGCGGCTGCCCGCGCCGCAGGTGCAGCGCCGCGTTCCCGAAGCGCTGGCGCTGGACCTGCCGCGCGAGGTGCAGCTGACGCTGGCGTCCCCGGGGCGGACGCAGCGCGTGGAGGTGTTCGACCTGCATCCGGGCGCCTGGCCCTCGCAGGGCCTGCCGCGCGCGCTGCGCCTGGCGCGCGACGCCACCGCCACCTTCGCCTACACGCTGCGCCCCATCGCGCGCGGCGATGCCTGGTTCGCCGGCGTGCAGCTGCGCCTGGCCTCGCCGCTGCGGCTATGGAAGCAGGCGCGCGTGGTCGGCGCGCCGCAGGCGGTGCGCGTGTATCCGGATTTCGCGCCGCTGGCCAGGCTGGCCTTGTTCAGCGCCGACCAAGCCTCGCGGCTGGTCGGCGCGCATCTCAAGCGCCGCCGGGGCGAAGGCACCGACTTCAACCAGATGCGCGAGTACCGCGTCGGCGACAGCCTGCGCCAGATCGACTGGAAGGCCACCTCGCGCGCGGGCAAGCTGATCTCGCGCGAATACCAGGACGAGAAGAACCAGCAGCTGGTGCTGGTGCTGGACACCGGCCGGCGCATGCTGGCGCGCGAGGACGGGCTGGCGCATTTCGACCATGCGCTCAATGCCGCGCTGGTGGTGGCCTACCTCGCCTTGCGCCAGGGCGATGCCGCCGGCCTGCTGTCCACCGGCGAGCAGCCGCGCTGGGTGCCGCCGCGGCGCGGGATGGCCGGCATCGACACCCTGCTGCGCGCCGCCTACGACCTGCAGCCCTCGGCCACCGCCTGCGACTACCTCGCGATGGCCAGCGAACTGTCCGCACGCCAGCGCCGCCGCGCGCTGGTGATGCTGGTGACCAACGTGCGCGACGAGGACATCGAAGACCTGCTGGCCGCCGTGCACCTGCTGCGTCGCCGGCACCTGGTGTGCGTGGCCAGCCTGCGCGAGGCCGAACTGGACCAGGCGCTGGAGGCCGAGGTCACCGACCTGTCCGGCGCCATCCAGGCCGGCGCGGTGGCCCGCTACCTCGACCAGCGCGCCGCCGCCCACGAGGCCCTGCGCGGCCACGGCGTGATGGTGCTGGACTTGACCACCGCGCAGCTGCCCGGCGCGCTGGTTGAGCGCTATCTGGCGGTCAAGCGCGAGGGGCTGCTTTGAGGCAGGAGTGAGTAGAGCGGAGCTTGCTCCGCTGGGGCTTCGCAACGATCCGGCCGAAACGCAGCGGAGCAAGCTCCGCTCTACAGGTGGGAGCCGCCATGGCGGCGATGAGGCTTACCCGGGCAAGCCCATCGCCGCCCTGGCGGCTCCCACAAAGAGCGGGTGGCTGCATCGCTCTTACCCCAGGCGCCTTATCGAAGATCGCACCCGCCCGTCGCGACCAAGTGCTTCGTTACACCGGCGGCAAGGGCGGCGGCTGGTTCCTGCGCGCACGCAGCAGCGGCATGGCAGCCGAGGCGGCCAGCAGCAGGAAGCTCACTTCCCAGACGTAGAAGCCTTCGCCGAAGGCCTGGCGCATGACGTTCATTCCGCCTTCGTCCAGCGGAAAGCGGTCCACGCGCACGGTGTCCAGTCCCACCCCGAATGCGAGCAGACTCAGGACGAGGACTACGCGCGTGCGGCGCATGAGGTAGGCGATCAGCGCCGCGGCGTACAGGCCATTCGCCAGCCAGGCGAAACAGGAGGAATCGGCCAGAGGAAGCGCGCCGAAGATCAGCAGCACCAGCCCGACCAGGTACGAGCCGCCGCCGTACAGGGCGGGCAGGAACAGCGAAACGCCGTACAGCAGCACGCTCGCGATCAACAGCGCATGGGATTTCAGGAATCGCATCAGGCTTCGTCCTTGTATCGCCTTCCAACGCGCTCAGTCTGCCGCCGCGCTCAGGCGTAGAACACCCCGGGCGCCTCATCGATGATCGCGTGCGGCACGAAGCGCGCGCTGTCGCGGGTGATGCGGGTGTCGTCCTCACGGATGCCGATACCGCAGGCGCTATCGCCGATTACCCAGCTGCCGATCAGTGGATAGCGGCCGTCCAAGGCGGTCAGCGGATGGGCGGCCTGGACGATGCACGGTCCGGCATAGGGGCCGTCGCTTTCCTGCCAGCCGCCGTCGGCCAGGTGCAGGACGATGTTGGCGCCCTCGCGCGAATGCAGCGGCTTGCGCACCCGGCCCGCACGCAGCGGCGCACCGTCGTCGAAATGCGCCTCCAGCAGATTGGGATGGCCGCGGTGGCGCTGCCACAGCAGCGGCAGCAGGCCCTTGTTGCTCAGCACCGCCTTCCACGCCGGTTCCAGCAGCTGCAGGCCCGAGGCCGGCAGGGCGCGGCCGAATTCCTCGGCCAGCAGGTCCTCCAGCGGATAGAGCTTGAACAGCGTGCCGATCACCCCGTCGTCCAGGTCGGTGAAGCGGCCGTCCTCGGACAGGCCGATGTCTTCGATGGCGACGAACTCGCTGAGCAGCCCCGCCTGGGCCGCGCAGTCGCGCAGATAGGCGACCGTGCCGCGGTCCTCGGTGGAGTCGCGCACGGCGGCAAAGCGCAGCGGGCCGGGCAGGGCGGGGGCGATCTGCCCGAAGCGCGCCACCAGCGCCTCGTGCAGCGAGTTGAACTGGTCGGCCTGCGCCGGCAGCCGCTGCGCGGCGCGCTGGTCCTCCAGCCATTGCCACTGAAAGAACGCGGCCTCGAACAGGGAGGTGGGCGTGTCGTAGTTCAGTTCGTACAGCTTGGCCGGCCCGCGTCCGTCGTAGGCCAGGTCCAGCCGGCCGTACAGATGCGGCTGGCGCTGCTGCCAGCTCTCGGCGATCCAGGACCAGGCGAACTGCGGGATCGCCAGGCGTTCGAGCAGCTGCGCGTCGCGCACGATGTCGTCCACCAGGTCCAGCGCCATGGCGTGCAGTTCGGCGCTGGGATCCTCCAGGTCGTTCTCGATCTGGCGCAGGGTGAAGGCGTAGTAAGCGCTTTCGTCCCAGTACGGCGCGCCGTCGATGGTGTGGAAGTCGAAGCCGCACTCGGCCGCCTGCGCGCGCCAGTCGCCGCGCGGGGTGATGGCGATGCGGCGCATGTCAGCCGCCGAAGCTGGCGCGGCCGCTGCTGCGCGCGCCGAAGCCGCCGCGGCTGACGGTCACGGCGCGGTTGGGCGTGGCGTTGATCGGGGTCATGCCGGGGGTGCCGGTGCGGAACGCGCCGGAGGTGTCCGGCCGCGCGCCCGGGGTGGGCCGCAGCCAGCCGTTGTCGCGGTTCTGGTAGGCCGGCGCGGCGTTGAAGCCGGCGCGGTTGTTCAGCATCTGCGACATGAAGAAGCCGGCCATCAGCGGCCCGATGAACGAGTGCCCCTGGCTGTCGCGCTGCTCGGCGCAGCGGTCCTCGCCCCAGTCCACCTTGCACTGCTCGCGCGTGGCGTAGCGCGGCGCCTGGTCGGCCGACTGCTTCTGGGCGCTGTCGAAGGCCTGTTTGCAGCTGGCCGCGTCGCCAGTCTCGCGGGTGCAGGCCTCGACGGTGGTGTACAGGCCCTGGCGGACCTCCGGCTCGTTCTGGCAGGCGGTGAACAGCAGGGGCGCGGCGCCCATCAGCAGCAGGCGCGTGGTGGTGGAGCGTTTCATCGGGGTCCGTTCTGGGCGGGCGATGGCCCATGATGCCTGCAGTGCCGGGCGGCTGGTCCTACATGGCTGAACGGTCAGTTGCAGCAGCAACGGAGCAAACGGGGGGAAAATGCCGGCTTTCCGCCGCACGCCAGCCTTCGCGCTCGCTCAAGACCGACCGCCATGCCCGAGTACCGCTCCAGGACCTCCACCCACGGCCGCAACATGGCCGGCGCCCGCGCGCTGTGGCGCGCCACCGGCATGCAGGACGCCGACTTCCACAAGCCGATCATCGCCATCGCCAACTCCTTCACCCAGTTCGTGCCCGGCCACGTGCACCTGAAGGACCTGGGCCAGCTGGTGGCGCGCGAGATCGAGCGCGTGGGCGGGGTGGCCAAGGAGTTCGACACCATCGCGGTGGACGACGGCATCGCCATGGGCCATGACGGCATGCTCTATTCGCTGCCCAGCCGCGAGATCATCGCCGACTCGGTCGAGTACATGGTCAACGCGCACTGCGCCGACGCGCTGGTGTGCATCTCCAACTGCGACAAGATCACCCCGGGCATGCTGATGGCCGCCTTGCGCCTCAACATCCCGACCGTGTTCGTCTCCGGCGGGCCGATGGAAGCCGGCAAGACCCGGCTGGCCGATCACAAGCTGGACCTGATCGATGCGATGGTGATGGCGGCCGATCCGAACGCGACGGACGAGCAGGTCGCCGCGGTCGAGCGCAGCGCCTGCCCGACCTGCGGCTCGTGCAGCGGCATGTTCACCGCCAATTCGATGAACTGCCTGACCGAGGCCCTGGGCCTGTCGCTGCCGGGCAACGGCACCGTGGTGGCCACCCATGCCGACCGCGAGGCGCTGTTCAAGCGCGCCGGCGTGGCCGCGGTCGAGCTGTGCCACCGCTGGTACGGTGCCGAAGATCCCACCGCGCTGCCGCGCGGCATCGCCACCTTCGAGGCCTTCGAGAACGCGATGACGCTGGACATCGCCATGGGCGGGTCGACCAACACCATCCTGCATCTGCTCGCCGCCGCGCAGGAGGGCGAGGTGCCCTTCGACATGCGCGACATCGACCGCCTCTCGCGCCGGGTGCCGCAGCTGTGCAAGGTCGCGCCGAACACGCAGAAGTACCACATCGAAGACGTGCATCGCGCCGGTGGGATCATGGCGATTCTGGGTGAACTGGCGCGCGGCGGGCTGCTGCACACCGACGTGCCCACCGTGCATGCGCGGACGCTGGCCGAGGCCATCGCCAAGTGGGACGTGACCACCGCGCAGGACGAGGCCGTGCAGACCTTCTACAAGGCAGGGCCGGCCGGGATCCCGACCCAGATCGCCTTCAGCCAGGCCACGCGCTGGCCGTCGCTGGACGTGGACCGCGCGCAGGGCTGCATCCGCAGCGTCGAGCACGCCTATTCGGCCGAAGGCGGCCTGGCCGTGCTCTACGGCAACATCGCCCGCGACGGCTGCGTGGTGAAGACCGCCGGCGTGGACGAATCCATCCACGTGTTCGAAGGCACGGCCAAGGTGTTCGAGAGCCAGGACGCGGCGGTCAAGGGCATCCTCGGCGACGAGGTCAAGGCCGGCGACGTGGTGGTGATTCGCTACGAAGGCCCCAAGGGCGGCCCCGGCATGCAGGAAATGCTCTACCCGACCTCGTATCTGAAATCCAAGGGCCTGGGCAAGCAGTGCGCGCTGCTCACCGACGGCCGCTTCTCCGGCGGCACCTCCGGCCTGTCCATCGGCCACGCCTCGCCCGAGGCCGCCGCCGGCGGCGCCATCGGCCTGGTGCGCGACGGCGACCGCATCCTGATCGACATCCCCAACCGCGGCATCAACCTGCTGGTCACCGACGAGGAACTCGCCGCCCGCTGCGCCGAGCAGGACGCCAAGGGCTGGAAGCCGGCCCAGCCGCGCCCGCGCAAGGTCAGCACCGCGCTGAAGGCCTACGCCCTGCTCGCCACCAGCGCCGACAAGGGCGCCGTGCGCGACAAGGCCCTGCTGGACGGGTGAGAAAGACGCGGTGCTGCCCATCTACCTCCTGACTGGGCGCTGGCGTCGTCACCTGTCGGCGTTGCGGGTCAGCCCTTGATTCAGGTGTTTGGTTGACCCAGCATGATGCAAGATTTCGCCACACGTATCATGTTTGGCCGGTTCCCATCGCGAGGAGACGCCGTGCAGATGTTGGAACACTTCTTCGAAGGGCTGCGGCGACATCGAAATGGACTGTTTACCTGCGCTGGCGTTGGCCTTTTGGCTTGTCTGGCAATCGTCTTTCTGATCCCGTCACAGCTGGGTTTCGCGCTTATCGGTCCGCTCGCGTTTGGGCCATGGTTTCTTGCCTGCGCCTCCTTGGCAAAGTCCAGGATCGCCTCATATCCCTTCATTGCTTTCGCTGCCCTGACACTTCTGTGGCCAGTCATTTATCTCCAGCCATAGCGCCGCCATAAGACCAGAGCCAAGCTGCTGGTGGTCCGCCTCACCACACACAGGGCACCCTCGTGGAATTCATCGGCCGCTTCTATGACGTTGAAAAGCTCGCCGAGCTTCGGCATCTGCTCAGGTCCAAGGGCATTCCCACCCTCCAAACCCAGGTGGAAGGAAGCCGCATGGGGAAGCAATGGGTGCTGTTCGTATGCATCAACGAACAGGCAGACGATGCCCGTCGGATCCTCCATGATTCTAGGCACGTGCCGGTGGTGTCGGTGGACGCGGCGGGGTTCGAGCGTGCGCTGGATAATCCGGATCTGCGATTGATCACCAAGTGGGTGACGATTGTGCTTGTTGCGGTCATCGCCGTGTTCGCGGCGCTGGTGTATTTGGGCTCACGCTTCAACTCGAACGTCGGATAATGGAGCAGCATTGAGGTCCGGAACCGTATCTCCCCGGCGCACGCGCCAGTCCTGGCGAATCAGGGGAGCCGTGTAGAGCGGAGCTTGCTCCGCTGCATTTCGATCGGATCTCGGGAAAGCTCCAGCGGAGCAAGCTCCGCTCTACAGGGGGTGCCCTTGTGGCTTCTGCGGCGAGGGCTCGCGGCTGCTTCAAGGCGTCGCCGGCGGCAGCGGGCTGAACTCCGCCGGCACCCAGGCGAAGGCCTGACCTTCGCTGCGGATATGGCCCAGGCCGGGGAAGGGCAGGTGGGCGCCGGCGACCCACCAGCCGGCGTCGGTGGCCTGGCGCATCAGGCGTCGGCGCGCGGCGATGGCGGCGGCGCGATCGCTGTCGGCTTCGTAGGAGGCCTGCGGCTGGGCGAACTGCACGGCGTGGTAGTGGACGATGTCGCCCCACACCAGCAGCCGCTGCCCGGCGCCGCCGTCGAACAGATAGGACACATGGCCGATCGTGTGGCCGTGCGAATCCATCGCCTGCACCTGGCCCGGCAGCGCGTCGCCCGGCGCGAACAGGCGCAGGTGTCCCTGGGCCTGATAGGGCGCCACGGCCTTGCGGGCCAGCGGGAAGGCGAAGCGCAGCGGCTGCGGCGCCTGGGCCTCGGACGCGGGATCGAGCCAGTAGGCCGCATCGGCGCGGGTCAGCCACAGCGTGGCGTTGGGATAAGCCACCTGGCCCTGTGCATCGAGCACGCCGCACAGGTGGTCGGGGTGGGCGTGGGTGAGCAGGATGTCGTCCACCTGCGCCGGGTCCACGCCGGCCGCGCGCAGATTGCTCAGCACCTGGCCCAGGCCGGGGCCGAAGCAGTTGGCGGTGCCGGTGTCCACCAGGGTCAGATGGGTGCCGTCCTGCACCAGGTAGGCGTTGACCGCGGTCTGCAGGCCCTTGCCGTCCTCGGGCACGTAGCGGCCGTCCAGCAGGCGGGTGATGTTGCCGGCGTCGATGCCGAGCAACTGCTGGCGCGGCAAGGCCACGGTCCCGTCGAACAGCGCGGTCACCCGCAGCCTGCCGATCTGCTGGCGGTAATAGCCGGGTACCTGCGTGGTGGGCGTATCGCTTGCGGCGGCATGCGCGGCACCGGCACAGGCGCCGCCCGCGCTCAGCAGGGCCGCGGCGAGCAGCAAACGTGGCGAGAACAGGGTCATGCGGTATCTCCAGGGATGCGCGCCGGCTGGCGCCCTGGACACATGCTGGGAGAGGAGGCGCGCGCGAATCGCTCAACCCGCTGCGCGCAACGCTCATCACGTGTTCCGCGCGCTATCGCGAGCGCAGCGGCATGGCCTGTGCGCGCGGCGGACGCGCAGCCTTGCGCATCGCGGCCAGCGCATACGCGCCGGGCGGCTCACGCAGCCCTCGCATGGACGGGCGAGCAGGCGAACGCCGTGGCAGCGTTCAGTCCGGCAGCTGGTTGCCGATGCGCGCCGGGTCCAGCCCGTAGCGCTGCTGGAAGCGCTGGCTGAAGCTGCGCGCCGAACGGTAGCCCACGCGGGCGGCGACGGTCTTCAACGGCCAGCGTGTGGTGTAGAGCAGTTCCATCGCACGCGCCAGGCGCGCCTCGACGATGAGCTGGCGCAGGGAGGTGCGTTCGGCGGCCAGGCGGCGGCGCAGGGTGGCCCCGCTGAGCGACAGCGCCTGCTCGACATCGCGCGACTGCCAGTCGCGCTCCGGTTGGTCGGCCACCAGCGCCTGCACCTGCGCCGCCAGGGTCGGCTCGGGTGGCAGCAGCAGGCTGCCGTGTCCGCGCCGGCACAGCGCCACCACCATGCCCGCCAGCACCAGCCGGGCTTCGGCGTAGCGTCCTTCGGCCAGCGCCTGGCGCCACTGCGGCAGGGCCGTGGCGAAGTCCTCGATGGGCAATCGCGCCAGGGCCTGGCCGGGCTGGGGCAGGGGTTCGGCCCAGAGCAAACGCGCGGCCTCCAGCACCTCGACGCACAGGGGAATCACCGCGGTCAGGTACAGGCCGCTGGCGGCATCGGGCGTGTTGATCACATCGATGCGGCAGGCCCGGGTGGTCAGGAACAGATCGCCCGGCTCGAACGCGAGCAGCTGCGTCGCGGTGCTGACCTGCTTGCGGCCCTGCAGCAGGATCGCCACCTGCGGCCCGGGGATGTCCACCGACTGGGCGCCATGTTCGCGGCGCGCGGCGATGCAGGCGAACCCTTCGGCCCGCGCGCAGTCGGCCAGCGTGGCCAGGTCGGCCAGCAGGGTCTGTCGCGGGGGCAGGGCATGGTTCATGGCCCCGGCATGGTACGCGCGGCGCGTGGCTCGAATGTACGCCGCCGAGCGGGCAGGATGTCCACGACGCCCACGCCCACGGAGCCCCCAATGCCGCGCCTGCCCTGCCTGCTGATCGCCTGCCTGATCGCTGCCGCCCCGCCGGCGCACGCCGACGACACCCGCCTCTGGGACGTCTACGCCCAGCAGCTCAAGGGCGTGAAGTACGTGTCGCTCTCGCATGTGATCGCGCCGGACATCCCGGTCTGGCATGGCTTCGGACCTTCGACGTTCGAACCGGCCCGCGACCCGGCCGATGGCCATGCCTACACCTACGCCAAGGACGGTTTCGAGGCCACGCGCTACACGCTGGCCACCGACCAGCTCGGCACCCAGCTCGATCCGCCCGCGCACTGGGCGCCGGAATATCCATCCATCGACGAGCTGCCGGCCAGTTACACGCTGCGGCCGCTGGTGGTGATCTCCATCGTCGAGCAGGTCCAGCGCAACCCCGGCTATGCGCTGAGCGTGGCCGACATCGAGGCCTTCGAGCGGCGCCATGGCCACATCCCGGAAGGCGCGGTGGTGTTCGTGCGCTCGGACTGGTCCAGGCGCTGGCCGGATCCAGCGCTGGCCAAACAGGAGCGCTTCCCGGGCGTGTCGCTGCCGGCGCTCAAGTTCCTGCACGAACAGCGCCACATCCTGCTGCACGGGCACGAGCCGCTGGACACCGACGACAGCCCCAAGCTGGAAGGCGAGGCCTGGCTGATGCACCACGGCTACGCCCAGGCCGAAGGCGTGGCGCACCTGGACCAGGTGCCGGAAGTCGGCGCGCTGGTGGCGATCGGCTTCCCAAGGTTCAAGGGCGGCACCGGCGGCTACGCCAGCTTCACCGCGATCTGCCCACCCGACTGGCCGCACGGCGTGGCCGCCGATCCGCGCCGCGATGCGCCGCTGCCGCGCTCGGACAAGCCGTTGCACTGGGATGCGGCCAAGGGCGTGCGCGTGCGTTGAGGCGCGCTTGCTTCATTCACGCCTGTGCCCAAGAATCCGCCATCACCCATACAGGCAGCGCCATGAAGCGAGTCACGGGCATCGGCGGCATCTTCTTCAAGGCACGCGATCCGGCCGCACTGGCCGCCTGGTATCGCGATCACCTCGGTCTGGAGGTGGCCGACTGGAACGGCGCCATCTTCAACTGGGGCGGCGAGGGCAGCGCGCCGGGCATGACGCTGTGGAGCCCGTTCGCCGCCGACACGACCTACATGTCGCCTGGCACCGCGTCCTTCATGGTCAACTTCCGCGTCGCCGATCTCGACGCGCTGCTGGTCGCGCTGCGCGGCGAGGGCTGCCACGTGTCCGACGAAACGCAGTCTTCCGAGCAGGGCAAGTTCGGCTGGGTCATCGACCCGGAAGGCAACAAGGTCGAGCTGTGGGAGCCGCCGGCGGGTCAGTGACCGCCGTGTACCTCACCACATCAGGTCGTCCGGCACCTTGAAGCGGTCCTGGTCGTAGAAGTCGTCGCCAGCGGGCGTGGCGTTGTCCGCCGCGGCGGCCGATGCCTCGCCCTCCTTGCGGCCATGGTCGAGCAGCACGAACGATGCATCGCGTTCGTACACTTTCTGCGCGGCGGCGCGCGGGATCAGTTCCACGCCCTCGCCATGGCGCACGATCACCAGCGCGCCATTGGCCAACTGGGCGCGCAGCGCGGTGTCGACCAGTACGGTGCGGATCGCCTTGCCGTCGTTGAAGCGGTACTCGACCTCGCCGCCGCGCTTGACCTTGTGCGTGTCCACGATCTGGCGGATCTGCGCCTGCAGCTCCTGGCGCTTGGCCTGCGCATTGCGTTCGGCGGCCAGGGCGCGGTCGCGCTCGGCGCGTTCGGCCTGCAGCCGGGCCGCATCGACCCGATCCGCATCGGCAGGCGGCTTGGCCTGGCCCTTGGCCAGCCGCGCCTTGACCTGGTCGCGGGCGATCTGGTCGGCCTTGCCCTTCTTGACCAGGCCGGCCTTGAGCAGCTGTTCCTGCAGGGGATTGCGCATGGGTGGAGCGTGTCGTGGGAACGTCGGGCGCGCAGTGTAGCGCTGGGTTGTGTGCGGCATCGCGGGCGTGCCGAGCGGCGGCGCCGCTTTCGCGAAAGGCTCACTGTGCGCCTAGCGCGCGCTGTGACAGATCACAGGCCACCCAACCACCGTCATCCCCGCGAACGCGGGGATCCAGGGACTCCGTGCAGGTCGAGCAACGTCCATGGGTTCCCGCTTTCGCGGGAACGACGGATTTTCGGGTTCTTCCCCGCCTTGAGTCCTTCCCTCAAGGACAAAAGCCGTGCCTGATGACGGGCAACCCGCGGGCCGGCGATGCCTCAGCAAACGCCAAGCCCGGCATCGCCACCCCTCAAGGCGCCGCCTGCACGCAATACCGGTTGGACGAGGCGATGCCCGAGGCGTCCTCGGCGGTGAATTCGATCCTGGCCGGCTCGGTCTTGCCGCGCTTGCCCTGCTTGGCCGGCAGCAGCTCGGTGCGGTAGAGGCCGGTCAGGTGGCAGACGCCGTCGATCTCCTGCGTGTTGCCGCGCACGCCGATGCGCAGCGCCTCTTCCGGCGCGCCGCTCGAGGCTACGGTGAACAGGTTGCTGTCCTTGTCGTTGCACTTGGGCTCGTGCAGCGACTCCAGGTCGAGCACGACCACCTGATGGTCTTCCTGCGGCGGCGCGCTGCCGACGACGTTGTCCGGCGTGACCGAAGGCTTCCACACCGGGATCGGCGTGCGGCCATCGCCGGCCTTGCAGGTCGGCACGCCCGGCACCAGGTCGCCGACCGAGGCCATCGCCGGCGGCCCGGCCTGCGAGGGCACGGGCTGGGGCACGTTGTCCTGCGGCGGCAGGGTCGGGGCCGAAGCGCCCGGCGCGCCGGGCGCGATCGGGTTGGCGCCGGCACTGGAGGCGGTGCAGTTGCCGTTGCTGCAGATCTCGCCCTGCTCGCAATCGGCGTTGGCCTTGCACTCGGCGGGCGCCGGCTCGGACACCGGCGGCGGTGCGGTCGGTTCGGGCGTGGCAGCGGGTTTGCAGGCGGCGCACAGCAGCACCAGGGCGGACGCGGCGACTCGTAACTTCATCACTTCCCTCCACGGCGCGATGCCGCGAGCAAGCGCGCATCATGACCGGGAACGGGATTAAAAAGTTGTTGTCCGGTTGTCTGTAGATGGCAAAACCGGGCACGACGCGGCGAGCGGATCAGCGCGACCGGTTGCGCTGCTCCAGGTAGTGGCGCAACAGCTGGCGCAGTTCGTCCAGCGCGGCCTGGCTGCCGGGCTGCAGGGCCAGGCTGCCGGCCGCCTTGATCAGCAGGACGACCGCTTCGGCCGCGGCCGAAGCCTGCGCCGCAGGCACGGTGCCGGCCTGGCGCAGGATGTCGGCCACGCCCTGGCGCATGTCCTCGCGCAGCCGCGCGCGTAAGGCCTCGTCGCCGGTGATCTCCACCAGGACCAGCGCGGCGGTGCGTTCGGCCTTGCGGTCCAGGGCCAGGCCGAGCAGCGCATCGGCCAGCGCGTCGGGCGCCAGCGTGGCGGCGCGTGCCTCGAGTTCGGTCAGCGCCCGGTACAGGTCCTCGGTATAGCGCTCCAGCAGCGTGGCCACCAGCGCATCGCGGGTGGGGAAGAACCGGTATAGCGAACCGATCGCCGTGCCCGAGCGGGCCGCGATCTCGGTCATGGTGACCGCCGCGCCCTGGTCGATGAACAGCTGGGTGGCCGCTTCAGGATCGCCGCGACGCGATCGCGGCCGCGCTGGCGCTTGGGGGCGATGGCCTGGGTTGACTTTTGCGAGGGCATCCTCACAATTCTCATATGCGAGTCGATCCTCGCATTTTAGCCCACCCACTTCGTGTTGTGTTTCCTGTCCCCTGGAGATCCCCATGTTGACGCTGTCCCCGCGCCGTACGGCGCTTGTGTTGATCGATCTGCAGCACGGCATCACCGCCATGCCGCTGCAGCCCATCAGTGGCGAGGAAGTCGCGGCCCGCGGCCGCGCCGCCGCGGCCCGCTTCCGCCAGGCCGGCGCGCAGGTCGTGCTGCTCAATGTCGATTTCGGCGCGGACATGGTCGATGCGCCGCACCAGCCGGTCGACCGGCCGCTCGGCGGCGGCCCGCTGCCGGCCGACTGGTCGCAGCTGCACGACGGCCTGGTCCAGCCCGGCGACCTGCGCGTGACCAAGCGTCAGTGGGGCGCCTTCACCGGAACCAGCCTGGAGCAGCAGCTGCGCCGCCGCGGCATCGACACCATCGTGCTGGGCGGCATCGCCACCAACTTCGGTGTCGAGTCCACCGCGCGCCATGCCTGGGAGCTGGGCTTCGCTGTGGTCGTCGCGCCGGATCTGTGCGCCAGCGTCTCGGAGGAACTGCACCGGATGACGCTCGAACACGTGCTGCCGCGCGTGGCGCGCATCGTCCCCAGCGACGCGCTGCAGCTGCAGGCTTAGCGGCATCGCGAGCACTGGCCCATGGGGAGCCGCGCTGGGGAACGCGGCGCCCCATGGCGAGTCCGGATACCGAGGGCCATGACGGATCACGGTTCGCAGCGGAATCGCGGCAGCCGGACGTTCCTCCTGGCGGGACGTTCCGGCGCGGCGTCGCTGGGCGAGGCCGACGGCCAGGCGCAGGATGTGCGGCATCTTCCGGCGAGCGAGCGAGCGCGTGCGATGACCGATCCCCTGGCCTTGGTGGCGCCCGGCGCCATGGGTGCGGCGCTTGGCGCGCGCCTGGTGGCACACGGCGTGCCGGTGCTCGCCGCGCTGGAGGGTCGTAGCGCGTCCAGCCGGGCGCGCGCCGAAGCCGCCGGCCTGCGCGTGGTGGCCACCGGCGAGCTGATGCAGGCGCGCTGGTTCCTGTCGGTGGTGCCGCCGGCGCAGGCGATGCCCCTGGCGCGGGAGTTCGCGGGCTGGTGCCAGGGCGTGGCGCGGCCGCCGGTGTTCGTCGACCTCAACGCGATCAACCCCGACACCGCAGTGCAGGTGCAGGCGGTGATCGAGGCGGCGGGTGCGCGCTTCGTCGACGGCTGCATCCTCGGCTTTCCGCCCAAGGGCGAGGCGCCCGGCCCGACGATTTACCTGTCCGACGACGCGGCCGAGCTGGCCAACCTGCTTGAGGCCCATGGCCTGCAGGCACGCACGCTGCGCGGCGGCGTCGGCGCGGCCAGCGCGCTGAAGATGGCCTACGCCGGGATCAACAAGGGCGTGGCGCTGCTGGGCGCCGCCATGGCCCTGGCCGCGCAGCGCCACGATGCGGGCGAGGCCCTGCGCGCGGCGCTGGGGCAGACCCATCCTGCGCTGCTGGCGCAGCTGGACCATGCGCTGCCGGACCTGCTGCCCAAGGCGCGGCGCTGGGCGCCGGAGATGGAGGAGATCGCCGCCTTCATCGGCCCGGAACGGCCCGAGGCCGGGATCTACACCGCGCTGGCCGCGCACTGCCGCGCGCTGGCCGACGATCTGGATGGCGCAGGCGAGGCGGCCGCGGTGCTGCGCGCCTTCCCCGCCACCTGAAAGCGCGCGCGCCTACAGCAGCGCCCACACCATCTGCAGGATCGCCCACAGCGACACCACCCAGATGATCGAGCGCAGGTAGGGGATGCCGATCACGTACACCGGCAGATAGGCCAGCCGCGCCCAGAAGTACAGCTGCGCGGCCAGCGCCGTGTGCGGGCTGGTGCGGCCCAGGGCGACCACGGCCAGCACGCCGGCGGCGAAGAACGGGAAGGTCTCCAGGAAGTTGGCGCTGGCCCGCTGCGCCCGCGCGGGCGGGCCGCGCAGCGGTTCGACCGGGGCATCACGGTTGCCGGCGTTCCAGGCCACGCCGCGCTTGGCGGTGACCAGGGCGGCGGCCAGCAGCACATAGGCCAGGCCCAGCAGGATGGACCAGGCCAGCAGCTTCAGTTCGATCGGCATGGGGTGGCTCGGCTTGCTCGGAGAGGGAGCGCAGTGTCCCGCATCGACGCGTGAAGGGGCCGGGCGCTCAGGCGGCGACCGGCTCGGTCAGTTCCAGCAGCGCGCAGACGTGGTCGGCGATGGCCAGCGCGGAGGTCAGGCCCGGCGATTCGATGCCGAACAGGTTCACCAGCCCGGCGATGCCGTGGTGCGCGGGTCCGTCGATGCGGAAGTCCGCGTTGGCCTGGCCCGGCCCCCTGATCTTGGGCCGGATGCCGGTATAGGCCGGCTGCAGCGCGCCGTCGGCCAGGCCGGGCCAGTAGCGGCGGATCGCGGCGTAGAAGCGCTCGCCGCGGCGCGGGTCCAGCGTGTAGTCGAGCGTATCCACCCATTCCACGTCCGGGCCGAAGCGCGCGCGGCCGGCCAGGTCGAGGGTCAGGTGCGTGCCCAGGCCACCGGGCTCGGGCAGCGGATAGACCAGATGCGTGAACGGCGTGCGCCCGGCCAGGCTGAAATAGCTGCCCTTGGCGAACCACGCCTGCGGCACATGCGCCGGGGCCAGCCCGCGCATGGCGGCGGCCAGCACCGGCGCACCGTGGCCGGCGCTGTTCACCAGCAGGTCGGCGTGCAGCCGCATCGGGCTGTCGCCGCCGACCTCGATCGCAAAGCCCTGGTCTTCGCAGGCGATGGCACTCACCGGCGCGCGCAGGGCCAGCAGCGCGCCCTGCGCCTCGGCCTCGCCCTGCAGGGCCAGCATCAGGCCGTGGCTGTCGATGATGCCGGTGCTGGGCGAGAGCAGCGCGGCCACGGCGTGCAGGTCCGGCTCCAGCGCGCGCACCTGGTCCGCCTCGAGCTCGCGCAGGTCGCTCACGCCATTGGTCAGGGCATGCTGGCGGATCTGCGCCAGCCCTTCGCACTGGTCATCGTCCACCGCGACGATCAGCTTGCCGCAGCGGCGATGCGCCACCCCGGTGCGCTGGCAGAAGGCGTACAGCTGCTGGCGGCCCTGCACGCACAGCCGCGCCTTGAGCGAACCGTGCGGGTAGTACAGGCCGGCATGGATGACCTCGCTGTTGCGCGCACTGGTGCCCGTGCCGATCGCCGACTCGGCCTCCAGCACCAGCACCTCGCGCCCGGCCAACGCCAGCGCCCGCGCCACCGCCAGGCCGACCACGCCGGCGCCGATCACCACGCTGTCCACACGCTCCATACCGCCACTCCAGATTGATTCGATGCCGTGCGCGCCGGGCGTGCACCTCCCACCACACGGCAATTACGGCCCGCTCGGGACGCGGCCTGGGTTCGGTGCGGTTGCCGTAGTGTGGGGTGTCGCCTCTCCGCCGGACTTTTCGCATGACGCCATCGCCGCTCAGCACTGCCTTGAACTGGATGGGCGACAGCCGGCTGCTGGTCCCGGTCATGCTGGTCCTGGGCGGGCTGTGGTGGGGGCGCAATCCGCGTCTGGCCGTGGCATGGGCCGCCACGCTGGTGGCGCTGGGCGGCGCGATCGTGGTGTCCAAGCTGGCCTACAAGGCCTTCGGTGTGGACTGGCGCAGCGTCGGTTTCTTCACCATCAGCGGCCACAGCGCGCTGGCGGCGATGCTGTATCCGGTGCTGGGCTATCTGCTGGCCGCGCATGCCGCGCCGACGACGCGCCTGCTGTCCACCCTGATCGGCGTGGCGCTGGCGGTGGCCGTGGCGGTGGCGCGGGTGCTCAGCTTCCGCCACACGCCGGCGGAGATCGTGGTCGGCCTGGGGCTGGGCCTGGCCGCCTCGGGCTGGATGCTGGGGCGCTGGCGCGCCCAGCTGGCCTTGCCGCCGCATGCGGCGCCTTGGGTCGTGGGCACGGCGATGGTCGCCGGTTTCGCGGTGTGGCTGGTGCCTAACGTGCCGGCCGAGCGCGTGCTGTCGCATATCGCCTGGCGGATCCGGGGGTAGGGCTGTCGGGGGCTTCGGGGCGGGAGCGGGCGACTTGCGGGCAGGTCGGAAACCCGATGGCATCGAGGCGGTGTGCGAAAGCCGCTGGGTTCCCGCCTTCGCGGGAACGACGGTAGTGAGTGAGCGAGTTTTTCGAGGTGCGGAGCCGCCGGGTGCAAGGTGTGCGCGCGCGAGCGACGCTGCGCATGCACGCCCTGCATGCGGCTTCGCCATCCTTTCGATGCCCGTGACGCGCACCGGGACGCGCGCATGGCAGCATGCGCGCCATGCCGCCGCGCCGCCTCGACACGATCCGCACCGCCTCAGGGCTGCTCTGCCTGCTGCTGGCCGGCTGCGCGACCCAACCCAAGGCGCCGCAGCGCAACCCCGATGCGGTGCGCGCCGAGATCGTGCGCAAGCTGCCGGCCACGCTGCCCGATGCGCAAGGCTGGGCCGACGACGTCTACGTGGCGCTGACCGCGCAGGGCATCGACGCCAGCCCCGAACACGTCTGCGCGGTGCTGGCGGTGACCGAGCAGGAATCCACCTACCAGGCCGATCCGCCGGTGCCCGGCCTGCCGGCGATCGCGCGCGGCGAGATCGACCGCCGCGCGGCGGCGCTGCATGTGCCGGGCCTGCTGGTCGATGCGGCGCTGCGCATCACCTCGCCCGATGGGCGCAGCTACGCCCAGCGCCTGGCGGCGGTGCGCACCGAGCGCCAGCTCAGCGAGCTGTACGAGGACTTCGTCGGCATGGTGCCGCTGGGCGGCAAGCTGTTCGGCGGGCTCAACCCGGTCCGCACCGGCGGGCCGATGCAGGTGAGCATCGCCTTCGCCCAGACGCGCACGCGTGGCTATCCGTATCCGCTGCAGGCCGGCGTGCGCCACGAGGTGTTCACCCGGCGCGGTGGGCTGTATTTCGGCACCGCCCATCTGCTGGGCTATCCGGCGCATTACGACGCGCTGCTGTACCGCTTCGCCGATTTCAACGCCGGCTGGTACGCCAGCCGCAACGCCGCCTTCCAGGCCGCGGTCAGTCGCGCCACGGGCATCAAGCTGGCCCTGGACGGCGACCTGCTGCGGCCCGGCGCGGGCATGGACGATCCGGGCGCCACCGAGCGCGCGGTGCGCGCACTGGGCGCACGCCTGGACATGGACGAGGGCCAGATCCGCCGCGCGCTGCAGCAGGGTGACACACTGGCGTTCGAGGACAGCGCGTTGTATGCACGCGTGTTCGCCCTGGGCGACGCGGCGGCCGGTCGGCCGCTGCCGCGCGCGGTGTTGCCCGGCATCCGGCTGGAGAGCCCCAAGATCACCCGCCAGCTGACCACCGCCTGGTTCGCCGACCGGGTCAACGCGCGCTGGCAGCGGTGCATGCGCCGCTGAGCGCCGGGCGCGCATCGGTCAGCGAAAGCGGACAGGCTGGCGTTGGGTGCGGGTGGCCGCGTTACCGGGCGCCGTAAGATGAGCCGGACCCCTTTCGCCACCGCCGCGCAGTCGCACCACGCGCCTGCGCAAGCTCGCCATGACCGCGCTTCCGACTGACATGCCGCCGCAGCTCGAAGCCATGCTCCAGGCGCTGGAACAGGCCCTGCCTGCGCTGGTGGCCGCGCACCCGGCGCCGGGCGATTTCTGGAATGCGTTCATGCTCCGGCTGGACGAGATCGAGACATGCGCGCCGCCGGAGCTGGACCTGACCGCGCGCGTGAATGCGATGCTGGCGCCGCATGGGATGCGGATCGCGGTGGCGGACTAGGCGCCGCTCGCGGGCCCGCGAAAGCGCCGAGCTTTGCGGATTCGTGCAGAAGTCGAAGGCGCTGGGTTCCCGCGTTCGCGGGAACGACGGGTTGCTTGGGCCGCCCCGATCCCGTGCTCCAGGCGCATGACCTTCGTCACTGGGCGCGGCGGCCGTGCGCGGTGAGCATCGCGGTCAATCGATCCGCATCGGACTCCAGGACATCCCCATGAGCGCAGGACAGGGTTCGGCAGGCAACGTCATCGCCGCCATCTGCAGTTTCTTCATCCCGGGACTGGGCCAGCTGTTCCAGGGGCGGCTGATCTCGGCGGTGCTGTGGTTCCTGACCGGCTGCGTGGCCTTCGTCATCACCTGGCTGATCACGCTGTCGCTGCTGCCCTTCGGCTGGTTCATCATCAGCGTGCTCTCGTGCATCAACGCGGCGGTGTATCGCCGCGCACCCTGACCGACGCCGCTAGCGCGGCGCGGCCTCGAGCAGCTTCACCAGGCTCCACAGCGTGTGGTTGACCGGCGTGGCGATGCCATGTTCCCGGCCCAGCCGCACGACGGCGCCGTTGAGATGGTCGATCTCGCTGGGCCGGCCGCGCGCCAGGTCCTGCGCGGTGGAGGAGCGCTGGCCGGCCATGTTGCGTGCCAGGCCGTACGTGGCGTCCCACAGGTCGTCGGGCAGCGTGATGGACGCGGCCGCGGCCACCGCCGTGCATTCGTCGAAGACCGCGCGCATGGTGTCCTTGATCCCCGGCACCTGCACCAGCAGGCCGTAGGGCTGCTGGGAAATGGCCGACAGCGCGTTGTAGCAGCAGTTGATCACCAGCTTGGCCCAGAGCGCTTCGGCCACGCGGTCCGAGACCTCGCTCGGGATGCCGGCCTCAGTCAGCATCGCGGCCAGCGCGGCGCTGGTCGCCCCTGCGCCGATCACCAGTTCGCCGCGGCCGTGGTGGCGCACATGCGCCGGGCCGGCCATCTCGGTGCCGACGTAGACCACGGTGGGGATGACGGGATGCTGCAGCGCCTGCGCCAGGCGTGCGGCATTGTCCACGCCGTTCTGCAGGCTGAGCACCTGGGCCTGCGGCGCGAGCCAGGGCGCGAGCGCGGCGCCGGCCGTCTCGGTGTCGCCGGACTTCACGCAGCACAGCACCAGCTCGGCCTCGGCAGCCGCGGCGGCGGCGGTGCTGGCCTGCAGCGCGACCACGCCATCGAACGCGGCCGACTCCAGCCGCAGGCCATGGGCCTGCACCGCTTCGACCAGCGGCGCCCGGCCGATCAGGGTCACCGCGTGGCCGGCGCGCGCCAGCATGGCGCCGTAGTAGCAGCCGACTGCGCCGGCGCCCATCACCGCGATACGCATCGCGGCCTCCTTCAGTTCATGGGAAAGCCACGGACTTTAGAGCGTGTCGCGGGGTGAGGTAAGCGCGGTGCTCGGAACCTGTTGTTCCCGCGGGGGTGGGAGCGCGATGTCGCTGGCACCTTCGGGATCGTGCGAAAGGCGCTGGGTTCCCGCGGTGTGAGCGCCAAGCGCCATGCCGCGTCAGCGAGACGCGCAACGCGTGATCGACTGCTTCATGGCGGGCCCGCACTCGGCTCAGCGCCCGCCATGCCCGCTAGCCAATCGGCGCGCGCCGCGTCCCGCTGGGAAGATCGATCAGCGGCGCGGCAACGCCGGCCTCGTTGCGGATCCGTTCGGCCAGGCGCAGCGATAGCGCGACGATGGTCAGGGTCGGGTTGGCGTAGCCGCCGCTGGGGAACACCGACGAACCGGTGACGTATAGATTCTCCACGCCGTGCACGCGGCCCTCGCGATCGACCACGCCGCTGCGCGGGTCGTCGTGCATGCGCGTGGTGCCCAGGAAATGCGTGGTGGAGGTGGTCTTGATCTCCATCGGCCGGCGGATGTGGAAGGTGCCCAGGCCGCTGCGCGCCAGCTCGCGCGCCACGATGTCCTGGCTGCGGTGGACCAGGGCGATGTCCTGATCGTGCCAGCGCCACTGGATCTCGATCAGGCGGTTGCCCAGATCGTCGCGCTCCTGGCCCAGGCGCACGCGGTTGTCGTAGCGCGGCGGCTGCTCGACCTGGTGCAGCACCTCGAAGTGGTCCAGACGGTGGCTCGGCTCGCCCTGGCGCGACCAGCCGCCCACGCCCAGGTGCGAGATCGGGCGGCGCAGGCGGTCGTTGTACTGCTGCAGCACGCCGTCGACGCCCAACGCCGCGGCCACCAGGTCGCGCTTGCGCGGCAGCTGCTTGCGGCGCAGCGCCTCGCGCACGCGCTGCGAGGCGCGGAAGCCGATCTCGCGCCGGCGCGACATGCTGCGCCGGGGGAACAGGATCGTGCTGAGGTTGACGCTGGGCTCGCCGCGCAGGGTGGCATCGGTCAGCTGCAGATGGCCCATGGCCGAGGTGCCATCGACGCGGCGCAGGTCGTACAGCGCCATGCGGTCGATCAGCTTGCGCGAGCTCGGGGTGAAGGTGCCGCCGAAGACCAGCGGATGGTCCATGAAGTAACGCCCGACCAGCCCGTGCTGGTTGCCGATGCCGTCGGCGAGCACATCGTCGGAGGCCAGCAGCAGCTGCGGCGTGGCCAGGCCGCCCTGCGCCAGCACGATGGTGTCGGCCTCGAACACCAGCGCATGACCGGGCTGCGCCAGGGCGTGCACCGCGCGCACGCGCCCGCTCGACACATCCAGCTGCAGGCGCGCGGCGGTCGCGTTGTAGTAGCAGGTGATGTCGCGCGAGGCGCCGATCAGCTCGCGCTGGCCGCTCAGCACCACCTCCTTGTCGGCGAAGTGGAACATGCTGGTGCGCAGGCCACTGCCCTGCAGCGGCAGGCGCGGCGCATCGGCGCCTTCCCAGTAGCCCGGGCCGTAGTGCCACGGCGGCAGCTCGAACCATTGCTGGGCGCGCGCATAGAACGGCGCCAGCTCGGCGATGGACAGCGGCCAGGCGCTGTCGGGCAGCCACGGCCGCGCCTCGAAATCGACCGCGCTGAGCGTGGTCAGGCGCAGGTGGTTGGCACCTGTGCCCGCGTCGACCAGCCAGCGGTTGGCGTTGCCGCCAAACCGGCGCGTGGTCCAGATGCCCTGGTGGCCGTCGAACACCGAGGTGCTGGCCGGCTGGCCGCGGGCGGCGTGGTCTTCGTCCAGGCCGCCGCTTTCCAGCAGGGTGACCTTGAGGCCGCAGTGGCGCAGCGCGGTGGCCACGGCGATGCCGGCGGGGCCGGCACCGACGATGCAGACGTGGGAGCGAACAGTTGCGCCGCGGGGCAGCGCCTTGGCATCAACGAACATGAACGCACATCCTGTCGATCAGACGGTCGAATCCGGGCGCCGGAGGCGTCCTTCCCCCCAGACAACGCGGGCAAGACGCCTGACAGGACAGTCAGCTGGCCACGGTCTTGCCCCCTCCCTTTCGCCGAAGGCGAAGGGGAGCTCGAAGTCGCGAGCCAGCGACTGAGGGGGAGGGGCTGCTGCCGTTGATGTTGCTTTCGCCCCTCGCCAACAGCGAGCAAGTGCAAAAGCAAAAGCAAACCCCCTCCCAGCCTCCCCCTTGCGCTGCACGCAAAGGGGAGGGGTGCTCCGGTGGCATCCAGCTAGCGGCATGGGGCGCATCGCCTCAAGCCAAACCGCGATCACGCCGAGCGCATGAGCCTTCAAGATCTGCCCCTCCCTTTCGCCGAAGGCGAAGGGGAGGGTTGGGGTGGGGTCGCCTTTGCTTTTGCATCGCCCCTCGCCAACGGGCCAATTCCCCGATCACCCTGAGCCAGCTCAACTGCGGCCCCTGTCACGATCCGCGATCGCACACGGCCTTGCTTCATGACCATCGTGTCAGGATCCGGTGCTCCTGCCCCACGCGGGCGCCGCCCGAATGAAGCCGCATGGGATCGGACAAGGACCGCCTGGCCGCCATCCAGTCGCTGCGGGCCGTGGCCGCGCTGATGGTCGTCCTGCACCATGCGCGCAACCCGATTCCCTGGCTGTGGAACCCGCTGGCGCACTACGAGGCGTTCGCCTCGGGCGTGGACGTCTTCTTCGTGATCAGCGGCCTGATCATGTACGTGGCCGCGCGCGACGAACGCTGGCGCGAGTTCATCGGCAAGCGGGTGATCCGGGTGGTGCCGCTGTACTGGATCGCGACCCTGGCGCTGCTGGCGATCGAACTGCTGCGCCACCAGGCGCGCCTGGATGCAACCGAACTGTCGCACCTGCTGCAGTCGCTGCTGTTCATTCCGCACCCGAGCCCGGACAAGCACGGCGAGCTGTATCCGCTGCTGGCCGTGGGCTGGACGCTGAACTTCGAGATGTTCTTCTACGCGCTGTTCTGCGTCGGCATCGTGCTCAGGCGCGTGGTGGCGGTGCCGACCGCGCTGATCCTGGTGCTGGTCGCGGCGGGCGCGCTGGGCGAGCCCGAAAGCCCGCTGGCGCGCACCTACACCAGCCCGCTGCTGCTCGAATTCCTGTGCGGCCTCTGGCTGGGCGTGCTCTATCGTCGCGGCCATGCCGATCGTCTGCCGGGCTGGCTGCTGCCGGCCGGGCTGGCGGGGCTGCTGCTGTTGCCCGCGCTGTCGGAGGAGGGGCTGGCGCTGGTGGGCCGGATCGTGTGCGGCGTGGCGGTCGTGGCCGGTGCGATCGGGCTGGGCACGCGCGCACCGCGCCACCCGCTGCTGGAGCGGCTGGGCGATGCCAGCTACTCGATCTACCTCACCCATACCGTGCTGGCGCTGCTGCTGGTGCAGGCGCTGTGGGCGCGCATTCCGCTGCATGGGCTGCTGCAGCTGACCGGCTATCTGCTCACCGCGCTGGGGGTGAGCGCGCTGGTCGGGTTGGCCAGCTATCGCTGGCTGGAACGTCCGGTCACGCGCGGGTTGCGCAGGGCGTGGATGGAGCGTGGTGCCAGGCGCAAGGCGGCCTCGGTCGAAGAGGCTGCGGAGACGCGCTAGGACGGCCGACAGTCCGTCGTTCCCGCGCATGCGGGGACCCCGTGCCTTTCAAGCGAGAAGCCGAACGTCCATGGGTTCCCGCTTTCGCGGGAACGACGATATGGGAGAGGGTGCTCGGTGCCAGCCGCACCTAGCGGCCCCACGCCGCCACCTCACCAGCCGTAGAGCTTCCAGTACACCGGCGAGATGTCGCCGCGGTTGGGATCGCTGGAGCGGTCCAGTCTGCCGTCGCCGTTGTCGTCGTAGAGGTAGTAGGCCGGGCCGCGGCTCGGGGTGATCTTGACCATGCGCAGGGCGCCGGCGACGCGGTACTCCTGGATGACGTCGCCGTTGTCCTCGGTGCGCACGGCCACATCGGCGTCGGGCAGGTCCATCTCGGTCAGGTCCTGGCCGCCGTGGCGCGCGCCGCCGCCGCTGGCGCAGCCGGTGAGCAGGATCCCGCCGCTCAGCAGCAGGCAGGTCAGGACGGGCATCAGGCGCTTCATGGCGGCATCTCGCAGGTGGGAACCGCGCCGATTATCCGCCTGCGCGCGTGCTGCCGGGTGACGGCCGGTGACGCGGGGGCGCGGCGTAGAATCTGCGCATGACAAGACTCGTACTGATCGACGGCTCCAGCTACCTCTACCGCGCCTTCCACGCGCTGCCGCCGCTGAGCAACGCGGCCGGCGAACCGACCGGCGCGCTGTTCGGCGTGGTCAACATGCTGCGCGCCACGCTGAAGGAGCGGCCCGAGTACGTCGCCTTCGTGGTCGATGCGCCCGGCAAGACCTTCCGCGACGACTTGTACCCCGAGTACAAGGCCAACCGCGCGGCCATGCCCGATGACCTGCGGGCGCAGGTCGAGCCGATGATGAAGATCGTCCACGCGCTGGGCATCGACATCCTGCGCGTGGAAGGGGTGGAGGCCGATGACGTGATCGGCACCCTGGCCGTGCAGGGCTGCCGCGACGGCCTGCAGGTGACCATCTCCACCGGCGACAAGGACTTCGCCCAGCTGGTGCGCCCGGGCGTGGAGCTGGTCAACACCATGAGCGGCAGCCGGATGGATTCGGACGCGGCGGTGATGGACAAGTTCGGCGTGCGCGCCGACCAGATCGTCGACCTGCTCTCGCTGATGGGCGATACGGTGGACAACGTGCCCGGCGTGGAGAAGTGCGGCCCCAAGACCGCGGCCAAGTGGCTGGCCGAGTACGGCACCCTGGACAACGTCATCGCCAACGCCGGCAGCATCAAGGGCAAGATCGGCGACAACCTGCGCGCGGCGCTGGAGCGCCTGCCGCTCAACCGCGCGCTGGTGACCATCCGCACCGACGTGCCGCTGGAAGTGGCCGCCCAGGACCTGGCGCTGCGCGAGCAGCACGTGGACGAACTGCGCGAGCTCTACGCGCGCTATGGCTTCAACCAGGCGCTGAAGGACCTGGACGGCGGCAGCGTGTCGGTGCCGATCGCGGAAAAAGAACCTGGGAAGGCGCGCGGCACGGGTTTCAGCGCCGCGCCTGCGCCGGCTGCCGCGCCCGATCTCGATCCGACGCTGTCGGCCGCTGGCGAATACGAGACGCTGCTGACCACCGAGCAGCTCGATGCCTGGATCGACACCCTCAAGATCGCCGGCCGCTTCGCCTTCGACACCGAGACCGACAGCCTGGACCCGATGCAGGCCAACCTGATCGGCCTGAGCTTCGCCGCCGAAGTGGGCAAGGCCGCCTACCTGCCACTGGGCCACGACTATCCGGGTGCGCCGGTGCAGCTGCCGCGCCAGGATGCGCTGGAGGCGCTGCGCCCGCTGCTGACCGACGCGGACGTGGAGAAGATCGGCCAGCACGGCAAGTACGATCTGCATGTCATGCGCCGCCACGGCGTGGAAGTGGAGGGCTACACCCAGGACACCCTGCTGGAGAGCTTCGTGCTCAACTCCGGCAGCGCCCGCCACGACATGGACAGCCTGGCCAAGCGCTACCTGGGCTACGACACGGTCAAGTACGAGGATGTGTGCGGCAAGGGCGCCAAGCAGATCCCGTTCTCGCAGGTGTCCCTGGAGGACGCCACCCGCTACGCGGCCGAGGACGCCGACATCACCCTGCGCCTGCACCAGGTGCTGTCGCCCAAGCTGGCCGCCGAGCCGGCGCTGGATTCGGTCTATCGCCACATCGAGATCCCGCTGGTGCCGGTGCTGGCGCGGATCGAGGCCAACGGCGTGCGCGTGGATGCCGACGAGCTGCGCCGCCAGAGCGCCGACCTGTCCAAGCGCATGCTCGCCGCCCAGCAGAAGGCGACCGAACTGGCCGGGCGCAGCTTCAACCTGGATTCGCCCAAGCAGCTGCAGGCGCTGCTGTTCGACGAGTTGGGCCTGCCGGCGGTGGTCAAGACGCCCAAGGGCCAGCCCTCGACCAACGAAGAAGCGCTGGAGGCCATCGCCGAGGCGCACGAGCTGCCGCGCGTGATCCTGGAGTACCGCGGCCTGGCCAAGCTGCGTAGCACCTATACCGACAAGCTGCCGGAGATGATCCATCCGCAGACCGGCCGCGTGCACACCAGCTACCACCAGGCCGGCGCGGCGACCGGGCGCCTGTCCTCGTCCGATCCGAACCTGCAGAACATCCCGATCCGCACCGAGGACGGCCGCCGCATCCGCCGCGCCTTCGTCGCCCCGCCCGGACGCAAGCTGGTGGCCTGCGACTACTCGCAGATCGAGCTGCGGATCATGGCCCACCTGTCCGGCGATCCCGGCCTGGTCGGCGCGTTCGAATCCGGCGCCGACGTGCACCGGGCCACCGCGGCCGAGGTCTTCGGCCGCAGCATCGACCAGGTCACGCCCAACGAGCGCCGCGCCGCCAAGGCGATCAACTTCGGCCTGATGTACGGCATGAGCGCCTTCGGCCTGGCGCGCCAGCTGGGCATCGGCCGCGGCGAGGCGCAGGACTACATCGCCCTGTACTTCAGCCGCTATCCGGGCGTGCGCGACTACATGGAGGCCACCCGCCAGCAGGCGCGCGAGCAGGGCTATGTCGAGACCGTGTTCGGCCGCCGCCTGTATCTGGACTACATCAACGCCGGCAGCCAGGGCCAGCGCGCCGGCGCCGAGCGCGCGGCGATCAATGCGCCGATGCAGGGCACCGCGGCGGACATCATCAAGCGTGCGATGGTCAGGGTGGACGCGTGGCTCGCCGACCATCGCGAGCGCGCCATGATGATCCTGCAGGTGCACGACGAACTGGTGTTCGAGGCCGAGGCCGACTTCGTCGAGACCCTCGCCGCGCAGGCGCGCAGCCTGATGGCGGGCGCGGCGACCCTGGCCGTCCCGCTGGAAGTCGATTGTGGCGTCGGCGACAACTGGGACGAGGCGCACTGATTGGCTGTGCGGGTGTGTTGCGAAGTGGACGTTGGCGCGTATAGCGTCTTTGTGTCAGACGGCGCAATAAAACCCGTAATCCAGGCCGCCAGCACCGCGTTGCGGCCTACGCAATGCTTGCGAAACAGCCAGTTACATCGTGATTTTCGAGATAACGAGAAATTAATTTCAGAACTGACCAGTTTATGATCTGAATATCCCCTAAATTCAACGGGTTTTTAACTGGATCCTTCACGATCTATCCATGTTGGGAGTGCTTTCATAGCCCTCGACAGATGCAAGGTCTGTCGCGGATCGCCCCCCATCCCCTGGGGCCGATCTCTGGTACGAAGAGCCCCTCCCCAGGCTCCCGTACCCTGGCCCCGCCGAGCCCCCCTGCTCCGCGGGGCTTTTTTATGCCCGGTCGTCGGCGTGCGGTCGCACCAACCCGCCGTCGCCACGCGCGCCTGCCCGAAAAGCCTGCTTCGCCAACCCGCCTCGACCCGGTCGCGCGCGACTCCTCGGCTCGGTCAGCCCTCGACGGCGGACTCGCCGCCGCGGACCATCCCTGGCGCGCTCGCCGCTCGCCTGCCCGGGCCGACGCTCTGCGGCGAATGGATCAGGACTTCTTACGGCACGAAGGCATCCATCAAGCGCTTTGCCCCCTCCCTTTCGCCGCAGGCGAAGGGGAGCTCGAAGTCGCGAACTAGCGACTGAGGGGGTGGGGTGCTCTTGCTTCGGCGGCTTGCCCGGTAAAGCCCCGACCCCTCCCCATCCCTCCCCTGCGCTGCGCGCAAGGGAGGGGGCTCAAGCCAAAGCCCTGTGACCTGACGCGCTGCCCTTACGGAGTCGAAACGCCTTCCTGCCCGCAACCCCAAAGACCTGACCGGCGCGACAGGTTTTCGGCGACACTTCGCGCCTTCCGGTTGAGCCGCTTCGTGGTGTGGTGCGCATGTCGCCGTTCCCTTCTCTTCTGCTGTCCCGTCCGTCATGCGCGTCCTGATCGTCGAGGACGATGCGGCCATCGCCGAGGCCGTGGTCTCGGCCATGCGCCAGCAGGGGCATGCGGTGGATCATTTGGCCGATGGTTCCCGCGCCGATCTGGCGCTGCGCGACACCGAGTACCAGCTGCTGGTGCTGGACCTGGGCCTGCTGGGGCCCATGGATGGCGTGCAGGTGCTGCAGCGCATGCGTGCCCGCGCGGCGACCACCGCGGTGCTGGTGATCACCGCACGCGAAGGGCTGGAGGATCGCGTGCAGGTGCTGGACCTGGGCGCCGACGACTATCTGGTCAAACCCTTCGCCCTGAAGGAGTTCGAAGCACGGGTGCGTTCGCTGCTGCGGCGCATGGTCAGCCAGGGCGCGCCCGTACTGCGCCTGGGCCAGCTGCGCCTGGACCTGGCCGGCCACCGCGCCTGGATCGGCGACGACCCGCTGGAGCTGACCGCCCGCGAATTCGGCCTGCTCGGCGCACTGGCCACGCGTACCGGCCGGGTCGCCAGCCGCGCTCAGCTGGTCGAAGTGCTGTGCGGCTGGGATGCGGACATCAGCGACAACGGCCTGGACATCGCCATGTATCGCCTGCGCCGCAAGCTGCAGGGCAGCGGCGTGGGCGTGCGCACCATCCGCGGTCTGGGCTACCTGCTGCAGGAGCAACAGGACACAGGCGATGACGCCTAGGGCCTGCAGGGGGACCGATGGCCGGCCCTAGCCCGCACCCCAGCCTGCGCCGGCGGCTGGTGCTGTGGCTGGCGGTGCCCATGCTGGTGCTGCTGGCGCTCGATGCCGGGCTGACCTATCGCGTGGCGCTGCATTACGCCAACCGCGCGCACGACAGCAGCCTGGCCGACGACGCGGTCACCCTGGCCGAGCTGCTGCGGCGCGAGCCGCAGTCGCACGCACTGTCCCAGCAGGCGCAGTTCCTGCTGCGCTACGACCCGAACGGGCCCAACTACTTCGCCGTGATCAGCCGGCGCCACGGCCTGCTCTACGGCGACAGCGGCCTGGGCAACACGCGGATGCCGGTGCCGGGGACCAAGCCGGTGCTCTACAAGGGCTTCCACGACGAGCATCATCTGCGCATGGCGACCGTCGGCCTGGCCTCGCCGTACGAGGCCGGCGACACGCTGGGGGTGACGGTCGCCGAGACCCTGCGCGAGCGCCACCGCAGCGCCCGCGACGTGCTGCTGATGACACTGCCGCTGCAGGCCGGCCTGATCGCCGTGGTGCTGGTGCTGGTCTGGGTCGGCGTGGATCGCGGGCTTGGCCTGCTGGCGCCGCTGACCCGGCGTCTGGCCGAACGCGAGCAGGCCCTGGCGCCGGTGACCGAGCCCGACGTGCCGCGCGAGATCCTGCCGCTGACCCGCGCGCTGGACGCCCTGTTCGTGCGCGTGCGCGGCGCGATCTCCCTGCAGGAACGCTTCATCACCGACGCCGCCCACCAGCTGCGCACGCCGCTGGCGGGCCTGCAGCTGCATGCCGAACGGGCGATGACGGCGCAGGATCCGGCCCAGCTGCAGCAGTCGCTGGCCCACATCCTGGCGCAGACCGCGCGTGCGGCGCGGGCCTCCAACCAGCTGCTGGCGCTGAGCCGCGCGCAGGCGCCGCATCCGCGCGAGGAGATGCATGAGCCGCTGGCCCTGGACCGGCTGGTGCCGCGCGCGGTGGCCGCGCGCGTGCCCGAGGCGCTCGATGCCGGGCTGGACCTGGGCTACCAGCCCCCGGAGACGCCAGTGCCTGCGATCGTCGGCGAAGCGCGCGGGGTGCAGGAACTGCTCGACAACCTGATCGACAACGCCCTGCGCTATGCCGGCAAGGGTCGCAGCATCACCGTCGGCCTCTCGGCCGAGCAGGCGCGGGTGATCCTGAGCGTGGAAGACGATGGCCCGGGCGTGCCCGACGCGCTGCGCGCGCGGCTGGGCGAGCGCTTCTTCCGCGTGCCCGGCACCGGCGGCGAGGGCACAGGCCTGGGGCTGGCGATCGTGCAGGGCATCGCCAGCCACCACCAGGCCGAGGTGGCGTTCCTGCGCGGCGCGCAGGGTGGGCTGCGGGTGGAGGTGCGCTTCCCCGCAGCGGCGCGGCCGGAGACGGCGGCCGACCTGGGCAAGCACAACCTGGCGTAAACCCCGCCGCCGCCCCGGCGCGGACGAAAGCCAGCGGAAAACCTCGCGTGACACCCTGCCGGCCTCTTCAGTGAGGTGGCACGTGATCCGTTCAAGCGAATTCTTCTTCGAAGGTGGCCGCAACGGCGTGCTGCTGATCCATGGCCTGACCGGCACGCCGGCCGAGATGCGCCGGGTCGGCACCGGCCTGCACCGCGCCGGCTTCACCGTGCACGGCGTGCAGCTGGCCGGCCACTGCGGCGACCTGGACGACCTGATGGCCACCGGCTGGCGAGACTGGTATGCCAGCGTCGAGCAGGCCGCGGACGCCATGGCGACGAAGGTGGACCGGATCTTCGTGGCCGGCCTGTCGATGGGCGCGCTGCTGTCGCTGGAGCTGGCCAGCCAGCGCCCCGAGCTGGTGTCGGGCGTCGGCGTGTACGGCGCGACCTTCGTCTACGACGGCTGGAACATCCCGTGGACGCGTCACCTGTCCTTCCTTCTGCCGCTGTTCAAGGCCACCGGTATCGGTCGCGACCGCATGTTCATGGAGGAGCCGCCGTTCGGCCTGCGCGACGAGCGCCTGCGCGCGCAGATCAGCGCGGCGATGCAGGGCGCGGACAGCAGCGTGGCCGGGCTGCCGGGCAACCCCTGGCATTCGCTGGCCGAGCTGCGCGCGCTGGCGGCGCGGGTGCGCCGGCATCTGCCCCAGGTCACCGCGCCCTGCCTGGTGGCGCATGCCACCGAGGACGACGTGGCCAGCCTGCGCAATGCGCAGTGGGTGCTGGACGGCGTGTCCGGGCCGACCGAGTTCCTGCCGATGCACGAGAGCTATCACATGCTGACCCTGGACCGGCAGCGGCGCCTGCTGACCGAGCGCACGGTGGAATTCTTCCAGCGTCTCGCGCAGCCGGAAGCGGCGCCGCGGGCGAGCGTCGATGCGCCGTACCGGTACGAGGCGCTGGCATGAGTCTGGCGGTGGCCCTGCTGTGGCTGCTGACCGTGGTGGTGGATACCGCCGGCCAGCTGGCCTTCAAGGCCGCGGCGGTCGATGGCGGTGAGGCCGCACAGACGCTGGCGCGCTGGCGGCACCGGCTGGCACGGCCGTGGCTGTGGCTGGGCATCGCCTGCTATGTAGTGGAGTTCCTGGCCCGGGCGGCGTTCCTGTCGCTGGTGCCGCTGTCGCGCGGCGTGCTGCTGGGCTCGGTCAACATCCTGGCGCTGATGCTGGCCGGGCGGCTGTTCTTCGGCGAGCGGCTGACGCCGCTGCGCGTGGCCGGCATGGGCCTGATCGGACTGGGCGTGGCGGTGGTGGGAGTGGGCGGATGAAACGGCCGTATGTGTTCGGCTTTCCGCTGCTGATGGCGTTCGACACGCTGGCGCAGCTGAGCTTCAAGCTCGCCGGCGATCACGCCCTGCCGCTGGAATGGGGCCTGCCCTGGCTGCAGCGGCTGTTCGGCCAGCCGTGGATCTATGGCGCGATCCTGGGTTACATCGGCGCCTTCTTCACCTGGATGACGCTGCTGGAGCGCGCGCCGATCGGCCCGGCCTTCGCCGCCTCGCATCTGGAAGTGGTCAGCGTGCTGCTGGTCTCGGCTTGGCTGCTGGGCGAGCCGATCACCCTGCTGCACCTGGTGGGGGCGGCGCTGATCCTGGCCGGCGTGGCCTGCCTGGCGCGTGCCGAAACCCAGACCGCCGAGATCGCCGGTGCTGCCGCGACGTGAACTGCCGCCCACGGCGGGGCTGCCGCTGCGCTGGACCGACCTGCTGCCCGGCGATGCCGGGCTGGAAGCGCGGCTGGCGCAGCTGTTCGATCTGCCCGCGCCGCTGCTGACCTGCTCGGGCACCACGGCGCTGGTGCTGGCCCTGCGCGCGCTGCGGCGCCTGGCGCCGACGCGCGACGAGGTCGTGGTGCCGGCCTACACCTGCCCGCTGGTGGCCATCGCGGTGCAGACCTGCGGGCTGCGGCTGCGCCTGGGCGAGCTGCGCGCAGGACACTTCGATCTCGATCCGGTTGCGCTGCGCGGCCTGTGCGGGCCGCGCACGCTGGCGGTGCTGCCCACCCACCTGGCCGGTCGCGTGGCCGATGTCGCCGACGCGCTGGACGCGGCGCGCGCCTGCGGCGCCTGGGTGATCGAGGACGCGGCCCGAGGCCCTGGGCGCGCGCGTGGACGGGCGCAGTGTGGGCCTGCGGGGCGACATCGGGTTCTTCAGCCTGGCCGCGGGCAAGGGCTTGTCGCTGTACGAGGGCGGCCTGCTGGTCAGCGCCGATCCGGCACTGCGCGCGCTGCTGGCAGAGGAAGCCGCACGGGTGCCATCGAACGCAGGCTGGGAGCTGCGTCGCAGCGCCGAGCTGCTGGGCCTGGCGCTGGCCTACCGGCCGCGCGCGCTGGCCCTGGCCTATGGCCTGCCGCTGCGACGCGCGCTGGAGCGCGGCGATCCGGAAGCGGCGGTGGGCGATGTGTTCGGGCCGGAGATACCGCTGCACCGCGTCGGCGCCTGGCGGCGCATGGTCGGCGTGCATGCCAGCGCTCGGCTCCCGGCCTTCCTGCACGCTGCGCGCGATCGCGCCCTGGCCTGGAAGCAGGCCGTCGAAGCCGTGCCCGGCGTGCAGGTCTACGACGACCGCCCCGGCGAACACGGCACCTGGCCGGTGCTGTGGCTGCGCCTGCCCGACCGCACGCGCCGCGACGCGGTGCTCGCGCGGCTGTGGACCGCCGGCCTGGGCGTGAGCCGCATGTTCATCCACGCCTTGCCCGATTACGCCTATCTGCGCGACTGCGTGCCGCAGGCCGAGGTGCCGCAGGCGCGCGCATTGGCCGCGTGCAGCCTGACCATCGGCAACGGCCCCTGGCTGGATGAGGTCGCACGCGCGCGCATTCTCGACGTCCTGCGCCAAGGCGCGACGTAGGCGCGGCGCGACGCGGGCTGTCAGGCCGCGACCGAGGCGGCGGCGATCAGGGGCAGCAGCGCCGCGTTCAGGGCGTGCTGGCCGGCCTGCCATAGGGGCAGGACATTCGGATCGGGCGGCTGCTGGCCGTCCAGCGCGGAGAGCAGGCGCTTGAACGGCTGACGGTAGCGATGGTGCGAGATCTCGCCGGTGATGTCGCTGGCGACGATCGGCGCGGAGAGTTCGTCGATCAGGCGCCGCGCATCGGCCAGCTGGAAGCGGCCCTGGTCCCAGTTGGTGCGGGCCACGTCCTCGCCGAACACGTCCTTGTCGATGGACAGATAGACCGGCAGTGCGGCGTCGGCGCGTGCGGCGAAGGCGTCCAGCAGGCTGGCGCTGTCGGCGAAGCCGTGCACGGCCTTGCCGCAGCCCAGCGCACGCGCCCAGCGCGTGTCCACGCCCAGGCACCAGTAGTGCACGCGACCGCCGCGCAGCGGGCCGAGCACGTTCTCCCAGCAATGGCGCGTGCCGGCGTCGGCCGAGCACAGGCCGACCATGTGCACGCGCGCCACCTGCGGCAGGGCCGCCACGCGCCGCACCCAGGAGCCGCAGTGCACGCCGAAGGGGTAGCGCATGTTGTCCGGATGGTTGTCCAGCACCACCACCTGCAGCGGGCCGCCGTGACGCGCCGCCGTCTGCCGCACCAGCGGCCAGGTTAGATGATGGAAGTCGCCGCTGCCCAGCATCACCGTGCCGTGCGCGCTCTCCAGCGCCGGCTGCAGCTCGCGGGCCAGCCGTTCCAGCGTGGCCACGCCGCAGCCAAAGCGCACCGCGTCCTGCCAGGCGCGCAGCGGCAGCACGCGCGCGCCCGGCAGCAGCCCGACCGCGCCGTCCAGGTCCAGCACCAGCGGTGCGCTCATCCGGCCACCTCGGCCTGCGGCACGCTGCCGGCTTCGTGTTCGAAACGGTGCGCATGCCGGCGCAGCAGGCCGCGCAGCAGGGCATTGCGCGGATACACCGCGTGCCGGGTGGGAGTGAGGCGCGCGCCGAGATAGCGCTTGATCTCCGGATCGGTCCAGCCGGCCACGTAGTGGCTCAGGCCCTGGCGGCGGGCGTGTTCGAGGTTGTGCATCCAGCTCACCGCGTACAGGTTGTGCTGGCGCGCCTGCGGATAGGCCAGGCCGATGTACTTGTCCACCAGCATGCCGGCGTGCTCGTAGCACAGGTTCCAGCCGATCAGCGCCTGATCGTGGTAGTAGGCGAAGACGCGCCCGCCGCTGCCGCCGTCGCGCAGCAGGCCGTCGAGGAAGGCGCGGTCGAGCTGGTCGAAGTGGATCTGGCTCTGCGCGTAGACGTTGAGATACAGCGCGTAATAGCTCGCCAGCGTGTGCTGCTCGTCGAAGCACGGCGCGCCGGTGGGCAGGCATTCGATGCGCAGGTCGGCGCGCGAGCGCAGCTTGCGGCGGATGTCGCGGCGGCGGCCGGAGGACAGGCGCGCCAGATAGGCGTCCTCGTCGGCGAAGTCGATCGGCACCCACGCCAGCTGCATGCCCTGCATCAGCACGAAGCCGCGCTCGGCCAGCGCCTGGGCGAAGGCCTGGGCGCGGCGGTTGCCGTGCAGGCCGAGCAGGGGCGAGTCGTCGGGCAGATCCTTGACGATCAGCAGCGGCGCGCGCCGCGCCTGCGCCAGCACCTCGTCGGCCAACGCCTCCACGCTGCCGCTCAGCGGCAATGGCGCGTATTCGGTGGCGGTGCAGCCGATGAAACAGGCCGGCCATTCCAGACAGCGGCGCCAGTGGCGATAGCCGGGAAGGCCGGTCACGCGCCGGCGCAGCGCATCGTCGGCGGTGGTCAGCAGATCCAGGCGGGCACGGAACAGCGGCAGGCCGCTGGACAGACGTTCGACCTGGAAACCAGGCGGCGGATGGGCCAGGAAGCTGTCGAGCAGCGCATCGGGCTCGAGCTGGGTACAGGAGTACATGGCGGCTCCGCGAAGCACCGACCGCTGCAGGCGGCCGGTGCCGGTGGGGGATCAGACGGTCTGCTTGGCCTTGGTCAGCGCCTGGTCGATCAGGGCGATGGCCAGGTCGATCTCCTCGTGGGTGATGTTCAGCGAGGGCGCCAGGGTGATGACGTTCTTGTACCAACCGCCCACGTCCAGGACCAGGCCGATCGGCTTGCCCTTGTGCGTGAGCTCGCCGCCCGAGGCCGATGTCCACCATGCGGTCCAGCAGCGCCTTGTTGGGCGTGAAGCCGTCGGCCTCGCAGATCTCCGCGCGCAGCGCCAGGCCCAGGCCGTCGACGTCGCCGATCTCCTTGTGACGCTTCTGCAGCTCGCGCAGGCCGTCCAGGAAGTGCGCGCCCTTCTCCGGCACGGTGCGCTCGTAGTCCATCTCGTAGCCCATGCGGATCACTTCCAGCCCCAGCGAGGTGCCCAGCGGGTTGGAGTTGAACGTGGAATGGGTCGAGCCCGGCGGGAAGATGGTCGGGTTGATCAGCTCCTCGCGCGCCCACAGGCCGGACAGCGGATTCAGGCCGTTGGTCAGCGCCTTGCCGAACACCAGCACGTCCGGGGTCACGCCGAAGTGCTCGATCGACCACAGCTTGCCGGTGCGCCAGAAGCCCATCTGGATCTCGTCGACCACCATCAGGATGCCGTACTGGTCCAGCACCTTCTTCAGGTCGCGGAAGAAGTTCTGCGGCGGGATCACGTAGCCGCCGGTGCCCTGGATCGGCTCGACATAGAAGGCCGCGTATTCGGCCTGGCCGACCTTGGGGTCCCACACGCCGTTGTATTCGGTCTCGAACAGGCGCGCGAACTGACGCACGCAGTGGTCCGAATACTCCTCCGGGCTCATGCCCTTGGGCCGGCGGAAGGGATAGGGGAAGGGGATGAACATCGCGCGCTCGCCGAAGTGGCCGAAGCGGCGGCGATAGCGGTAGCTGGAGGTGATGCTGGAGGCGCCCAGGGTGCGGCCGTGGTAGCCGCCCTCGAAGGCGAACATCAGGCTCTTGCCGTTCTTGTAGTTGCGCACCAGCTTGAGCGAGTCCTCGATGGCCTGCGCGCCGCCGACGTTGAAGTGCACGCGGCCAGGCAGGCCGAACTTGCCTTCCACATCCTGGGCGATGGTCTTGGCCAGCTGGATGCGGGTGGGGTGCAGGTACTGGCTGGCGACCTGCGGCAGGGTGTCGATCTGGTGCTTGAGCGCGTCGTTGAGGCGCTTGTTGGAATAGCCGAAGTTGCAGGCCGAGTACCACATCTGCAGATCCAGATACGGCGTCTGTCCACTGTCGAACATGTAGCTGCCTTCGCAGCGGTGGAATACCTTGGGCGGATCGACGTAGTGCACGGTATCGCCGAAGGAGCTGTAGCGGGCCTCGTCGGCCAGCAGTTGGGCGTCGTCCTCGAGCGCCGGGGCGAGGGTGTGGAGCAGGTTCATGGCAGTGTCCGTTTGCAGCAGGAGGGGAAGCCGCGTCACGCGATGGCGACGGCGGGAGAAACGAGCGGGGCGTGGCGGGTCAGTGCGCCGGATTCCAGGGCGGGCAGCAGCGCCAGCGCCTCGGCGAAGCCTTCGATGGCGCTGTGCGCCAGCGCGTGGTCGCGGCAATGGGCGATCAGCTTGCGCTTGGCGAACACGTAGTCGGCGCGGCCGGCCACGCAGAAGTCCGAGGTGCCGTCGCCGACCAGCAGTACCTGACCGCTTGGCGTGTGACGGCGCGCCTGCGCGGCGCGCGCGCACTTGCAGGTGCCGGCGCCGCAGCTGGGCGCCTGGTGCGGGGATTCCAGGTTCCAGCGGCGCTGCCCGACCGGATGGAAGCGGTTGGCGTACAGCGGCAGCGGCGCCACGCCCTCGCGGGCCAGCAGCAGGCGGATCGGCAGATCCAGGCCGTCGCTGACGATCTCCAGCGGCCAGCCGCGCGCGGCCACCGCCGCGGCGAAGGCGGGGAAGGCCGGATCGATGTCCAGGCCCGACAGATGCTGCTCGAACTGGGCCGCATCCATGTCCAGCAGCGCGACCTGGCCGCGCATGCAGGCGCGCGAGCCGATGCGACCGGCCAGCCAGTCGTCCTCCAGCGCCTCCCAGCCGGGACGGCCGAAGCGCTGCAGCAAGGTGTCGATGGTGTCGCGCAGCCCGATGGTGCCGTCGAAGTCGCACAGCACGGTCCAGCGCAGGGGAACGGAACGAAGAGACATGGGACTTGGTGCGTGGTTCGAGGTGGCGCCACGTTAGGCAGCGGACCTTTCCGAGGGCTTTCCGTCGCCGCGCGCTTCAGCCGGCGTTGGGACGGCGCCGGTTCTTCACTTGCCGATGCGGGGCGCACGTGTGATAACGCCGCCGTTGCCACCTGCGATGCCGCCCCGATGCACGATCTGTTCGACCTGTCCGCGCCGTGGTGGCACTTCGTGCTGCGCGGGGTGGTGATCTATGTGATGGTCACCGTGCTGATGCGCATCTCCGGCAAGCGCGCCATCGGCCAGTTCACCCCGTTCGATCTGATCCTGCTGATCCTGATCGGCAATGCCGTGCAGAACGGCATCAACGGCGGCGACAACTCGTTGACCGGCGCGCTGATCATGGCCTCCACGCTGATCGCGTTGAACTGGCTGGTGGCCTTCGGCTCGGCGCGCTCGATGCGCTTTCGCCACTTGGTGGAGGGCCATGCCACGGTGCTGGCCCGCGACGGCAAGGTCTTCGCCGAGGTGCTGCGCAAGCAGTTGGTGGCCGAGTCGGACTTCAAGAAGGCCATGCGCCAGTCCGGCTGCGAGCACGAGCGCGACATCCGCCTGGCGATCCTGGAAACCAACGGTCACATCACCATCGAGACCCGCGAGGGCAAGTCGGGGTAGCGGCTTGATGCATTCCATGGCGCACCTGTCCCCACAAATCTTGTAGAGCGGAGCTTGCTCCGCTGGTGCCTTCGCCACGTACCAAATGAAGAGCAGCGGAGCAAGCTTCGCTCTACGGAGAGGCCACCCTTGTGGCTTCTTCGGTCAGTGGTGGCGGTGGAGCCCGAACGGTAGAGCCTCATCGCCGCCATTGAAGCAAAGGCCACAAGGGCGGCTCGCACGGGGTCAGCGGGAATCGAGCTCCGCCAACCAATCGCGCGGCCGCAGATAGTCGGCCAGGCGCGCCTCGTCGCTGCCGGCCTCGGGAGTGAAGCCGTATTCCCAGCGCACCAGCGGCGGCAGGCTCATCAGGATCGATTCGGCGCGCCCGCCGCTCTGCAGGCCGAACAGCGTGCCGCGGTCGTAGACCAGGTTGAACTCCACATAGCGCCCGCGCCGGTAGAGCTGGAAGTCGCGTTCGCGTTCGTCATAGGGCGTGTCGCGGCGCGCGGCCACGATCGGCAGATAGGCCTCGAGGAAACCGTCGCCGACCGCGCGCAGATAGCCGAAGTCGGCGTCGAAGTCGTCCTGCAGATCGTCGAAGAACAGCCCGCCGACGCCGCGCGTCTCGCCGCGATGTTTGAGGAAGAAATATTCGTCGCACCAGCGCTTGTGCGCCTCGTAGCGCGCCTGGCCGCCGAAGGGCGCGCACAGCGCCCGCGCGGTGCGATGCCAGTGCAGCACGTCGGCATCGACCGGATAGAACGGCGTCAGGTCGAAGCCGCCGCCGAACCACCACGCCACCGTCTGCCCGTCGCGCTCGGCGCGGAAGTGGCGCACGTTGGCATGCGTGGTGGGCAGATGCGGATTGCGCGGATGGAACACCAGCGACACGCCGACCGCGCGCCACGAGGCGCCGGCCAGCTCGGGCCGCGCGGCCGAGGCCGAGGGCGGCAGCCGGCTGCCGGACACGTCGGAGAAGCCGATGCCGGCCTGCTCGAAGACGGCGCCGTCGCGCAGGATCCGCGTGCGCCCGCCGCCGCCCAGGGAGGGGCCAGTGGCTCCGGATGCGGCGTCGGCTGGAGGCTCGCGCGTCCAGCGATCCTCGACGAAGCGGGCCTGGCCGTCGGCGGCCTCGATGGCGGTGCAGATGCGGTCCTGCAGTCCGGCCAGATAGTCGCGGACGAGGTCGATGCTGGGGATGTCGGTCATGCGCGCAAGTGTACGGGCCGCTTCGTGGCGCTCAGCGCGGGCGCGTCGTCGGCGCGCTGCCGAACTGCGCCCGCACCGGCGCCGTGCACAGCTTCCAGATGATCGCCCCGTGCAGCGCGGTGAACACCAGCGCCACGATCACGCTGAAGATCATGGCGGCGGTCTTCAGGCCTGCCAGCTCCGGCGGCAGCGCGCCACCGGCGCCGCCCAGCCCCGGCTGCATCGCCAGCGACGCCTCGGTCATCGCCGGCACGTACCAGAGCGAGCCGTAGGTAACCAGCGTGCCCAGCGCCAGGTAGGCGATGAAGGCCAGGCGCGCCCATTCGCGGCGCTTGAGCAGGCCCCAGCCCAGCCAGGCCAGCAGCAGCGAGGCGATGGCCTCGGCCAGGCCGATCTCGAAGTAATGGGTCAGCATCCAGCGCATCAGCGGCGGCATCGGGCCGGCCGGCTCGAACAGCTGCAGATAGGCCGGGCTGGACACCAGGCCGGCCATCGCCATCTGCAGCGCGCCGTAGGCCAGGCCGACCGCGGCCAGGGCCAGGGTGATCCAGGCCAGCACGGTGACGAAGCCCTGCGCCCCGCTGCGGGGCGAGGGCGCGGCGCCTGGCAGCGGCGGCGGGACGGGCGCGCTCATGGCGTGGGCTTGAGCGTGTCGTCGAACAGGTTGAGCACGCGCTTGTACTCGTCCAGCCAGGAGTCGGCGCGGGTGAAGCCGTGGCGCTCCAGCGGGTAGGGCGCGATGGACCAGTTGTCCTTGTGCAGCTCGATCAACTTCTGGGTCATGTCAATGGAGTCCTTGAAGAACACGTTGTCGTCGATCATGCCGTGCGCGATCAGCAGGCGGTCCTGCAGCCCGGCGGCGTACTCGATCGGCGAGGAGACGCGATAGGCCTGCGGGTCGATGTCCGGCGTGTTGAGGATATTGGACGTGTACTCGTGGTTGTACTGCATCCAGTCGGCCACCGGGCGCAGCGCGGCGCCGGCCTTGAACGTGCCCGGTGCGCGGAACAGCGCCATATAGGTCATGAAGCCGCCGTAGCTGCCGCCGTAGATGCCGGCGCGGTCGCGGTCGCCCTGGTGCTCGCGCACCAGCCATTCCAGGCCGTCCAGGTAGTCGTCCAGCTCCGGATGGCCCATGTTGCGGTAGATGGCCGTGCGCCAGTCGCGGCCGTAGCCGGCGCTGCCGCGATAGTCCAGGTCCAGCACCAGATAGCCGCGCTGCACCAGCAGGTTGTGGAACATCTGCTCGCGCGGGTAGGGCGGATAACCGGCGATGGCGTTCTGCAGATAGCCGGCGCCGTGGACGAACATCACCACCGGATAGCGCTTGCCCGGCACCAGTTGCGCCGGTGCGTAGAACTTGCCCCAGATCGCACCAGCGCCGTGGCGCGAGGGCACCTGTACCAGCTGCGGCTGGATCCAGCTCACCGCCTTGAACGCCGGCGTGCGCGTGTCGGTCAGCACCTTGGCCTGGCCGCCGCCGGCCGGCACTACCGCCAGCTGGCTGGGCAGATAGCTGGCCGAGTACTGGACCAGCAGCGAGCGCCCGTCCGGCGACTGGCTGAAGGCCTCCACGCCGCCATCCAGCGCGGTGACCTCGGCCACCTTGCCGGTCTTCAGTTCGGTCCGGCAGACCTCGTAGCGGCCCGGCGCGGCGCGGTTGCACAGGAAGAAGAAGCCCTCGCCATCGGCCGCCACCTGCGGCGCGGACACCTCCCACGCGCCGCTGGTCAGTGCCTTGGTCCTCTCGCTGCCGCGCTGGGTATAGAGCTGGGAATGGCCGCTGGCCTCGGACAGCAGCCACAGGGTCTGGTTGTCCGGCAGCCAGCCGAACTCGTTGAAGCTCCAGTTGATCCAGGCCGGGTCGGTGAGGCGGTCGCGCACCTGCAGGCGCGCGTTGTCCAGGTCCACGCTGGCGATCCAGCGGTCCTTGTTGTCGGTGGCGCGCAGCAGCAGGGCGACATTGCGCGAGTCGGCGCTCCAGTGGATCGCCGCGCCGCTGGCGTCGCCGTCGCTTTCCACGCGCACGGCGCGGTTGCCCTTCAGCGGCTCCTTGCCGGCGGCCTTGCGCAGCTCGGCCAGCGGGTCGTTGGCGATGCCGGGCAGGGTGTCCAGGCTCAGCGGCTTGACCGTGCCGCTGGCCATGTCGGCCAGCCACAGCGCCTGCGGGATCGGCGAGTTGCGCCCGACCAGCGTGCGCGCCTCCTGCTGCTCGGCGTAGCCGGATTCGGTGACGTAATGCGGGACCTCGCCGGCCTGGCCGGCGTCGGCGCCCTTCTTCTGCGTGACCACCAGCAGCCAGCGCCCGTCCGGGGACAGCGCGGTCTGACTGATCTGCACGTCCTTGCCCAGGTAGACCGGCGCCGGCGCGCGGCTGGGGTCGGCCTTGCGCCAGGCGGCCTCCTGGCGGCGCAGCGCCTCGCGCTGCTCGCGGTCGCGGGCCAGGGTGGACAGGGTGCGCAGCTGCTGCTCGCGCAGGACGTCGGCCTCGGGCGCCTTGTCCGGATCGTCCTCGGCCTTGGCCTGGGCGGCCTGGGCCACGGCGGTGCCGTTCCAGCGGAACCACTGCTGGCCGACCCGCCACACCAGCGCGCCGTCGCTGGCGAACTGCGGCTGGCTTTCGTCCTCCAGCGTGCGCGTGAGCTGGGTCAGCGCGCCGCTGCGCAGGTTGCGCACGAACACATCGCCGTTGCGGATGAAGGCCTGGCGCTGGCGTTTGGCATCGTAGATGGCATCCGGCGCGCCCAGGGTGTCGCGCGCATCGTCGGACACGCGCGTGGCGGCGCTGGCGCCCAGCTCCTGGCGGAAGGTGTCGCGGATCGGCGAGCCGTTGCGCTTGAGGTCGTATTCCACCCCATGGCTGTCCCAGGTCCAGCGCGGCGCCTCGACCGGCGGGCCGATCCAGTCCAGGTCGGCCATGACCTGTTCGATGGTCAGCGGCGTGGGCGATTGCGCCAGCGCGGCGGGCGACAGCAGCAGGCAGGACAGGACGGCAACGGGCAGGCGCATGAACAGGCGCTTCTCGACGACAAAGAGCCGCGAAGGGTAGCAGCGGCATCGCGCGGGGCGCATCGGACCAAGGTCACGGCGACTTGCCCGGGCGGGCCCCAGCGGCGACAGTACCGTTCGCCCGGCGACCAGGACCGGGGTGCAGCCAGGGGAATGTCTTGATGTCAGCCGTCGTCGAATCCGCGCCGCAGCGCGCCGGCCTGTGCCCGCTGGGCCTCGGGGCGCCCACGCGGATCATCGCCCGCAGCGGCGGTGCGGCCATCGATCTGGCCACCTTCCACGGCCACGTGCGCGCGCTGGCCGCGCAGCTGCCGGCCGGGCGCCACGCGGTCAATCTGTGCGAGGACCGCTACCGCTTCCTGGTGGCGTTCTGCGCGGTGGCCCTGCGCGGGCAGGTGACCCTGCTGCCGTCCTCGCGCGCGCCGGCGGTGGTGGCCGACGTGATGGACCGCCATGCCGACACCTACGCGCTGGGCGACCTGCCCATCGACCCGGCCCCGGCCGGCTACTGGCGCCTGCCCGGCACGCTGGGCCACCTGGACGGCCCGGTGCCGGAGGTGCCCGAGGACGCGGTGGTCTGCATCGGCTTCACCTCCGGCAGCACCGGCGCGCCCAAGCCCTTCCCCAAGACCCTGGCGGCCTTCCGCACCAGCAACGCGCAGAACCTCAGCGCCGTGGCCGACCTGTGGGGCCAGGCCACGCCCAGCCTGGTGGCCACCGTGCCGCCGCAGCACATGTACGGCATGGAGATGTCGGTGGTGATGCCGCTGATGAGCGACGCCTGCGTGCACGGCGGCAAGCCGTTCTTCCCGCAGGACGTGGCCAGCGCGCTGGCGCAGATGCCGGCCCCGCGCGTGCTGGTGACCACGCCGGTGCACCTGCGCGCGCTGGTCGAGTCGGGCGTGTCGCTGCCGCCCATCGCCGGCTATGTCTCGGCCACCGCGCCGCTGGAGCAGGCGCTGGCGCAGGCGGCCGAGGCGCGCTTCGGCGGCGAGCTGCGCGAGACCTTCGGCTCGACCGAGACCTGCATCTTCGCCAAGCGCCGCACCGCGCTGGACACGGCCTGGACCCCGCTGCCCGGCGTCTGGGTGCAGCCGCAGCCGGATGGCACCCTGGTGCACGCGCGCCACCTGCCGCAGCCGGTGCCGCTGGCCGACCTGATGGAGGTCGAGCCCGACGGTCGCTTCCACCTGCGCGGGCGCCAGGCCGACCTGCTCGAGATCGCCGGCAAGCGCGCCTCGCTGGGCGATCTGACCCGCCGCCTGCAGGCCGTGCCCGGCGTGCGCGACGGCGCGGTGCTGCAGCTGGCGCCCGACGAGATGGGCGTGGCCCGCATCGCCGCGCTGGTCGTCGCCCCGGGCATGAACGAGACCGAGCTGCTCGCGCAGCTGCGCACGGCGATGGACCCGGTGTTCCTGCCGCGGCGCATCCGCTTCGTCGCCGCGCTGCCGCGCGGGGAGACCGGCAAGCTGCCGCGCGATGCCGCGCTGCGCCTGCTGGAGTACTGATTCAAGGACGCATCAGGACGCGCCCGGCAGGCTGCGCGCGTCACGCACGAGGACCTCACACCACGCCATGTCGGCTGTCATCGAAACCCTGCCTCGCCCGGCAGGCCGCTGCGCGCTGGGGGCCGGAACGCCCGGGCGGGTGATCGCCCACGCGGGCGGGCGCGACATCGCGCTGCATACCTTCCACGCGCAGGTGCGTGCGCTGGCGGCGCGGCTGCCGGCCGGCACCCATGCGGTCAACCTGTGCGAGGACCGCTACCGCTTCATGGTCGCCCTGTGCGCGGTGGCCCTGCGCGGGCAGGTCACCCTGCTGCCGCCCTCGCGCGCGCCGGCGGTGGTGGACGAGGTGATGGCTCGGCAGCCGGCGACCTACGCGCTGGGCGACCAGGCGCTGGCCGTCGCGCCGCCGCACTACTGGCGCCTGCCCGAGGTGCTGGACGAGGCCGACGGCCCGGTGCCCGAGGTCGATGAGGACGCGGTCTTCGCCGTGGCCTTCACCTCCGGCAGCACCGGTGCGCCAAAGGCCTTCCCCAAGACGCTGGCGCAGTTCCGCGCCAGCACCGCGCAGCTGGTCGCGGCGATGGCCGACCTGTGGGACGGCGCGCGGCCGAGCATCGTCGCCACCGTGCCGGCCCAGCACATGTTCGGCCTGGAGCAGTCGGTGATGGTGCCGCTGCTGACCGAGGCGGTGCTGCACGGGGCGCGCCCGTTCTTCCCGCAGGATGTGGCGCGCGCGCTGGCCGACGTGCCCGCGCCGCGCATGCTGATCACCACGCCGGTGCACCTGCGCGCCCTGGTCGAGTCGGGCGTGTCGCTGCCGGCCATCGCCGGCTGCGTCTCGGCGACTGCGCCGCTGGAACAGGCGCTGGCGCGCCAGGCCGAGGCGCGCTTCGGCGGCCAGGTGCGCGAGATCTTCGGCTCGACCGAGACCTGCATCTTCGCCAGGCGCCGCACCGCCATCGAACGCGCCTGGACCCCGCTGCCCGGGGTGAGCGTGCAGCCGCAGCCGGACGGCACGCTGATCGCCGCGCCGCATCTGCGCCAGCCGGTGGCGCTGGCCGACCTGACCGAGGTGCTCGGCGACGGGCGCTTCATCGTGCACGGGCGCCAGGCCGATCTGCTGGAGATCGCCGGCAAGCGCGCCTCGCTGGCCGACCTGACCCGCCGCCTGCGCGCGGTGCCCGGCGTGCGCGATGGCGTGATGGTGCAGCTCGACAGCCCCGGCAAGGTGCGCCGCATCGCCGCGCTGGTGGTGGCGCTGGGCCTGTCCGAGGGCGATCTGCTGGCCGCGCTGCGCGGGGCGATGGATCCGGTGTTCCTGCCGCGGCGGGTGCGCTTCGTCGAGGCGCTGCCGCGCACCGACACCGGCAAGCTGCCGCGCGCCGAGGTGCTGCGCCTGCTCGGGGAGGCGACATGAAACCGGCTGCGGTGATTGCCGGTGTCGCGCTCGCCGCGGCGCTCGCGGGGTTGGGGTGGTGGGCGTTGCGCGCCAGGCCCGAGCCGACGCAGGCCGCCGTGCCCGTGCCCGAGACCGCCGCGCCCGCTACCTCCACGCCCACCGTCAGCGCGCTGCCGGTCAGCACCACGCCGCTGCCGGCGACGGGCACGCCGCTGCGGCTGGTGTTCGACGATCTCAAGCGGCGCGCCGGCAACGGCGATGCGCGCGCGGCCTGCCGGCTCGCGGCCGAGCTGGAGCAGTGCGAGCGCGTGCGCCTGCAGCTGGCGCAGTTCGACGACATGACCCGGCAGCAGCAGCGCATGCTGGAGGGCATGGAGCCCGCGCGGCGCGCCAGGGCGCAGGAGAACATGGAGCGCACGTCCCTCGCGCGCGGCCAGCAGCTGCTGCAGGATTCGGAAGGCTGCGAGGGGGTGCCGGCGATGTCGCCGGCCCAGCGCGCGGGCCTGTGGCGCGATGCGGCGCTGGGCGGCAGTCTGCCGGCGCTGACGCAGTACGCGGTCGGCAACGCGTTCCGCACCCGCGACACGCTCCAGGTGCTGCCGCAGCTGCAGATCTATCGCAACGAGGCCGAAGGGCTGGCGCTGCAGGCGGCCGAGCGCGGCAGTCTGCAGGCCACGATGGCGCTGGCCGGTGCGTATTCGCCGCAACGCGATACCGGCCGGCGCACGTATCTGGCGCAGGTGGTGACGCCGGATCCGAGCAAGTCGCTGGCGCTCTATCTGCGGGCGCAGCAGGCGCTGGCCAGCACGCAGTCCGCGCAGGCGCAGGCGCCGATGCAGCGGTTCCGCGCCGGCGCGCTCCAGCGCAACATCGATTGGCTGCGGGGCAACATGTCCGTTGCCCAGCTCGCGCAGGCCGATGCCCTGGCGCGTCAGTGGCAGCAGGACTGGAGCGCGCCCGCGCCCGAGGAAGGCGGTCTGCCGTTCTCGCCCGATGGCGGCGTGCCTGATGTGACGCCGAAGCTTTGCGGTGATTGAGCTTTTGGCGAGGGCTTTTAAAGGCCTCTGTCCCGGTTGAGCGACCTGGGTGCTTGAGCGCGCTGGCTTCGGAAGGGCCGCGGTCCGGCGGGCGGTGGCAGCTCTTCCCTCGGTCGGGGCATCCTGCCCCGACTCGTGCGCTCGGCATCCTGCCTCGCTCGGCGCGGACACCGCCCGCCGGCCCGCTGCCTCGCGCGTTTCGTGGGATGGGTTTGGGTCGAAAGTCGACGCGACTCCTGACCCGGTCGCGGCCTCGGTGTAGAGCGGAGCTTGCTCCGCTGCTCTTCGTTCGGTTCGCGGGAAAGCCCCAGCGGAGCAAGCTCCGCTCTACAGGTGGGAGAACCGTGGTGGCTCTTCGGTCAATGGCGGCGACGGCGCGCTCAGCCGTGGACGCCGTCGATCTCGATGCGCAGGTCGCGGCGGCACACGGCCGCGTGCAGGATCAGGCGCGGCACCGAGGCCGGCAGGCGCTGGGCGAGCAGGTCGGCGGCCAGGGGCAGCTCGGCGGCGTCGCGCACGTAGACCTTCAGCCGGGTGCTGGCGTCGAACTGGGCCGGCAGCGTCGGCCGGTGCCGGCGCGCGCTGGCCAGCAGGCTGTCGAAGTTGGCGAAGGTCTCCTCCAGCTGCGCGGCGGTGGAGTCGCCGTGCAGGCTCTGGTGGCCGACCACCGAGGCGGTGCCGGACAGCAGCAGCGGAGCGTGCACCGACGGCGGCGGCAGCATGGCGCGGGCGAAGCTCGGCGGCTGCGGGCCGTACTGGCGTGGATAGCGATAGGCGCTGACCTGGCGCGGGTTCTCCACCGGCGTGCCCGGCTCGCGGCTGGCCAGCCAGTACACCTGCAGGGTGCGGCGGCCATCGACGCGCCCGATCGCGGTGGCCGCCGGCAGCTGCGCGGTGTCGAAGCGGCCCAGGCCACGCGCGCGACCCACGCAGAAGTGGCGGTAGCGCTCGGCGTCGCCTTCGCCTTCGGTGATGTCGTCCAGGTAGTTCCACACGCGCAGCAGGTGCGGGGTGGCGCTGTCGGGCACGAAGCCGGACAGCTGCGCATAGGCCTGGACGGCGGCGGTCTCGATGTCGCCGTCGACCTCGTCGATCTGGATCGCGCCGAACTGCAGGGTCCCGTCGCTGCCCCGAGGCGATCGCGCCATCGCGCCCGCGCACGACCGGGCGGGTGCTGCGCCAGACCTCCAGCGGCGCCGCGCCGTAGGGCGCCAGCGGCACGCGCAGGTAACGCGGATCGTCGTCGACGGGTGCGTCGGGGCCGAAGCCGAACACCGCCAGCACGCGGTCGTCGGCCAGCAGCGCCTGCGGCGTGGTGTCGTGGAGGTAGTCCACCGTCAGGGTGGACGCGTCGAGGGGCACGGAAGCGGAGAGCGAGTTCACGCGATCAGTTTAATCGGCCTGCAGTGTGTCGCCGGTAAAGCCCTCGGCCAGCTGGCGTCGCCGCCTGCGCCAGGCGCGCAGGGCGGCCGGCACCATGATCGCCACGTGCGCGGCGTAGATCAGGCGGAACACGCGCAGCCGGCGCAGCACGCGCGGGCTGTCGAACACGTCGCCGGCCAGCATCGCCACCACCGCCGATTCGACCTCCAGCACGTCGCGCGGGTTGGCGAACAGGTGGCGCATGGTCGGCGAGGTGAAGCGGTAGATGAACCACTTGAACTCGTCCAGGCCGGCGTCCAGCCGCCGCTGCAGCCGGCGGCGCAGGCGCGTGGCCTGCCGCGGCGCGCGCAGCGCGGCATCGACCATCGCCGCGCCCTGTTCTGCACTGTGCATGGCCAGGAACACGCCGGAGGAGAACATCGGGTCGACGAAGGCATAGGCATCGCCCAGCAGCAGCCAGCGCGGGCCGCTCATGCGCGTGCATTCGTAGGCGTAGTTGCCGGTGGCGTGGACCGGGGCCACGCGCTGGGCGCCGGCCATGCGCTGGGCGACTTCGTCGTTCAGCGCCAGGGTCTGGCGCAGGAAGCCTTCCAGATCGCCGCTGCGGGTCTTGAGGTAGTCGGGGAAGCACACCGCGCCCACGCTCATCACATCGTCCGGCAGCGGGATCAGCCACATCCAGCCGTGCGCATGGCGGTAGATGCTGATGTTGCCCGCGTCCTCGCCGGGCCGCCGGGCCACGCCGCGGAAGTGGCTGAACACCGCGGCCGACTGGTGGCGCGGGTTCTTGCGCTTGAGCTTGAGCCGGCCGCCGAGGAAGGCGTCGCGGCCGCTGGCGTCCAGCAGCCACTGCGGGCGCAGGGTCAGCTCGGCGCCGTTCTGGCGCACCCGCACCACGGGTTGCTCGCCCTCGAAGGCCACGCCGGTCACCGCCGTGCCCTCGTGCGCGTCCACGCCTTCGCTACGGGCCTTGTCGAACAGGATCCGGTCGAAGTCCGCGCGCGGCACCTGCAGGGCGAACGGGCTCTTGGCGTCCAGCGCGCGGGCGAACTTGAAGGTGTTGTAGCCGCCCTGCTCGTCGGGGAAGTCCGCGCCGAGCTTGAGCGTGCCGATCGCGCGCATGTCCTCCAGCACGCCCAGCCGTTCCAGCAGCGGCATGGTCATCGGCAGCAGCGATTCGCCGATGTGGAAGCGCGGATGGTGGTCCTTCTCCAGCAGGGTCACGCGCCAGCCGGCGCGGGCCAGCAGGATGGCCGCGGTGCTGCCGGCCGGGCCGCCGCCGACGATCAGCACGTCGGGCGTGGCGTCGGGCGCCCCAGTCGGGGCGGTGGCCAGGGCCGCGGCGGCGCCGGGATCGGCGGCGGGCTGGGCAGCGGTGGCGGGGGTCATGCGGCGCGAACCTTCGCGTGTGGCAGTCCTGACAAGGGCGTCATCATAGCCTGCGCGGCCACATTGCCCGAAGGTTGCGCGCGGCCGTCCTTTGCACCATCGTGTCGCACCTTCAACGCCCTGGAAACCGCTGCCGCATGTCCGCGCAAACGCCCGAAGAACACGAACTGGCCCAGCTGCTGGTCGAGAGTCTGAACCTAGAGGACGTGGACGCCGGCGCGATCGACCCGGAGGCGCCGCTGTTCAACACCGGCCTGGGCCTGGACTCGATCGATGCGCTGGAGCTGGCCTTGGCGATCGGCAAGAAGTACGGCTTCCAGCTGCGCTCGGACAACGAGGACAACCAGCGCATCTTCGCCTCGCTGCGCGCGCTGTCGGCCCATGTCCAGGCCAACCGGACCGTCTGAGGCTCCGGTCCGTCCGGCCCGCCATGCGCGCGCCTGAGCCGGGCGCGCCGGCCGACGCCGCGCCCTGGGCGATCGGCGCGGCGCTGGTGCTGGCCGTGGTCTATTCGCCGCTGGCGCACTGGGCCAATGCCAGCGGCCGCAGCGACCTGGCCGTGCTGGCCGGCGCGGCGCTGGTGCTGATGCTGCTGATCGAACCGATCGCCCGGGGGCGCTGGTGGGCCTGGGCGCTGGGCGCGCTGCTGCTGGCCGCCCTGGTGCCGCTGTGGCGCTCGCCGCATGCGCTGCTGCTGCTGACCGCCCCGCCGGTGGTCTTCACCGGCTGGGTGGCCTGGTTCTTCGGCCGCAGCCTGCGCGCCGGGCGGGTGCCGCTGATCGGGCGCATCGTCGAGGGGCTCTACGCGCAGGCCGGGCAGCCGCTCAGCGACGACCAGCGCCGCTACACCCGGCGCCTGACCCAGGCCTGGACCGCGCTGCTGGCCGGCATGACCCTCGCCAACCTGGTGCTGGCGCTGTGCGCGGTGCCCGGCGGCGTGCTGGCGCAGCTGGGCCGGCCCTCGCCCTGGTCGATCTCCGACGCGCATGCCTCGCTGTTCGCCAACCTGCTCGGCTACGGGGTGATCGGCGGGTTCTTCCTGGGCGAGTACCTGCTGCGCGCGCGCTGGTTCCCGGTGCGGCCGTACCGCAACTTCGTCGACTTCGTGCGCCAGCTGGCGCGGCTGGGGCCGGGCTTCTGGCGCGATGTGCTGCGCTGAAGGCGGCCACGCGCGGCCCAAGGGCGCGGTCCGGAGTGGCGTTAAAAAATCGCAAAATCCCGCCGCCCAAGTGCGCGGCGGCCGGGTATCCTGTCGGCCATGAGCATTTCGACAGAGAACATGGACGTGCAGCCGTCGAGGTCCCTGGGCCAACTGGCCTGGGGCGCCTGGAACCTGCTGCAACTGGCGTTCACGCTGCTCTGGACGGCCACCCTGTGCAGCCTGGTGCTGCTGCTCTACGTGCTGGGCGTGCCGGTCGCGCGCCTGCTGCGCATGGCCCCGCGCGTGTGGGCGCCGGTGCTGGTGGCCGGGGCGGGCGCCAGACTGGTGGTCGAAGGCGGGCAGGACATCGACTGGTCGCGCCCGCATTTGGTCGTCTCCAACCACCAGTCGGTGATCGACATCTGCGCGCTGTACATGGCCGTGCCGGTGCCGCTGCGCTTCCTGCTCAAGGACGAGATGCGCAAGGTGCCGTTCGTGAACTGGTACGCGCGCGCCACCGGCATGCTGTTCCTGGACCGCGACAGCCGTCGCGCCGGGGCGATCGTGCGTCGCCAGGCGGCCGCGCTGCTGGCCGCCGGGCAGACCCTGTGCCTGTTCCCCGAGGGCACGCGCAGCCGCACCGGCGAGCTGGCGCCGTTCAAGGCCGGGCTGCTGCAGGCCGCCATCGACGCCGGCGTGCCGGTGATCCCGGTGGCGCTGGACGGCTGCGGCAAGGTGCTGCCGCCGCAGGGCCTGTTCCGCGTGCGGCCCGGCACCATCCGGGTACGCATCGGCACGCCGATCGACCCGCACCAGCCCGGCGACCCGCTGGACCGCCAGGCGCTCACCCAGCGTGTCCACGACGCCGTGCGCACGATGCTGGAACCGCGGATCTGAGCCAGGGCATGGAATTCGCCGTCGCGTCCGACCACCCGGCCCTGCCGGGCCATTTCCCAGGCCAGCCGATCGTGCCCGGCGTGGTGCTGCTGGACCATGTGCTGGAGGCGATCTCCGCCGCGCACGGCCCGTTGCCCGGCGCGCTGCGCCTGCCGCAGGTGAAGTTCGTCCAGCCGCTGCTGCCGGACCAGACCGCGCGGGTGGAGCTGGACGGCGCCGCGCCGCGCTGGAAGTTCCGCGTGCTGCGCGCGGACACCGTGCTGGCCAGCGGCGAGGTGGTGGCCGCATGAGCACGGCCTGGAAGCAACGCCCCGAGGGCGGCAACCGTCTGGCCCTGCGCGTGCTGCGCGCCATCGCCTGCCACGGCGGGCGCGGCCTGGCGCGCGCGCTGCTGTGGCCGATCACGCTGTACTTCATGGCCGTGCGCGGGCCCGAGCGCCGCGCCTCGCGCGCCTACCTGGCACGCGTGCTCCATCGCCCAGTGCGCTGGCGCGATGTCGCCCGCCACATCCACACCTTCGCCGCGGTGATCCTGGACCGGGTGTTCCTGCTGAGCGGGCGCATGGGCGAGTTCGAGGTTGGCGTCACCGGCCTGGACCAGCTGCATGCGCAGATGGACAAGGGCCGCGGCGTGCTGATCTTCGGCTCGCACCTGGGCAGCTTCGACGCGCTGCGCGTGCTGGCCCAGGAGCGCCCGGACGTGCAGGTCAAGGTGGTCCTGGACAAGGCCCAGGCGCCGGCGATGACCGAGATGCTGGCCGCGCTCAACCCGCGCCTGGCCGACTGCATCATCGACGCCAGCCAGGACAGCACCTCGATCGTCATGGCGATCAAGCACGCCACCGACGAAGGCCACCTGGTCGCGCTGCTGGTCGACCGCGCGCGGCCGGAGGACCCATGCCTGCCGGCGCAGTTCCTCGGCGCGCAGGCGCAGTTCCCGACCTCGCCGTGGCTGATCGGCGCGGTGCTCAAGGTGCCGGTGGTGCTGGCCTTCGGCCTGTACCAGGGCCGCGCGCGCTACACGCTGGCGTTCGAGACCTTCAGCGAAGGCCTGGAGGTGCCGCGCCGCAACCGCGCCGCGACCCTGGGCGCACTCATCCGTGGTTATGCCGCGCGGCTGGAGCATCATGTGTGCGCCGCGCCCTACAACTGGTTCAACTTCTATGATTTCTGGAACACCAAGCCCGACCCGGATCCTGCCGCTGTGGTTCCGGGCGCTGACGCTGACGCTGCTGTGCAGCGCCGCACCGCTGTCCGCCGCGTCGCCTGACGCGGTCGATCCGGCCTGGATCCTGTCCAAGATCGCCCGCAGCGGCGATATCTCCACCCCGTTCGTCGAACTGCGCGGCTCGGCCCTGCTCAAGGCGCCGCTGCGCGTGGAAGGCCGCTACGCGCGCCAGGCCGACACCACCCTGGTGCGCGAGGTCACCGCGCCCTACCACGAGAAGATCACGCTGAAGGGCCAGACCGCCACGCTGGAGCGCGACGGCAAGGCCACGCGCACCTTCTCGCTGGCGCGCGCGCCGGAGCTGGCCGATCTGCAAAAAGGCTTCGGCGCCCTGCTGAGCGGCGATGCCAGCCAGCTCGAGCAGCATTACGCGCTCAGCGCCACCGGAACGCGCCAGGCCTGGCAGCTGCGCCTGGACCCCAAGGACGCCACCGCGGCCAAGGTGCCGGTGCGCGGCATCCAGCTCTACGGGCAGGGCGCCGAGCTGCGCTGCATCGAGACCACCGACGCCAAGGGCCAGGCCCAGCGCACGCTGCTGGCCGGCGCGGCGCATGCGGCCCAGGGCGTGGATGACGGCGCGGCCCTGACCGCGCTGTGCCGCGGCCACGCCGGGTGAGTCTGCCGCCCGTCGCGCGCACCGGCCTGGCGCTGCTCTGGCTGGCGCTCCTGCTCGCGCTCGGCGCGTGGATCGGCAGCACGCTCAAGCTGTCCGGCGACCTGCGCAAGTTCATGCCCGAGGCGCGCACCCCGGCGCAGAAGCTGCTGCTGGACGAGCTGGGCGAAGGCCCGGGTTCGCGCCTGCTGCTGCTGGCCCTGTCCGGCAGCGACCAGGCCACGCTGGCGGCGCAATCCAAGGCGCTGCGCGCGCGCCTGGCCAGCCAGCACGAGGCGATCTCGATGGTCGCCAACGGCGACGTGTCGCCGGGCGATGCGATCCCGGCCAAGTGGCTGCCGTACCGCTTCCTGCTGACCGACCGCTATGACGCCCATCCGCTGGACGCGGCCACGCTGCACGCCGAACTGGCCGAGCGCGTGCAGGACCTGGGTTCGCCGGCGGCCGAGATGATCGAGCCGATGCTGCCGCGCGATCCCACGCTCGAACTGCTGTACGTGGCCCAGCGCCTGCAGCCGGCCAGCACGCCGCAGCTGATCGACGGGGTGTGGTTCGACAAGGCCGGCAAGCGCGCGCTGCTGGTGGTGGAGACGGTGGCCGGCGGCTTCGATCCCAGCGGCCAGCAGCAGGCGGTGGGCGGCATCCGCGCCGCGTTCGAGGCGGTGGCCAAGGGCAGCACCAGCCAGCTGCTGCTGACCGGACCGGGCGCGTTCTCGGTGGAGATCAGCACGCGCACGCAGAACGAGACCCAGTGGATCGGCATGCTCGACACCGGCGGACTGATCCTGCTGCTGCTGATCGCCTACCGCAGCTGGAAGATCCCGCTGCTGGGCGTATTGCCGCTGGCCAGCGCCGGCCTGGTGGGCATGGTCGCGGTGATGCTGTGCTTCGAGCAGGTACACGGCATCACGCTGGCCTTCGGCTTCACCCTGATCGGCGTGGTGCAGGACTATCCGATCCATCTGTTCAGCCATCAGCGTCCGGGGCTCTCGCCGTACGCCAACGCGCGCCATCTGTGGCCGACGCTGGCCACCGGCGTGGTGTCCACCTGCATCGCGTATGTGACCTTCTTCTTCTCCGGCGTCGAAGGCCTGCGCCAGCTGGCGGTGTTCACCATCTGCGGGCTGGGTGGCGCGGCGCTGCTGACGCGCCTGCTGCTGCCGGCGCTGATCGATCCCTCGCCGCGCGACTATGCCGACTCGCGGCTGATGGCGCGGCTGTTCGTACTGATCGATCGCCTGCCGCGGCCGCGCTGGTCGCTGCTGGGCCTGGCCGTGGTGGCGGCGGTGGTGATCGTCGCCAGCCCGACCCCGTTCTGGCAGGACGACCTGTCCAAGCTGACCCCGGTGCCGCGCGAATCGCTGATGCAGGACGGGGAGCTGCGCAGCGAGCTGGGCGCGCCGGACGTGATGTACGTGCTGAGCCTGCAGGCGCCCGACCGGCAGGCCGCGCTGGCCGCCTCGTCCGCCCTGCGCACGCGCCTGGACGCGCAGGTCGCCGCCGGCAACCTGGCCAGCTACGACATGGCCGCGCGCTATCTGCCGACCATCGCGACCCAGCGCAAGCGCCAGGCGCAGCTGCCCGCGCCGGAAGCGGCGCGCGCGATGCTGGAACAGGCCACCGCCGGGCTGCCGTTCCGCAGCGATGTCTTCGCCCCGTTCCTGGCCGACCTGGAGCAGGCGCGCACCGCCAAGCCGCTGGACGCGCCGGACCTGGCCGACACGCCGCTGGCCACGGGCGTGCAGGGCCTGCTGCTGGAAGGCGAGGGCCACACCACCGCCCTGGTCTCGCTTAGCGGCCTGCGCGATCCGGCCGCGCTCACCGCGGCGCTGGCCGGCACGGGCGCGCAGCTGATGGACCTGCGCGAGGCCTCGCGCACGCTGGTGCTCACCTACCACCGCGTGCTGGTGGCCATGGGCGTGGCCGCGGTGCTGCTGGCCATCGCCGTCAGCGTGGCGCTGCGCGAGCGCCGCCGCATCGTGCGCGTGCTGCTGCCGATGGGCCTGAGCGTGCTGCTGATCCTGGCGGTGCTGCGCGGCGCGGGCGTGGAGCTCAACCTGTTCCACCTGATCTCGCTGATCCTCGGCGCCGGGCTGGGCCTGGACTACGCGCTGTTCTTCGACCATGCCGGCGACGATGCGGCCGACCAGCGCCGCACCCTGCACGCGCTGATCGTGTGCAGCCTGATGACGCTGCTGGTGTTCGTGCTGCTGGGCCTGTCCAGCATCCCGGTGCTGCGCGCGATCGGTTCGACCGTGGCGATGGGCGTGGTGTTCAACTTCGTGCTGGCGCTGCTGGTCTCGCGCGAGCACGCGCGCGGCGACGATGCGCCCGGCGCGCAGGCCGCTGCGCATGGCTGAGGTTGCGCTGCCGCGCACGCGCGCGGAGATCGCACGGCTGGTGCCGCACCAGGGCCTGATGTGCCTGTGGGAGGAGGTGCTGGACTGGAGCGACACGGCGCTGGTCCTGCGCAGCCACGGCCATCGTGCGCCCGACCATCCGCTGCGCCGGCATGGCCGGCTGCACGCGGTGCACCTGTGCGAATACGGCGCCCAGGCCATGGCCGTGCACGGCGGCCTGCTCGGCCAGGCCAGCGGCGCGCCGGTGCGACCGGGCATGCTGGTGGCGCTGCGCGGCGTGCAGCTACACGTGGACACGCTCGATGGCCTCGAGCAGGCGCTGGAAGGCCATGCCCAGCTGCTGATGCACACGCCCGACAGCCAGCAGTACGGCTTCCGCATCCTGCACGCCGGCACGCTGCTGGCAGAAGGCCGCGCCTCGGTGATGCTGGGCTGACGCGAGGGGCGGTGGCCTTGGGAGAAGCAACTCCCAAATCTCTGTAGAGCGGAGCTTGTGGCAATCCCCTTTTCGGGGACTCCGCTGCTCTTCGTTCGTTTCGTGAGGAAGGCCCCAGCGGAGCAAGCTCCGCTCTACAAGGAGGCCGCGACGTGGTGTGAAGAGACAGGTACTCTCCCCCCAAAACCGTATGCAGCGCATTGCTACCATGCGCGTATGACTTCATCGACGACTTCAACGCCGGCGCGACGCGCGCTGGTGACCGGCGGCAGTGGCGACCTGGGCGGGGAGATCTGCGCCGCGCTGGGCGCGGCGGGCTTCGAGGTGATCGTGCATGCCAACGGCAACCTCGCGCGCGCCCAGGCTGTGGCGCAACGCATCGCCGAATCCGGCGGACGCGCGCAGGCCGTGGCCTTCGACCTGGCCGACGCCGATGCCTGCGCCACCGCCATCGCCACCCTGCTGGAAGCCGGCCCTGTGCAGGTGGTGGTCAACAACGCCGGCATCCATGACGACGCGCCGATGGCCGGCATGAGCGCGCAGCAGTGGCATCGCGTCATCGATGTCTCGCTGCACGGCTTCTTCCACGTTACCCAGCCCTTGCTGCTGCCAATGGCCCGCACGCGCTGGGGCCGCGTCATCAGCGTGTCTTCGGTCGCGGCGGTGATCGGCAACCGCGGCCAAGTCAACTACGCCGCGGCCAAGTCGGCCCTGCACGGCGCCACCAAGTCGCTGGCGCGCGAGATGGCCAGCCGCGGCATCACCGCCAACGTGGTCGCGCCCGGTGTGATCGAGGGCGCGATGATCGGCGCGCAGTTCCCGCCCGAGGCGATCAAGCAACTGGTCCCGGCCGCCCGCGCCGGCAAGCCTGAGGAAGTCGCTGCGCTGGTGGCCTTTCTCTGCTCGGACGCCGCCGGCTACATCAACGGCCAGGTGATCGGCGTCAACGGCGGGATGGCGTAGGAAGGGCCGCCGATAGGCTCTCGGCCTCAAGCAGGGCAAACAGGAGAGCGAAGCGCTCCGCTTTTGTGGGAGCAACTGTCTCTCAGGTCACGCCGCGGCCCCTTGTAGAGCGGAGCTTGCTCCGCTGCGTTCCGACCGGATCATCGGCGAGGCCTAGCGGAGCAAGCTCCGCTCTACAGGTGGGAGCCGCCCTTGTGGCCTGTTGGGCCAATGGTGGCGATGAAGCTTTACCGGCAGAGCCCAATCGCCGCCATTGGCCGAAAAGGCCACAAGGACGGCTACCACCCAGCACACCCACAACCCACAGCGGGGGTTATGCCGCTTCGGCGTACCAGGCGGGTTCCAGCGACGCGATGGGCGGCGCGGTGCCGGCCAGCAAGGCCGCCAGGCCATGGTCGTCCAGGTCCACATGCGCTGCATTGGCGCGGGCCAGGAGCTCGCCGGCAAGCCATTCCATGCGTGCGACGTTGGACGCCAGGCGTGCGGCCAGGGCGTCGGAATCGAGCGTATCGTTCAAGGCGCGGTTGAGTTCGAAGAACCAGTCGATCGCGTACTGGTCCAGCAGGCGGCCGTCGGTCAGCGGAGCAGGGTGGGGCGCATTGCGCCGGCCCCATTCGGCCAGCAAGGCCTGCACGGCCAGATTGAGCGCGCGCCCGCGCTGGAACAGCGGTCGCAGCCGCCCCAGCAGCGGCACATCGGTCAGGCGTCCGGCGAAGTACAGCGGCGCCAGCAGCGACCAGTAGTAGGTGTAGTCCCAGATCACCTTGACCGGCATCACCTGCGCATCGCCGAACAGCGGGTACTGGCCCTGGTAGAGGGTCAGCGTGTTCTCGTAGAAGCCGCTGTAGAGCTGGTTGTAGATGCCCGCGTACGGCGCGATCCCCTCTCCGGCGCGATCGCGCGCGACCAGGTCGGTGATGTAGCCGTTGGCGATGGCGATGAAGTCGCTGCCCGGCGAATAGAACGGGTCCAGGAACACCCCGGCCTCGCCGGTCAGCGCCCAGCGGTCGCCGGAGAACACCTGCTTACAGCCGTAGGAGAAGTCGCGCAGGAACATGAAGTCCATCAGCGCATGCTCGGGCCGCTCCAGTGCGGCGGCCACGCGCGGCTGGTGCGTGCGCAACCAGTCCATCGCCTTGGCGTGGGTGTTCATCGTCTCCAGCGGATGCGCATCGGCATCGCAGACGATGCCCAGCGAGTGGGCGCCGCAGGACAGCGGGATCAGCCAGAACCAGTAGCCCGGTCCGCACATGTGATTGGTCGAGCGCCAGCGGTCCGGCGGCGTGCAGCGCGCCAGCCAGGCCGGATCGTCGGACCAGTCGTTGGGATCGATGAAGCCCTCCACGCGCCACCACACCGCATTGGCATGGTGCGCATTGGGCTGGGCCAGGCCGAGCTTGCGCTTGAGCAGGCCGGCGCGGCCGCTGGCATCGACCACCCAGCGCGCGTCCAGCGTGGCCGCCGCGCCGTCGCGTTCGAAGCGCACGCCGTGATCGGCCTCACCGGAGGCCAGGTCCACGCCGCGCACGCTGGCCCCGTCGATAAAGTCCACGCCCAGCGCACGCGCGCGCTCGCCGAGGAAGTTCTCGAAGCGGCCGCGGTCGATCTGCCAGGAGGGGGTGGGCAGCAGCTGGCTCACGCCCAGTTCGGTGCACTGGTCGATCCGCCACTGGCCCTCGGAGAAGAAGAAGCGGAAGCCGAACTTGCGCAGATGCTCGGCATCCAGGTGCGCGCGCAAGCCGAGCACATCGCTGAAGTAATGCGCGCCGATCTCCACGGTCGACTCGCCCACCTTGAACGCGCCTTCGCGCACCGGATGGCCGCGGCGCTCGATCACGCTGATGGCCAGGGCCGGGTCGCGCGCCTTGAGCTGCAGGGCCAGGGTCAGTCCGGCCAGGCCACCGCCGAGGATGGCCACATCGGTCCGCGCATTCATCTTCAGGCGTCCGCCGCCGGGGAGGGAGCCGGCACCCTAGCAAACTCGCCGTGTGGGTCGTGGATGACCGGGCGGGTGGCGCGGATGCCGCGATAGACCGACAGCAGCCGGCCATGGCGCAGCACCTGGCCGACCACGTGCGTGGTGATCCTGCACAGGTCGCGCACCAGGCGGAAATGGCTCTTGCGGAAGGTGCCCGGCTCGGTGCCGGCGTAGCGCGTCTCGATCGGAACCGACACCACGCGCGCACCGGCGCGGCGCGCGGCACTGATCAGCATCTGCGCCTCGAATACGAAGCCTTCGCCTTCCACCCCGTCCAGCGTGAACACGCTGCGCGGATAGAAGCGCTGGCCGCTCTGCGTGTCGACCAGGCGGAAGCCGCAGCCCCGAGGCGATGCCCCAGTCGCCGAAGTCGTTGCCGATGCGGCGGATGATCGGCTGGCTGGCGCGCTTGCGCAGGCGTGCGCCGTTGACCACCCAGCCGGGGTAGGCATTGGCCGCCTCGAGCATGCGCGGGAAGTCGCTGGCCCGGTGCTGGCCGTCGCCGTCCATGGTCAGCACGCCCTGCGCGCCCTGGCGCGCGGCCTCGGCGAAGCCGCTGCGCAGCGCCGCGCCCTTGCCCAGGCGCTGCGAATGGCGGATCAGCGTCACCGGCAGGCCGTCCAGGCAGTCGCTGGTGCCATCGTCGGAGCCGTCGTCGACCACAATCACCCGCGGGCACACCGCCAGCGCGTCCTCGACCACTTCGCGGATGCGCAGCCGCTCGTTGAGCGCGGGGATCACCACCGCCACGTCGTCCATGGTCAGCGTGCTCATCGGACGATCTCCACCTGCAGCACCGCGCCGTGGCCGGCGTCGAGGTGGCAGCGCGCGGCGCCCTGGGCCAGGGCGTCGAACAGCGGCAGCATCGGCGCCATCGCGTTGCCGGCGGCGAGGGTTTCCAGCGGGCCGGCCGGCGCGCGGTCGACGCCGCCGGTGCCCAGCGCGGCGAGCAGGGCGAGGCCTTCGCCCTGCGCACTGAGCACCAATGCAGCGCCCAGCAGCCCCTGGCTGTGCGAGATGCGCCCCAGCGGCCCCACCGACTGGCTGTCGTAGCCCACCAGCAGCACCTCCGGCGTGCCGGTGGCCAGCTGGGTCAGCGCTTCGAGCAGGCCCTGGGCGAAGCTGCCGTGGAAGGCGCTGATCGCGGTGGCCGGCGCATGCGTGCCGGCGCCGATGGTCCAGTAGCCGGCCGCGGCGTTGTGCACCGAGTTGTGGAAGCGGATCGGCGAGATGCCGGTCGGGTCGCTGGCCAGCTGGCGGCACATGTAGTCGGTGATCGCCAGATCGCCGTGGGTCGAAGTGAACACCGAGGGCAGGGCCGACGGGTCGCGGCCGGCGGCCTGGCATGCGGCCAGCGCCACTTCCAGGGCCACGGCCACCGTTTCCGGGGCGCGGCGGCGTTCGTTGGGCGCGAGCAGCTGCGGGGCCGGCTTGGCCGGCGCGTCGGGCGGCAGCGCGCCGCCGCGGGCATAGCCCTGCGCGGCGTCCCAGGACGGCAGGCCGCGGCACCAGAAGCCGATGCCGGCCACGCGGGCATTCAGGACCGGGGCGCTCATGCGCGGCCGAAGACCAGCGCGCAGTTGTTGCCGCCGAAGCCGAAGGAGTTGTTCATGGCGTACTGCACCGGGCGCCGCTCGGGCGCGAAACGGATCTGGGGACCGCACGCCGGATCGGGCGTGTGGGCGTTGAGGGTGCCGGGGAGATAGCCGGTGTCCAGCGCGATCAGCGCGAACACCGACTCGACGATGCCCGCCGCGCCCAGCGTGTGCCCGGTCCAGGCCTTGGTCGAGGCCGCGTGCAACCCGTCGGGGAACAGCTTGGCCACCGCGATCGCCTCGACCGTGTCGTTGGCCGGCGTGGAGGTGCCGTGCAGGTTCAGATAGTCCAGCTGCGCGGGCTCGATGCCGGCCCGGGCCAGCGCATCGGCCATCGCCAGCTGCGCGCCCAGGCCTTCCGGATGCGGGGCGGACATGTGGTGGGCATCGCTGGATTCGCCGTAGCCGCGCAGCTGCAGGCCGGCCTGCGCCTGGTCCGCGCGTTCGATCAGGGCGAAGCCGCCGGCCTCGCCCAGCGACAGCCCGTCGCGGTGGGCATCGAAAGGCATGCACGGATTCTTCGACACCAGCTGCAGGGCGTTGAAGCCGTACAGCACGCTGCCGCACAGCGTGTCCACGCCGCCCACCAGCGCCGCATCGACCAGCCCGGCCTGGATCAGCCGCGCGGCCTGGGCGAAGACCTTGGCGCTGGACGAACACGCCGTGGCCACGGTCACGCAGGGCCCGGCCAGGCCGGTGGCGTGCTGGACGAAGTCGCCCAGCGAGTGCGGCGTGTGCACGATCGGGCGCGCCAGGTCGTCGGGGAAGCGCTCGCCTTCGGCGTCCTGCTCCAGGCGGGTGTAGGCCTCCTCGCTGGCGCCGATGCTGGAGGTCGAGGTGCCGATCACCACCGCTACGCGTGCCGCGCCGTAGCGGCCTGCCGCGTCCTGCACCGCGTCGAGCACGCCGTCCTGGCCCAGGGCGAGCCAGGCCAGGCGGTTGTTGCGGCAGTCCCACTGCGCCAGCTCAGGCGGCAGCACGACGTCCTCGACGCCGTCGACGCGGCCGATCCAGCAGTCCAGGCGCGGCGTCGGACCGAAGTCGTTGCGCCGCAGGCCGCTGCGGCGCGCTTCCAGGCCTTGCGCCTGCGCCTGGCGGCCATGGCCCAGGGCGGTGGTGGCGGTATAGGCCGTGATCGCCAGGGGCGTCATGCGGGACGGGGACGGCATCCAGAGCTTTGTGTCAGTCGATGGCGTTCGAGTATAGCCAGCGGCCTTGGCGTGACCGTGTGCACGCGCAGGTGGCGTTTCAGGTTCGGGTTTCGCCACTGCGGGCTTTGCCGCACAATCGTTGCGACTTTCCTGATCAATCGGATTCGCGCACAACCGGATGCATGCGTTCGTCTACAAGAGCCTGCGCAAGGCCGACACGTACCTGTACCTGGCAGCGCGCGACGACTTCGCCCGTCTGCCCGCGCCGGTGCGCGCCCAGCTGGGCGAGCTGGCCTTCGTGCTGGAAGTGACCCTGAGCCCCGAGCGCAAGCTGGCGCGCGAGGACATCGCGGTGGTGCGGCAGAACCTGGCCAGCCAGGGCTTCCATCTGCAGTTCCCGCCGTTGGCGGCGATCCAGGATCCGATGCCCGATGCCTGATCCTGTCCGTCCGCCGATCCGTGCGGCGCTGGTGGCGCTGCTCGCCGGCCTTGCCCTGGCCGCACTGACCTTCTTCGGCGGACCGGTTGCCGCGGTGGGCGCGCTGCTGGCCCAGCCGGCGCTGGCCCTGGCGGTGTCCTGGCAGGCGCGCACGCGCGCACCGGCGCGGCGCGATTTCCTCAAGCGCGATCTGCTGCCGCTGCTGGCGGTGTGGGGCGCGGGTTTCGCCCTCGCGGCCGCGCTGCTGGCCTGGCCGCTGCAGGCGCTGCGCAGCGGTGGCTCGCTGGGCGCGGCGCTGGGCCTGAGTGCGGTGGTCGGCGTCTGCCTGATCGGCGTGTGGCGGGCCTGGCCGCTGTGGCTGGCGGTCGAACGCGAGGGCGGCGCGCTGTCGCGCCAGTGGCGGGCGATGGCCGACCGCGACGTCGGCGACTGGCGCGGGCTGGGCGTGGCCGCGGCCGTGGCGCTGGCCATCGGCGGCGGGCTGAGCCTGCGCCTGGCCGGCGCTGTGGCCCAGCACCCTGCGCGCGGCCGGCGCGATCGTCTACGCGCTGGCCCTGCCGCTGCTGCATGCCGGCCTGCAGCGCGCCACCCGCGCCGGTGGCCTGCCGGTGCTGGACATGCCGGCCAAGCCCGCCGCCCGACCGGCGCAGAAGACGCCGCCGTCCTTCGCCCCGGCGCCTGCGCCTGCCGCGCGCCCCACGGCCGCCCCGGCACCGGCCGCCGCGCCGCGCGCCACGCCGGCACCCGCCGCGGCGGGTCCGGCCCAGGAGGCGGCGCTGTACGAGGCCGCGCGCAGCGGCCGGGTCGAGCGCGCGCTGGAGCTGATCGAGGCCGGCGCCAACCCGCGCGCCCTGCCGCCGCCGGACGCGCGCGACCAGCGCAGCCTGGCCGTGCTGGCCGCGGTGCTGCCCGACCTGCGCCTGCTGCGCACCCTGATCGCCAAGGGCATCGACCTCAACCAGGCCCACGCCGGCATGACCCCGCTGCTGGCGGCGACCCGCGACAGCTGGCACGGCCGCCCCGACGCGGTCACCACGCTGCTGACCAACGGCGCCGACCCGCGCCAGGCCGACCGCGAAGGCAACACCGCGCTGCACCACGCCGCGCGCAGCTCCGACCCCGGCGTGGCCGCGCTGCTGCGCGACGCCGCCGCCGAGCTGGACGCCCTGAACCACGACGGCATCACCCCGCTGGGCATCGCCTGCGTCGCCGGCAACTGGCGCCTGGCCAAGTTCCTGCTCGAACGCGGCGCCCGCCCCGAGCCCGCCGGCGGGCAGCCGGTGCTGCTGGCCGCTGCCGCCACCGAGGAAGACGACGCGGCCGGCGTGCAGCTGCTGCTCAAGCACAAGGCCAAGGTCGATGCGCGCGGCGCGCACGGCCGCAGCGCCCTGCACGAGGCCGCGCTGGCCGGCCATGCCGAGATCCTGGCCGCGCTGCTCGCCGCCGGCGCCAGCGTCGATGCGCGCGACGAAGCCGGCGCCACGCCGTGGCTGGAGGCCGCGCGCAGCGGCCGCGTCGCCGCGCTGGACACCCTGGCCGCTGCCGGCGCCGACCTGGCCGCGGTGGATGCCCGTGGCCGCAACGCGCTGCTGCTGGCCAGCACCGCCGAGCAGGTCGTGCCCGCGGTGGTCAAGCGCCTGCTGGAACTGGGCGTGGACCCCGAACGGCGCGACCTGGCCGGCCACCGCGCCGCCGACCTGGCCGCCGCGGCCGGGCGCTGGGCCCTGGTCTCCCAGCTCGATCCCGAGTACCCGTTGCCGACCGCCGTCTCGGCGGCCGACACCCACGCCCCGCGGCCGGACCAGTCGCCGCTGGGCCTGCTGCGCGAAGCGCTTGAGCGCGGCGAACGGCGCGGCCTGGACGCGCTGGTGCGGCTGTGCTCGCCGCAGGAGCTGGGCAGCCTGCTGCATGCCCCGGCCCTGCAGGCGCAGGCCGATGCGGTGGCCTGGCTGCTGCGCCACGGCGCCTCGGGCGAACAGCCCGACGTGCGCGGCGACCTGCCGCTGCTGGCGGCGATGGCGCGCGGACCGGCGGCGCTGCCGGTGATCCGGGTCCTGCTCGACGCCGGCCTCTCGCCCGCCGGCAGCGCCGGGCTGGCGCGCTTCCTGGCCGCCTGCCGGCGCCTCCGATGCGCGCACCCGGCCGGAGGTGGCCGCAATGGCGCTGGAGCTGCTGGCCCGCGGCGCCGATCCCTTCGCCCCCGCGCCCGGCGGCGACCGCGCGCTGCCTCTGGCCGTGCGGCTGGACTGGCCGGCGCTGGTGGAGGCCTTGCTCGCCCTCGGCGTGGACCGCGAGGCCCGCGACGCGCGCGGCATGTCGGCGCTGCACCTGGCGACCGCGCTGGGCAATGTGGCGATGGTGCGGCGCCTGATCGCGGCCGGCGCCTCGCCCGACGCGCGCGCCGCCGACGGCCAGACCCCGCTGGGCGTGGCCCTGTCGGCCGGCCGCCGCGACCTGGCCGACTGGCTGGACTGGCGCGTCTGGCCGCTGCCGCGCCGCGCGCTGCAGCCGGCCGACCTGCCGGCCGCGGCCAAGGCCGGCGACGCCGACGCGGTGCGCCGCCTGCTCGACCTGGGCTTCGACGTGGACGCGCAGGACGCGCAGGGCTGCAGCGCGCTGCTGCGCGCAGCCGGCGGCGGCCACGGCGCGGTGGTCGACCTGCTGCTGGCGCGCGGCGCCGATCCGCAGCGCCCTGCGCGCACCGGCGCCACGCCGCTGTCGGCGGCGGTGAGCATGCGCCAGACCGCGATCGTCGGCGCCCTGCTCGATACCGGCGCCAGCATCGAATATCGCCTGCCCGGCGAGGTCAGCGTGCTGATGCTGGCCGCCGCGCTGGGCCTGCCCGATGTCGCCGCGCGCCTGCTCACCGCCGGGGCCGACGTGCACGCGGTCGATGCGCAGGGCCTGACCGCGCTGCACTGCGCGGGGCTGTTCGGCTTCATCGCCCGCGACCGGCCGCGCCTGCTGGCGCTGCTGGACACCTTGCTGCTGGCCGGCGCCCAGCCCGACGGGCCCGACGGCGGCACGGTCACGCCGCTGCTGCTGTTGCTGGGCGCGCGCGCCGAGCCGGGCACCGCCTGCGACGAGGACGTGATCCTGGCCGGCCTGGAGCGCCTGCTCGACGAGAACGTCGCGCTCGACGTGCGCGATCCGCGCGGCTTCGGCCCGCTGCATCTGGCCGCGCTGCACGGCCTGCTGCGCGTGGTCCAGCGCCTGCTGCGCGCCGGCGCCGACCCGGCCCAGCGCGATGCGCTGAACCGCATCCCGCGCGATATCGCGATCATGCGCGGCTTCGTCGATGTGGCCGGCGAACTGGCGCCGACCGTGGTGCCCGGCGCCGGCGCGCCGATCGCGCGCTTCCTGCGCGATCCGCGCTGAAGGCGGCGCACCGCTTCCCACCCCTGGATCCTCGCCGATGTCCGACGCGCCCGCCGCCGATGCTGCCCCCATCACCTGGGCCGATTTCGAAAAAGTGCTGCTGGTGGCCGGCACCATCCTCAAGGTCGAGCCCTTCCCCGAGGCGCGCCGGCCGGCCTACAAGGTCTGGGCCGACTTCGGCCCTTACGGCCAGCGCAAGACCAGCGCGCAGATCGTCAGCCTGTATGCGCCCGAGGACCTGGTCGGCAGACAGATCGTGGCGGTGCTGAACTTCCCCGAGAAGCAGATCTGGCCGTTCCGGTCGCAGTTCCTGCTGACCGGCGCCTACACAGAGGAGGGCGTGGTGATCACCACGCTGGAGCGCCCGGTGCCCAACGGCGCGCGCCTGGGCTGAGCGCCGGCGCGGCCTCAGTCGCTGGCCGCCGGTTTTTCCGTCGTCGTAGCTGTCTGGGCGTCCGCTGTCGCGGGCGGCGCCGTGTCGGCGGCGACCAGCTTTTCCAGGTCGCGGCGCGCATCGCGCGCGGTCTGGATCAGCGCCGCGTCGTCGTCGTAGACCAGGTACTGCTCGCGCAGCAGCTTCTCGTCGTGCGCGCGGAAGCGCTGCGCCTGCCGCGCGGCTTCTTCCTCGTCCACGCCCAGCGCGGTCAGCACTCGCTCGCCCATTTCCAGGCTGGAGCCGAAGGTCTCGCGGAAGGGCTCGGCGCTCAGGTCCATCAGCCGCCAGGCGTGCTGGCGGTTGCGCGCCCGGCTGAGCACCGTGGCGGCCGGGTACATACGCCGGATCAGGCGTGTGCAGCGGATGTTGGTGTCCGGATCGTCCATGGCCACCACGAACACCTTGCAGTGCTGCGCGCCGGCCGCGCGCAGCAGGTCGGGCCGGGTGGGGTCGCCGTAGAACAGCCGCGCATTGCCGAAGCGGCGCAGGGTGTCTACCTGCTCGGCGCTGTGTTCGAGCGCGACGAAGGACACGCGCTGGGCGGTGAGCAGGCGCGCGACGATCTGGCCGAAGCGGCCCATGCCGGCGATCAGCACGCGCGGCTGCAGGTCCTCGACCTCCTCGAAGGCGCGCTTGGGCGCGGCCGGCGCGTGGTCCAGCCAGCGGCTGGCCGCGATCAGCAGCAGCGGCGTGGCAGCCATCGACAGGCCGACCATCGCCACCAGCCGGTCGCGCTGCTGCCCGCTCAGCAGGTCCGCCTGCGCGGCCTGGTTGAACACCACGAAGGCGAACTCGCCGCCCAGCCACAGCACCGCGCCCAGCTTCAGCGCCGCGCGCCAGCTCAGGCGCACCTGCCAGCGGCCCAGCGCCAGCAGCACGCCGGCCTTGACCAGCAGCAGGGTCAGCACGCCGGCGGCGATGATCTGCGGCTCGGCGCGGACGCGGTCGATGTCGATGGACATGCCCACGGCGATGAAGAACAGGCCCAGCAGCAGGCTCTTGAACGGCTCGATCTGCGATTCCAGCTCGTGGCGGAACTCGGAGTCGGACAGCAGCACGCCGGCCAGGAACGCGCCCAGGCCGGCGCTCAGCCCGGCCAGCTGCATCAGCCAGGCCGTGCCCAGCACCACCAGCAGCGCGCTGGCGGTGAACACCTCGGGCATCCGGGTACGCGCCACGATGCGGAACAGATGCCGCAGCGCCAGCCGGCCGAACAGCGCCACCAGCACGATCGCGCCGATCGCCTCCAGGCCCGTGGCCCAGCTCAGGGTCTGGTTCTTGGCCCCGCCCAGCAGCGGGATCGCCACCAGCAGCGGGATCGCGGCCAGGTCCTGGAACAGCAGCACCGCAAAGCCGGTGCGGCCGTAGTCGGTGGCCAGGGCCTTGCGTTCGGCCAGCAGCTGCAGGCTGACCGCGGTGGAGGACAGCGCCAGACCCATGCCGATCACCAGCGCCTTCTTCCAGCTCAGGCCCAGGCACAGACACAGCGCGCCTAGCACCAGCGTGGTCAGCAGCACCTGCAGCCCGCCGGTGCCGAACACCGGCTTGCGCATCACCTTCAGCCGCGAGGGCGAGAGCTCCAGGCCGATCACGAACAGCAGCATGACCACGCCGACTTCCGAGGCGTTGAGGATGCGCTCGGCATCACGCACGAAGCCGAAGCCATGCGGGCCCAGCAGCGCGCCGGCGACCAGATAGGCCAGCACCGCGCCCAGCCCGAGGCGCTTGAACACCGGCACGGCCACCACGCCGGCCAGCAGGAACACCAGCGCAAGTTGCAGACCGCCGTCGTTCATCGAAACTCCCTTTGCGCCCCTTCCATTATGCGCCGCCGCGCGCCTCGGACCGGCCGCGCGCGTGGGGCTGCACTGTCATGGCGCCGGCGGGCCGGAAGGCACTTGCCGCCGCTGCGCCGGGGCGGCAAGCTCGGCGCCTCATCGTGGACAGGGATCGACCATGCGCATCATCGTCAGACTCGCGGCCTTCTTGTGCAGTGCGCTGCTTGCGACCGTGGGGAATGCCGCGTTCGCGCAGACCCGTGGCGAAGTCAGGGAGACGCTGGAATCCAGCCTCGTCGTGACCGGCGACATCCGCATCGCCAGCGACGGCAAGGTCAAGGCGTTCCAGATCGATCGGCCGGACAAGCTGTCGGGCGACGTGACGCAGCTGATCGACCGTGCGGTGCCGAGCTGGGAGTTCGAGCCGATCCTGGTCGCGGGCAAGCCGGCGGAGGTGCGCTCGCGCATGCGCATCCGCCTGGTGGCGTACAAGCGTGAGGATGGCAACTATGTGCTGAGCATCCGCAGCGCGTCCTTCACCGGCGACCAGGACGAGGAGGTCGATGCGACCTGGCTCAAGCAGCAGAAGATGCCGCCGCCGGCCTATCCGGCGGTGGCCGCGGCGTCCAACGTGTCGGGCACGGTCTTTCTGCTAATCAAGGTCGGCGCGGACGGCAAGGTCCAGCAGGCGTTCGCCGAGCAGACCAATCTGCGCGTGCTGGCCAACGGGCGCGAGATGGCGCGCTGGCGCAAGGTGCTGGAGCAGTCGGCCATCGCCGCCACGCGGGCCTGGCAGTTCACGCCCTCCGCCAACGATCCCAAGCATCCGGAGGGCGGCTGGACCTCGCGCGTGCCGATCGACTATTCGCTCGCGCGCCAGCGTCCCGGCTACGGCACCTGGGAGCCCTATATTCCCGGTCCGCACATGCCGGCGCCGTGGCTGCGCCCCGAGCTGGCCCGCGCCCAGGACGTCGATGCCGCCCAGTCCGGCACGCTCGCCCCGGTCGGCGAAGGCGCGATCCGCCTGCGCACCGAGCTCGGCCAGGGCTAGCGCGGGCGCGCTCCCGCGTCGTGTGGGCACCGCTCTGGCGGGCGGTGTCTGCTTTCCCCTCAAGCGGGTCATCTGCCCGCCTTACATCCTCCTATCGTCGTTCCCGCGAACGCGGGAACCCAGGGGCTTTCGCTCGGAGCACGAAGAGCAGGTTTTTCTCGCGAAGCTGAGGTCACGTCGCAGTTGGGCTTTGCGGCTTCGGAGGGGGGCGCTTTTCCCTGCCGTACCTACCCACTACCGTCGTTCCCGCGAACGCGGGAACCCAGGGACTTTCGCTCGGAACACCAAGAACCGGTTCTGCTCGCGAACCTGAGGTTGCGTTGCAGTTGAGCGTTGCGACTTCGGAAGGGCAGCGGTCCGGCGGGCGGGGGCCGCTTATCCCTCAATCAGGGCATCCTGCCCTGATTCGGGCGCTCGGCGTCCTGCCTCGCTAGTCGCGGCCCCCGCCCGCCGGCCCGCTGCCGCGCGCTTCAGGTCACGAGGCTTCGGTCTGCGGGGCGTCGAACCTCTCCGCGCGCACAACCCGACCAGTAACGGGAAGTCATCGACTTGAGGCCCCCTCCCTTGCGCGCAGCGCAGGGGAGGGATGGGGAGGGGTCGAGGCTTTACCGGGCAAGCCGCCGAAGCAAGAGCACCGCACCCCAGCCCTCCCCTTCGCCTGCGGCGAAAGGGAGGAGGCAGAGCGCTTGCTCAATGCCTTCGTTGGAAGAAGTCCTGATCTGCACGCTCGCGGAGCCGCGCCCGCCCGGGTCGAGGCTGCTCACCGAAGCCGGCTTTACCGACCACGCACACTGAAGTCATTCCCGCACATCGGTGCGAGAAAAACAAAAAGCCCCGCAATGCGGGGCTTTTCGTTGGGCTGCGAGAAGCGCGGTTCAGCGCTTCATCGAGCTGAAGAACTCGTCGTTGGACTTGGTGTTCTTCATCTTGTCCAGCATGAACTCCATCGCGGCGATTTCGTCCATCGGGTGCAGCAGCTTGCGCAGGATCCAGATCTTCTGCAGCAGCTCCGGTTCGATCAGCAGGTCCTCGCGGCGGGTGCCGGAGAGGTTGACCGCGATGGCCGGGTAGACGCGCTTCTCGGTGATGCGGCGATCCAGGTGGATTTCCGAGTTGCCGGTGCCCTTGAACTCTTCGTAGATCACCTTGTCCATCGCGCTGCCGGTGTCGACCAGGGCGGTGGCGATGATGGTCAGGCTGCCGCCTTCCTCCACGTTGCGCGCCGCGCCGAAGAAGCGCTTGGGGCGGTGCAGGGCGTTGGCGTCCACGCCGCCGGTGAGCACCTTGCCCGAGGACGGCACCACGTTGTTGTAGGCGCGGGCCAGGCGGGTGATCGAGTCGAGCAGGATCACCACGTCCTTCTTGTGCTCGACCAGGCGCTTGGCGCGCTCGATCACCATCTCGGCGACCTGCACGTGGCGGGCGGCGGGCTCGTCGAAGGTCGAGCTGATGACCTCGCCGCGCACGGTGCGCTGCATTTCGGTCACTTCTTCCGGACGCTCGTCGATCAGCAGCACGATCAGGTGCACGTCGGGATGGTTGGTGGTGATGGCCGTGGCGATCTGCTGCATCATCATCGTCTTGCCCGCCTTGGGCGGGGAGACGATCAGCGAGCGCTGGCCCTTGCCCTGCGGGGCCATCAGGTCGAGGATGCGGCCGGCGATGTCCTCGGACGAACCGTTGCCGCGCTCCAGGTGGAAGCGCTTGCGCGGGAACAGCGGGGTCAGGTTCTCGAACAGCACCTTGCCCTTGCTGGCCTCGATCGGCTCGCCGTTGATGGTGTCGACGATGTTCAGCGCGAAGTAGCGCTCGCCGTCCTTGGGCCAGCGGATGCGTTCCGGAGATGTGGTCGCCGGTGCGCAGGTTGAAGCGACGGATCTGGCTGGGCGAGATATAGGTGTCGTCCGGGCCGGCCAGGTAGCTGGCCTCGGCCGCGCGCAGGAAGCCGAAGCCGTCGGGCAGGATCTCCAGCACGCCGTCGGCGGCCACGCCCTCGCCATGGCGGGTCAGCACCTTGAGCAGGGCGAAGATCACGTCCTGCTTGCGGGCGCGGGCCACGCCTTCCTGGATCTGCAGCTGGTCGGCGATCTCGATCAGCTTGTGCGCCGGCATCTTCTTCAGATCGCTCAGCGAGTACTGCGGGAAGCCCTCGGGCACCTGCGGGTGCGGACGCGGCACGAAGGTCTCGCTGGCGGCGTCCTGCGGCAGACCGTCGTTGTAGCGGTCGTTGCGGCCCCGCTCGCGGTCGCGGCGGTTGCGGAAGCGCTCGCGCCGGTTGTTGCCCTGGCCCTGCTGCTGGCCGTTCTGGTTGTTCTGATTGTTGTTCTGGAAGCGCTGCGGATTGTTGTGCTGGCCGTTGCCGTTGGCCTCACCGCTCTGCTGGCCCTGCGGGGCCTGCCGGGGCTCGCTCGGGGCGCCGTCGCCGCCGCCTTCGTTGCGCGGCGCGCTGGCTTCAGCCGGGGCGGCGGGCGGCGCCGACGGGGCGGGCGCGCTGGCTTCCGGCGCCGGGGCGGGCCTGGGCGCAGGCGGTGCGCTGTCCAGGGCCAGGTCGGGCTGGGCGATGGCGTCGGGCTTGGGGGTCTTGCTCACGCGCGGCTTGCGCACGCGCTTCTCGGCGGTGGCGACGCCGGTTTCGTTGCTGTCGGACAAAGGGCGATTCCTCGCTTAAGAGGTTGCGAGCCTGCCGGCGGCACAAAGGGCGCGGGCGGCTGTTGGAGTGACGGTGGGTGGTGTTGCAGAAGGGGTGCGGCGCGAGAACCCCAAGCGCCGGATATCTTGACCTTAACACCGCGCCGGAACGGCTTCAAGCGCGTCCCGGCGTCGGTTTGCAGCGGATTCAGGCCCCGCGGGAGGCCGCGGGGCGGGGCATCAGGCGGCCTGGGCGCCGATGGCCTTGTCGATCATCTGGGTCAGCTGACCCTTGCCGACGGCGCCGACCTGGGTGGCCTGGACCTGGCCGTCCTTGAACAGCAGCAGCAGCGGGATGTTGCGCACGTGATACTTGATGGCCGTGGCGCGGTTGTCGTCGACGTTGAGCTTGACCACCTTCAGGCGGCCCTCGTAGGCGTTGGCCAGCTCGTCCAGGACCGGGGCGATCATCTTGCACGGACCGCACCATTCGGCCCAGAAATCGACCAGAACGGGTTCATCGGACTGCAGTACGGCAGCGTCGAAATCGGCGTCGCCGACGTGGGTCACCTTGTCGCTCATCAGGGGGTCTCCGTGGGAGGTTTCGCGGTGCGGGGCCGGAAGATGGCCGCCGGATGCGGTAAAATGGGGTGTTTCGCGGCCCGATCAAGCCCTGCATGCTCTAGGGGGCGGCCGCGCCACCCGGCATCGAGGGCGCCAGTGTGCGACCGGGTTGCCGGCGATGCAAGCGGACTTCTCCGCCCCCTTCATCCCGCCGTCGGCCCGTGCCCCGGCGTAAAGAGAATTCATGAGCGACAAGCCTCTTACCGACGTCACCTTCAACTCCTTTCCCCTGCATCCGGACCTGCTGGCCGGGCTGGAAGCGGCCGGTTTCTCCCGCTGCACGCCGATCCAGGCGCTGACCCTGCCGGTGGCGCTGGCCGGGCGCGACGTGGCCGGCCAGGCCAGACCGGCACCGGCAAGACGCTGGCCTTCCTGGTGGCGGTGATGAACCGCCTGCTGACCCGGCCGGCCCTGGCCGACCGCAAGCCGGAGGATCCGCGCGCGCTGATCATGGCGCCCACCCGCGAGCTGGCCATCCAGATCCACAAGGACGCGGTCAAGTTCGGCTCGTCGCTGGGCCTGCGCTTCGCGCTGGTCTACGGCGGGGTGGACTACGACAAGCAGCGCGAGCTGCTGCAGCAGGGCGTGGACATCATCATCGCCACCCCGGGCCGCCTGATCGACTACGTCAAGCAGCACAAGGTCGTGTCCCTGCATGCCTGCGAGGTGTGCGTGATGGACGAGGCCGACCGCATGTTCGACCTGGGCTTCATCAAGGACATCCGCTTCCTGCTGCGGCGCATGCCCGAGCGCACCACGCGCCAGACGCTGCTGTTCAGCGCCACGCTCAGCCACCGCGTGCTGGAGCTGGCCTACGAGCACATGAACGAGCCGGAGAAGCTGGTCGTCGAGGCCGAGACGGTCACCGCCGCGCGCGTGCGTCAGCGCATGTACCTGCCGGCCGACGACGAGAAGATCCCGCTGCTGCTGGGCCTGCTGTCGCGCAGCGAGGGCGCGCGCACCATGGTGTTCGTCAACACCAAGGCCTTCGTCGAACGCGTGGCCCGGGCGCTGGAGCGCGCCGGCTACCGCGTCGGCGTGCTGTCAGGCGATGTGCCGCAGAAGAAGCGCGAGACCCTGCTCAAGCGCTTCCAGGCCGGCCAGCTGGAGCTGCTGGTGGCCACCGACGTGGCCGCGCGCGGCCTGCACATCGACGGCGTCAGCCACGTCTACAACTACGACCTGCCGTTCGACGCCGAGGACTACGTGCACCGCATCGGCCGCACCGCGCGCCTGGGCGCCGAGGGCGATGCGATCAGCTTCGCCTGCGAGCGCTACGCGATGAGCCTGCCGGACATCGAGGCCTACATCGAGCAGAAGATCCCGGTCGAGCCGGTCACCGCCGAACTGCTGACCGCGCTGCCGCGCCCCGAGCGCGCGCCGCTGCCGCCCGGCGAGGACGGCGAGGAGGCCGAGAGCGTCAGCGCCATCTTCCGCGAGGCGCGCGAGCAGAAGGCCGCCGACGAGGCGCGTCGCGGTGGTGGGCGCTCCGGCTCCGGCGGCGGTGGGCGCAGCGGTCCGCGTGAGGGCGGTCGCTCCGGCACCCGCGATGGCGCCGGCAGCCGCGGCCCGCGTCCGCCGCGCCGTCCGCGCAGCGAGCCGGTGGCAGGCGAGGCGGCCGTTGCGCCGGTCGCCGACACGCCGCTGGCCGAGGCGCCCCGCGCCGTGCCGGCCGCTGTCGCAGACGTCGAGGTGCCGCACGATCCGAACGCGCCGCAGGGCGAGAAGCGCCCGCGCAAGCGCCGTCGTCGCCGCCACGGCCGTCCGGTCGAAGGCGCCGAAGGCGCGACGCCGCCCTCGGCCAGCTCCGGCAACGGCGCCGCTGGCCCGCGCGCGCCGCGCGCCAAGCCCGAGCCGTCGGCCGCCGCGCCGGTCGCCAAGGCCAAGCCGGCCCCGGCCGCCGCGTCGGCCGCCGGTAACGACTCGTTCCTGACCCGCTTGGGCCGCAAGATCAAGTCGCTGGTCGGCGGCTGACGCGAGAGGAACGCGGGTGGAGCAGCGCGCAGCGCATCGGCGCTGCGACCGCTTCGCCGCCGCGCGTTCCTCGCTCCGCTTCCCGCTCCACGGGTCACGCACTCGTTCTTCGCGTCGCGCGGGCATAATCGCGCCATGACCGTCCTGCGCTTCGAAAACGTCAGCAAGCTCTATCCCGGGGGCCACGAGGCCTTGTCCGATGTCAGCTTCGAGGTGGGCGAGGGCGAGATGCTGTTCGTCACCGGCCACTCCGGCGCCGGCAAGAGCACGCTGCTGCGGCTGGTGCATCTGAGCGAGCGGCCCAGCCGCGGCGCGGTGGTGTTCGACGGGCGCAACCTGCTCAAGGTGCGCGGCCGCCAGATCCCGCTGCATCGGCGCCATGTCGGCGCGGTGCATCAGGACCATCGCCTGCTCACCGACCGCACCGTGGCCGAGAACGTGGCCCTGCCGCTGATCCTGCGTGGCGACCGCCGCGGCGACATCGGCAAGCGCGTGCGCGAGGTGCTGACCCGCCTGGGCCTGGGCCATCGCGAGCGCGCGCTGCCGACCCAGCTCTCGGCCGGCGAGCAGCAGCGCGTGGGCATCGCCCGGGCGATCGTGTCCGAGCCGCGCCTGCTGGTCGCCGACGAACCGACCGGCAACCTCGACCCGACCCTGGCCGCGGAGATCATGTCGCTGTTCGCCTCCATGCCCGAGCGCGGCACCTCGGTGCTGGTGGTCAGCCACGACCTGGCGCTGATCAAGCGCATGCGCAAGCGCGTGCTGATCCTGGACCATGGCCGGCTGATGGACGACATCAGCCCCGACGACCTGGCCGAGTGACCGACATGATGTCCGCAAGTTTCGTAGGGGGGCGCGCATGAGCGACCAACCGGGCCCGAAGATCGAACCCAACCGCCGCGTCGACGGCCCGCGCTCGGGCGTGGGCATCTGGCTGGACCAGCACCTGTACAGCTTCGTCTCCAGCCTGGGCCGCGCGCTGCGCCGGCCCTGGTCCACGGCCCTGACCATCGGCGTGATGGCGGTGGCCCTGGCCCTGCCGCTGGGCCTGTGGCTGGCGCTGGGCAACGTGCAGCACTTCGCCGGCAGCGTGCAGGCCTCGCGCCAGGTGGACGTGTTCCTCAAGCGCGACACCTCGCCCGAGCGCGTTCGCGCGCTGGCCGACGAGGTCCGTGCGCGCCCGGACGTGGCCCGCGTGGACCTGCGCACGCCCGAGCAGGGCCTGGCCGACTTCCGCAAGCTCAGCGGGCTGGACGCGGCCATCGATGCGCTGGACGAGAACCCGCTGCCGGCGCAGCTGGTGGTGATCCCCAGCGGCGACGACGCGCCGCTGGCCCAGGCGCTGGAGCAGCTGCCCGAGGCCGACGTGGTCCAGCACGACGCGGTCTGGCGCCAGCGCCTGGACGGCTGGCTGCGCTTCGGCACGCGCCTGGTGTGGGTGCTGGCGGCGCTGTTCGGCCTGGGCGCGGCGCTGGTGGTGGGCAACACCGTGCGCCTGGACATCCAGTCGCGGCGCGAGGAGATCGGCGTGCTGCAGCTGCTGGGCGCCAGCGACGGCTTCATCCGTCGGCCCTTCCTCTATCTGGGCGCCTGGTACGGCCTGGGCGCCGGGGTGCTGGCGCTGGGCCTGGTGCTGGTGGCCGGGGCCGCCCTGCGCGCGCCGCTGGAGGCGCTGGCGCAGAGCTATGGCAGCCGCTTCGCGCTGGACGGGCTGGACCCGGCGCGCGCTGGTCTGGTATTGGTGGCGGCCTTGATCATCGGCTGGTTGGGGGCCTGGTGGGTGACCGGGCACTACCTGCGCCAGACCCGCCCGACCGACACCTGACCGCCCCCGCGCTTATGGCCCCCCAAGACTTGCGGCACCTGATCAGCGACGCGCCACGGGTCATGGTGGTGGACGGCTCCAAGATGGTGCGCAAGCTGATCGCCGATGTGCTCAAGCGCGACCTGCCGCAGGTCGAGGTGGTCGGCTGCGCGACCCTGGCCGAGGCGCGCGAGGCGCTGGCCAAGGGGCCGGTCGACCTGGTCACCACCGCCTTGTCGCTCAAGAGCGGCAGCGGCCTGGAGGTGGCGCGCGCGGTGCGCGAATCCGCCGGCCAGGCCTATGTGCCGGTGATCGTGGTCTCCGGCGAGGCGCAGCAGCATCTGGAGGAGCGCCGCTTCACCGAATTCGTCACAGATTACTTCGACAAGGCGCTGGGCCACGAAGCCCTGGCCGCCTTCATCCACGGCTACGTGCAGCCCGAGCCGGTGCCCGGCTCGACCGTGCTCTATGTCGAGGACAGCCGCGTGGTGGCCGAGACCACCACGCGCATGCTCGAGCGGCATGGGCTGAAGGTGGTCCACGTGCTGCGCGCCGAGGATGCCTTCGGCCTGCTGACCGCCGAGTCGCTGGGCCTGTCCGATATCCGCTTCGACGTGGTGCTGACCGACGTGACCCTGAAGGGCGAGCTGAGCGGAGTGGACATCGTCCAGCGTGTGCGCGTGGATTTCGGCTACGGCAAGCGGCGCCTGCCCATCCTGGTGATGACCGGCGACAGCAACCGCGACAACCAGGCCGAGCTGCTGCGCGACGGCGCCAACGACCTGGTGCTCAAGCCGATCGAGGAACGCCTGCTGGTGACCAAGGTGCTGTTCCAGCTGCGGCTGGCGCGCATGGCCGGCGGGCGCGTGGACGCATGAGCGCGATGGACGATGTGGTTTTCATCGACGGGCTGCGGACGCAGGCCTTGATCGGCGTGTACGACTTCGAGCGGACCGGCCCGCAGCCGCTGGTGTTCGACGTGGAGATGACCATGGACACGCGCGCGGCCGGAAGCAGCGATGCGCTGGGCGACACGGTCGATTACGCGGTGGTGGCGCAGACCATCGAGCAGCTCTGCGCCGGCTCGGCCTTCGCGCTGGTCGAGGCGCTGGCCGAGACCATCGCCGCGCAGCTGCTGCGCGCGTTTCCGATCCGCACCGTCGCCCTGCGCGTGACCAAGCCGCAGGCCGTGCCGGCCGCGCGTGGCGTGGGCGTGCGCATCGTGCGCCACGCCGCATGAAGACCCACCGCTACGTGCTGCTGCTCGGCACCAGCCTGGCCTCGCCGCTGGTGCTGGAACGGGCGATCGAATCGCTGGCGGTCGAGGGCCTGATCGAGGCGGCCTCGCGCCGGGTCAGCGGGCCCAGCATCAGCGCCGGCGATGCGCGCCATTTCCACAACCAGGCCGTGGTGCTGGCCACCGCGCTGATGCGCGAGGCGCTGCCGGCGCGGCTCAAGCAGATCGAGGCCGCGCTGGGCCGCACGCCGAATGCGGCCGATTGCGTGATCGACATCGATCTGGCCTGCGAGTGCGACGGCCACGGCATCGTGCTGTGGCGCGACGACCGCAAGCTGGGGCATACGCTGTTCCTGGACCTGATGCAGGACGTGCTGGATCAGCTGCGCGGCTCCCACCTGTAGAGCGGAGCTTGCTCCGCTGGGGCTTTCCCGATGATCCGGCCGAAGCGCAGCGGAGCAAGCTCCGCTCTACAACGCGACGATCGCAAGCTGGGGCATGCGCTGTTCCTGGACCTGATGCAGTACATGCTGGATCAGCTGCGCGGCTCCCCCCTGTAGAGCGGAGCTTGCTCCGCTGGGGCTTTCCCGATGATCTGGCCGAAGCGCAGCGGAGCAAGCTCCGCTCTACGACGCGACGACCGCAAGCTGGGGCATGCGCTGTTGCTGGACCTGATGCAGGACGTGCTGGATCAGCTGCGCGGCTCCCCCCTGTAGAGCGGAGCTTGCTCCGCTGGGGCTTTCCCGATGATCCGGCCGAAGCGCAGCGGAGCAAGCTCCGCTCTACGACGCGACGACCGCAAGCTGGGCCATGCGCTGTTGCTGGACCTGATGCAGGACGTGCTGGATCAGCCGCGCGGCTCCCACCTGTAGAGCGGAGCTCGCTCCGCTGGGGCTTTCCCGATGATCCGGCCGAAGAGCAGCGGAGCAAGCTCCGCTCTACACGGTTGCTTCCACGCCTCGCGCTACACGAACACCGAGCGCCCGCCGTCGATCGCCACCACCTGGCCGTTGATGTAGGCGTTGCCGTCCAGCAGCCAGCGCACCGCCGAGACGATGTCCTCCGGCGCGCCCTGGCGCTGCAGCGGCACGCGCTCGCGCAGCAGGGCCTCGGTCTCGGCCTTGGTCGGGTTCTCCGACCACAGGATGTTGCCCGGCGCGATCGCGTTGACCCGCACCCGCGGGCCCAGCTCGCGCGCCAGCGACTGGGTCATCATCACCAGCGCGGCCTTGGCCATGCAGTACAGCGTGTGCTCGGGCAGCGGGCGCTGGGCATAGATGTCGGCGATGCTCACGATTGCCCCGCCGCTGGCCGCCAGATGCGGCGCGGCCGCCTGGGAGAGGAAGAACGGCGCGCGCGCGTTGGAGGCGAACAGCGCGTCCCACTGCGCCGGCGTGGCCGTGCCGATCGGCGTGGCGTAGTAGGCCGAGGCATTGTTGACCAGGGCGTCGAGCCGGCCGAAACGCCGCACCGTGTCTTCGACCAGTGCCGGCAGCCGCTCGGTGTCGGCCAGCTCGGCCTGCAGCATCAGCGTGCTGCCCGGACGCGCGGCTTCCAGCTCATCGACCAGCGCCTGCATCTGCGGCGCCGAGGCGCGGTAGTGCAGGCCCAGCGCGTAGCCGTCGGCGTGCAGGGCGCGGGCGATGGCCGCGCCGATGCGCTTGGCGGCACCGGTGATCAGGGCGACGCGGGGTTGGTCGGACATGGCGGTCATCGCGGCGAGGACGAACCGCGATTGTGGCATCGCCGGCCGCCGCGCCGGACTGCCGAGCGCGCCGCTGGCATTGCTTGACGCCGGTCATGGTTTGCGGGCATGTTGCCGAAGAACCCTGTCGCGACCGCTTTCCGCTGGCTGCAAGGGCATCGGAACGGAGCGAATGGACTGGGCGAAGTATCGGACTTCCACGTTTGACGAGCTGATCCAGGCCGATGGCCAGCCGCGCCCCGCCGCGCGCCGGCTGGTCGAGTACCTGGAGGGGCTTTCGGGGCGCGAACTGGCCGAGCGCCAGCTGGCCGCCGACGTCACCGCCCGGGTCATGGGCATCACCTTCACCGTCTATTCCGATGGCCGCAACGTCGACCGCACGCTGCCCTTCGACCTGATCCCGCGCATCATCCCGCGCCGCGAGTGGGAGGTCACCGAAGCCGGCCTCAAGCAGCGCATGCAGGCGCTGAACCTGTTCATCGGCGACATCTACGGCAAGCAGCAGATCGTCAAGGACAAGGTGTTCCCGGCGATGCTGCTGGCCGACTCGGTCAATTTCCGTCCGCAGTGCGTGGGCATCACCCCGCCGCTTGGCGTGTGGGCGCACATCTGCGGCTCGGACCTGGTGCGCGATGCCGACGGCACGCTGTACGCGCTGGAGGACAACCTGCGCATCCCCTCCGGCGTGAGCTACATGCTGGAGAACCGCATGGTGGCCAAGCGCGTGTTCCCGGAGCTGTTCGAGACCAGCTCGATCCTGCCGGTGGACGAATACCCCAGCCAGCTCTACGAGACCCTGGCCGCGCTGTCGCCGCGCCCGGGCGATGCGCCGGTGATCGCGCTGCTGACGCCGGGCGTGTTCAACAGCGCCTACTTCGAACACGCCTATCTGGCCCAGGCCATGGGCATCGAGCTGGTCGAGGGCTCGGACCTGTTCGTCGCCGACGACGACTGCACCTACATGCGCACCGTGTACGGCCCGCAGCGCGTGGACGTGATCTACCGGCGCGTGGACGATCTGTTCATCGATCCGGAGGTGTTCCACCCCGATTCGATGCTGGGCGTGCCGGGCCTGATCCGCAGCTGGCGCGCCGGCAAGGTGGCGCTGGCCAATGCGCCGGGCGCCGGCGTGGCCGACGACAAGGTGGTCTTCGCCTACGTGCCCAAGATGATCAAGTACTACCTGGACCAGGAGCCGATCCTGCCCAACGTGCCCAGCTATCTGTGCCACGACGCGGCCGATCGCAAGTACGTGCTTGAGCACCTGGACCAGCTGGTGGTCAAGCCGGCCAACGAGTCCGGCGGCTACGGCATGCTGATCGGCCCGCGCGCCAGCGCGGCCGAGCGCGAGAAGTTCCGCGGGCTGATCCAGGACGATCCACGCAACTACATGGCCCAGCCCACGCTCAACCTGTCCACCGCGCCGATCGTCACCGACGAAGGCCCCTCGCCGCGACACCTGGACCTGCGCCCCTTCATCCTCTCGCGCCAGGACACCTACGTGACCACCGGCGGATTGACGCGCGTGGCCATGACGCCCGGCTCGCTGGTGGTCAATTCCTCGCAGGGCGGCGGCGCCAAGGACACCTGGGTGGTCGACGAGGAGGGGGACGCCTGATGCTCTCGCGCGTCGCAGACAACCTGTACTGGTTCAGCCGCTACATCCGCCGCGCGGAGAACACCGCGCGCCTGGTCGGCGTGGGCAGCATGCTGCAGCTGGACCTGCCGCGCTCGGTGCGCTTCACCTGGCGGCCGATGATCGACACGGTCGGCGCCGGCGAGGTGTTCAACGCGCTGCATCCCGACGCCGGCACCGATGTGGCCGATGCCGAGGTGGTGCGCTTTTTGCTGCTGGACGAGCTCAATCCGTCCTCGCTGCGCGTCACCCTGACCCAGGCGCGCGAGATCCTGCGCGGCATCCGCGATGCGCTGCCGCAGGAGGTGTGGGAGGCGGTCAACGATCTGCACCTGTACGTGGGCGCCAGCGGCGAGCGCGCGCTGCAGCGGCGCTACCGCGAGGAGTTCATCAACCGCACCGTCGATGGCTGCCTGAAGGTCTCCGGCCTGCTGTCGGCCAACGTCAGCCGCGACATCGGTTACCAGTTCCTGCGCCTGGGCACCGGTATCGAACAGGCCGACATGACCACGCGCATCATCGATGCCGGCGCCTCGGGCCTGATCACACCGCGCACCGAGGAAGACCGCGAGGCCTTCCGCAACATGCAGTGGATGGCGGTGCTGCGCTCGCTGGCCGCCTACCAGATGTATCGCCGCCATATCCGCCAGCGCGTCACCGGCGAGCATGCGCTGCGCTTCCTGCTGCAGAACACCGAATTTCCGCGCAGCGTGCAGTTCTGCCTGACCCGCGCCCAGCACGTGCTGCCGACCATGCCCCCGCGCCCGAGCGTGGACCGTCATCTCAACCGCGTGGTCGGCATGACCCGCAACGCAGATCCGGTGTGGCTGGCCGCGCAGAATCCGGCCTCGTTCATGGACGATATCCAGACGCGCCTGAGCGATCTGCATCAGGCCATCGTCGAGGGCTACTTCTACAACTGAGGAGTGAATGCAGCGCCTAGTGCGCTGCTTCGACTCTCTTCGCTACGCTTACTGCTGCCCGGCCTCGTCGCCCGGATCCAGGCGCGCCGCCATGCGCCGCGGCGGGGCGGTGACCGGCGCGGGGCCGCGTTCCTCGGCCTCGTCGCCTGCGCGCGGCGGCTCCCAGGGGAAGCGCGGCAGCGTGCGCACGGCGTTTTCCAGCTTGCGCGACCAGGTGTCGTGGATCTCGGCGTACAGCGGCGTGTCGGCTTCCAGGCGCAGCTGCTGGCTGATCCGCAGATCGCCGGCGCGGATGATCGCCATGTCCAGCGGCATGCCCACCGACAGATTGGAGCGGATGGTCGAATCCAGCGAGACCAGCGCGCAGCGCGCCGCGTCCTCCAGCGTGGTGCCGGGGCGCAGGATGCGGTCCAGGATCGGCTTGCCGTACTTGGACTCGCCGATCTGCAGGTAAGGCGTCTCGGGCGAGGTGGCGATGCAGTTGCCCAGCGGATAGACCATGTACAGGCCCGGGCGCTCGCCGGCGATCTGCCCGCCCAGCACCAGCGTGGACTGCACGCTGACGCCGCTCTGCTGGGCCTGGTCGGTCACCGCGGCCTGGCTGGCCACCAGCACCTCGCCCACGTACTCGGCCACCTCGAACAGATGCTTGAACGTGCGCAGGCTGCGCGTGCAGTCCGGATCCTCGGCGTCGCGCTTGAGCCGCGAGATGGTCAGCTGGGTCGTGGCCAGGTTGCCGGCCGAGAGCAGCACGAACACCCGGTCGCCCGGATACTCGAACACATGCATCTTGCGGTAGACGCGCACATCGTCGAACGATGCGCTGGTGCGGGTGTCCGCTGCGAAGACCAGGCCTTCGTCCACTTCGATGCCGACGCAATAGGTCATGGGGAAACCGGGGAAATAGGCTTCACGATCATAGGCAGCCCCGCCGGTGCTGGCTAGGGCCGCGCGGTGGTTGCACGAGGAACCAGTGCGTTTCATGTGCAGGTCGCGGTCTTCACGGGCATCTCCACGCCTGATGCGACGGGCGATCGCCTCGATCTGCGTCGACGCAGGCGCCCATCCGCCGTTGCGCTTCGCAGTCAGCAACGTCAAGACAGCACCGTGACGGATGCGCACCCCAGCAACGACCAGGTCGCAGGCGGACGAACTGCGGACAGCATCGGCCCGCGTGTGGGCGGGCCCTCAGGACCGGGCAGGTACCATGGCCGATCTCTCCCATCAGGCCCTCCCTTCCGCATGACCGACCTGCCGACGCCCGATGCCGACGCCCTGGCGCACAGTGAGCAGCTGGCCGCGCTGATCCGCGGCGAAATCGCCGCTTCCGGCGGTTCGATCCCGTTCTCGCGCTTCATGGAGCGCTGCCTGTACACGCCGGGGCTGGGCTATTACAGCGCCGGGGCGGCCAAGTTCGGCGAGGCCGGCGACTTCGTCACCGCGCCGGAGCTGGGGCCGCTGTTCGCCGCGGCCGTGTCCGGGGCGCTGGCGCCAGTGCTGCAGCAGCTGGGGCCGCAGGCCTGCTTCCTGGAGATCGGCGGCGGCAGCGGCGCGTTCGCCGAGGTCATGCTCAAGCGCCTGCTGCAGCTGGACGCGATGCCGGACAAGTACTGGATCCTGGAGCCCAGCGCCGACCTGCGCCAGCGCCAGCGCGAACGCCTGGGCAAGCGCCTGATCCCGCCGGTATTCGACTGCGTGGAATGGCTGGATGGTCCGCCGGGCGAGGACTGGAACGGGGTGGTGTTCGCCAACGAGGTGATCGATGCGCTGCCCACGCCGCGCTTCGTGCTGCGCGAGGGCGAGGTGTTCGAGGAGCATGTGGCGCTGGACGGGCAGGGCGCCTTCGTCACCACCGACCGGCCGGCCGATCCGCTGCTGGCCGCGGCGGTGCGCCACGTGGAGCGCTATCGCGATGTGCTGTTCGAGGACGGCTACCGCTCCGAGCTGCTGCCGCAGCTGCCGTACTGGGTGCAGGCGGTGATCGGCGGCCTGAAGTCCGGCGCGATGCTGTTCTGCGACTACGGCTATCCGCGCAAGGAGTACTACCTGGACCAGCGCAGCAGCGGCACGCTGCGGGCGTTCTACCGGCATCGCATGCATGGCGATGTCTTCCGCTGGCCGGGCTTGCAGGACCTGACCGCGTCGGTGGACTTCACCGCGCTGGCCGAGGCCGGCACCGGGGCCGGCTTCGAACTGGCCGGCTATGCCACGCAGGCCGGCTTCCTGCTCGGCAACGGCCTGATGGACCGCCTGGCCGAGGCCGAGGCGCAGGCCGACGAGGCCGGCGCGCTGCGCCTGCGCAATGCGTTCAAGAAGCTCACCCTGCCCAACGAGATGGGCGAGCGCTTCCAGTGCATGGGCTTCGCGCGCGACTGCAACTTCGACGCGGCCTTCCTCACCGGCGATCTGACGTGGCGCCTGTGAGCGCGCCGGCCCTGAAGCCGCTGCGCTGGCCGGCCTTCTGGGTCGGCCTGTGGGTGTTGGCGATGGCGGTGGTGGTGACCACCTGCCTGCTGCCGGGCGATGACATTCCCCAGGTCGCGCCGGGCGTGGACAAGCTGCAGCATGCAAGCGCGTTCTTCGTGCTGGCCGTATGCGCGGTGCAGCTGTTCGCCACGCGGCGCGCGCTGCTGCGCGCCGGGGCAGGCCTGGTGATGCTGGGGGTGCTGATCGAGTTCCTGCAGGGCTGGTTCACCGTCGATCGCACGCCAGATGCCTTCGATGCGCTGGCCGATGCGTTGGGCGTGGCGCTGGGCCTGCTGGTCGCCAGGACGCCGGCGCGCGATCTGCTGCTGCGCTTGTTCCCGCGCCGCTAACTAAAAAGCAAGGCTCCCACCTGTAGAGCGGAGCTTGCTCCGCTGCTCTTCGTTCGGTTCGCGGGGAAGGCCTCAGCGGAGCAAGCTCCGCTCTACAGGCAGGCTGGTGCGAGATTTTGGGCACAGTCGCTCCCGCCGAGCACCGTTGCCTCGGCGGTTCGGAAGCCCTACCGTGGCGAAGGGCTCGCCCGGAGCTCGCTCCGCCGCGGCGGCAGCGCCGCCGCCTTAAGGCGCGGCGGGCTGCAGCGTGATCCGATCCAGCACCCACATCTCCGGACGCGTGTCGCCGGTGAAGTACACGCACAGGTCGGCCTTGGCCGGCGCGTTGGTCAGCGGCGCCTCCAGGGTCAGGAAGCCGTCGGCCGCCGGCGCCTTGGGCAGCGGCAGGCTGGCCAGGGTCGGGCCGTCGCAGCCGTTGCGGATCACCAGCTCGCCATAGGGTGTCCTGGCCGGCTTGAACTTGCGCTTGGACTCATCGTGGGCCAGCTCGAAGAAGTACGGCATGCGCCCGGCGCGCACCGTCACCTTGCCGATGCCGCTCAGCGGCGCGCCCTTCCACAGCCAGCACGGGTTGAAGATGTCCACGTTGAAGACCGCGCGCGCGCCTTCGCGCGGGCCGTCGTCCTCCAGCCGCAGCATCAGCTGGTCGGTGCACATGGCCAACTGCTCGTCGCTGCGCGTGCGCAGGGCCTCGGTGGTCAGCCCCAGCACGGTCGGCGGCGCCAGCGGCTTGCCGTCGAAGAACACCGCCGCCTGCACGGTGGTCGGCACCGGCACGGTCAACGGCACGGTATAGGCCGGCGAGTCGGCCGCCGGCACGCTGCCGTCCAGGGTGTAGCGGATGTCGGGATAGCCCAGCGGGTCGGACAGGGCCACCGTGGCCTGGGTGCCGGCGTCGTTGGCCTGGGTGTCGAACAGCACCTGGAACGGCGTGCGCGCGTAGCCGATGTGCAGCGCGCGGTAATGCGCCAGCAGGTTGGGCAGGCGCGCCTTGAAGTCTTCGAAGTTGCGGCTGGCCTGCGGCGACCAGGCGACCTCGGCCAGCGCCGCCAGGCGCGGGAACACCGCGTGTTCGACGCGCGCGAAGTTGTGCATGTGCTCGGTCCAGACATTGGCCTGCACGCCGATGATGTGCTGGCGCTGGCTGGCGTCCAGCTCGGCCGGCACCGGGTCGAAGGCGTACAGCTTCTGCAGCGGGATCTGCAGCGGCCGGCCCGGCGGCTCGGCCGGCGAGGCGGTCTGCAGGTAGTCCAGGTACAGGTGCGAGGCCGGGGTCATGACCACGTCGTGGCCCTTGCGCGCCGCTTCGATGCCGCCCTCGGTGCCGCGCCAGGACATCACCGCCGCGCCCTCGGGCAGCGGGCCGCCCAGCAGGATCTCGTCCCAGCCGATGATGCGCTTGCCGTGCTGGGCCAGCCAGGTGCCCAGGCGATCGATCATCCAGCCCTGCAGGGCCTCCTCGTCCTTCAGGCCTAGCTGCTTGATGCGCGCCTGCATGTGCTTGGAGGCCTTCCAGCGATCCTTGACCGCCTCGTCGCCGCCGATGTGGAAGAAGGTGCCCGGGAACAGCGGCAGCATCTCGCCCAGCACGTTCTCCAGGAAGGTCAGCGTGGCCTCGTCGGCATTGAACAGGTTGGGATACACGCCCGCGCCGTTGGCGACCTGCAGCTGCGGCCGGTCGACGCCCAGCTCCGGATACGCGGCGATGGCGGCGGTGGCGTGGCCGGGGATGTCGATCTCCGGCACCACGGTGATGTGGCGCTTGGCGGCGTAGCGCACCACCGCGCGGATCTGCTCCTTGGTGTAGAAGGCGCATTCCTGGATCGGCTGACCGTCCTCGCCCACGCCCGCCTCGCCCAGCGGGATGCGGCAGCCGCCGACCTGGGTCAGCAGCGGGTACTGGTCGATCTGGATGCGCCAGCCCTGGTCGTCGGCCAGGTGCCAGTGGAAGGTGTTGAGCTTGTGCACCGCCATCGCATCGAGCAGGCGTTCGACCTCTTCCACGCTCTGGAAATGGCGCACCGAATCGAGCATCAGCCCGCGCCACTTCAGCCGCGGCGCATCGGTGATGTCCACCGCGGCCAGGCCGGTGGCGCCCTTGCCGGCCGGCAGCAGCTGCCACAGGCTGACGCCGCCGTAGAACAGGCCGGCGCCGTCGGCGGCGCGGATGCTGATGCGCTCGGGCGTGACCTGCAGGCGGTAGCCCTCGGCCGGGCCGGCGGCCGGATCGAGCACGAACTGGATCGGGGCCTGCGCCGCCTCGCCTTCCTCGGCCAGTTCCAGCGCCGGGCCGCCGCTGTTGTGCAGCAGGTCGATGAACTGCTCGGCCGCCTGGCGCGCGGGCTCGCCCTGCGCCCCGACCCGCATGCCGGCGGCCAGGGCGAAGCGGCCCTGGCCGGCCACGGCCGACTGCGGGGCGGGAATCAGCGGCAGCGGCGCGGCCAGCGCGGCGGGCGCGGCCAGGGCCAGCAGCAGGGCGGCGGCGCGCAGGACAGGACCAAGACGGCGGGGCAGGGACATCTTCTGAACACCTCGTGCGTGACATGGGACCGCGCCGGGGCGCGATCCGCCGAAAAGTGAACGGGCCCGGACATGTCCGGGCCCGTTCAAGGGTCAAGCATGCAACAACTTGGCGCCGATCAGAACTTGGCGCGCAGGTTGAGGTAGTACTGGCGCCCGTTGGAGTACACCGCGTAGGGAAGGAAGCCCACCGTGCTGTCGGTGTAGTACTTGGCCTTGGGGTTGTTGAGGTTCAGGCCGTCCAGGCTGAGCGAGAGGTGGTCGTTGAACTTCCAGCCCAGCGAGGCCGACAGCGTGCCGAAGTCGTCCTGGTAGAACGGCGTGGCGCGGCTGGCGCCGGCGTAGAAGCTGTCGCGGTAGCTCCAGGACACGCGCGCGCTGAAGAGGTCGTTCTCGAAATAGCCGGCCACGTTGTAGGTGTTCTTCGAGGTGCCGAACATCGGCGTGCCGGTGTCGGTGTCGCCATCGGTGTAGGTGTAGTTGATGCTGGTCCCGAAGTGCTCGCCGATCGGCTGCTGGTAGGTCAGCTCCACGCCCTTGACCTTGGCGTCGGTGTTGACCGGCACGGTGACCTGGTAGTTGGCGTAGACGTCGGTGCCCTGGTCGAAGCTGGCCTGCTGGTCCTTGTACTGGATGGTCTGCGAGCCGCCCACGTCGATGTAGTCCTTCATCTTCATGTAGAAGGCGCTGGCGGCCAGCAGGCCGCGCGGCATGAAGTACCACTCCAGGGAGAGGTCGAAGTTGGTCGACACCAGCGGCTTGAGGTAGGGGTTGCCGCCGCTGCCGGTGTGGGTCAGGTCATCCAGCGACAGCGAGCCGGCCAGCGCCGAGTAATCCGGGCGGGTCAGGGTCTTGGACGCGGCCACGCGGCCGACCAGGTCGTCGCTGAAGTCGAACTTGAAGTTCGCGCTGGGCAGCAGCTTGCTGTAGCTGTTCTTGGCCTCGATCGGCAGGTAGGCGCCGAAGGCCGAGCCGGTGATCGCGCCCGGGATGGTGGCGGCCACGCCCTGGTTGTAGCGCACCGTGCTGGAGGTGCTGACGTAGCGCACGCCGATGTTGCCGCTCCAGCGCTCACCCTCGAAGTTGCCCTGCAGGTAGACCGCGCCGTTGTTTTCCTTCACGCCGTAGACGTTCTGCCAGTTGAAGCGCGTCACCGGGTCGCGGTTGGCGTAGGCGGCGTCGATCGCGGCCAGCTGGCCGGGCGTGTAGTACCAGATGCCGCTCGGCAGGTTGCCTCCGATGCCGTCGCCGAAGTCGCTCGGGTAGGAACCGCCGGTGGTCGGCAGCGCCGACAGCGGCGGCATGCCGTTGAGCGGGCCCTGGCCGATATCGAAGTCGTTGTGGCGCTCGTGCTCGGTGTAGCGCACGCCGAAGTCCAGCGAGCTGAACACGCCTTCGGTGTTGGTCCAGCTGCTGTCGGCGGCGAACCAGTTCTCCTTGTCCTTCACCTCGATGCCCTGGTCGCCGAAGATCCAGCCGGCCGACGGCACCTGGGTGGTCGGCGTGTTGCCGGTGCCCAGCGAGGCGTCGATGACGCTGCCGATGCCGTGCATCTGCCAGCCGACGGTGCCGCCAGTGGGCGAGATGCCGGTCTCCAGCACGTTCTGATGCGGGCTCTTGCCCACGCCGTGGCTGCTGCCGGCCTCGAACTTCACCGCCACGCTGTCGTTGACGTGCCAGTCGGCGTTGAGCGCGACGTAGTTGGTCGAGGACTCGGCACCCGGGCGCGAGATCATGTCGTACACGCCGTACGGGGTGGTGCCGTTGGGGGTGTAGCTGGCGCTGGTCAGCACGCCTTTGTTGACGGTGTAGCTGTCCGGCGTCTGGGCGCCGACGAACTGGCTGCCCCAGATCATGAAGTTGCGGTTGTAGTTGTCCGCCTTCATCTTCGAGTAGAAGCCGTTGAGGTCGAAGGTCAGGTCGTCGGAGGCCTTGAACTGCAGGTCGACCGTGCCGCCCTGGCGCTCGCGCTCCTGGGTGAACAGCGTGGCGCCGATCAGGTTGGGATACAGCACGCTCTGGCCGCCGACCGTGGCGGTGCCGTAGCCGCCGACCACTTCCTGGCCGTCGCGGCGCAGGCTGCGCTTCTCGTAGAACGGCTGGACCAGGATGCCGAAGGTGTCGGCGTCGTTCTTCCAGTTGAGCAGGCCGCTGAACTGCGGCTTGGTGTCGCCCGGCAGGTCGGAGTAGACCGCGCCGAAGGAGCCTTCCAGGGTCAGCGGCTTGTCGAAGTTCAGCGGCTTGCGGGTGATGATGTCGACCGAACCGGCCGCGCCGCCCTCGACCAGCTTGGCCTCGGAGGACTTGTGCACCACGACCTGGTCGACGATCTCGGAGGGCAGCAGGGAGTAGCTGACGCTGCGGCCGACGGTCTGCACCTGCGAGAGCACGAACCAGTCGCCGGTGGCGATGCCGTGGCCGTTGAGGGTGGTCTGGGTCAGGCTGGGGCTGGTGCCGCGCAGGGACACGCGGTCGGCTTCGTCGAAGGCGCCTTCGCTGGCCGAGGACGAGGCGATGTTCACGCCCGGCAGTTCGCGCAGGGTATCGGCCACGTTCTTGGCGGGCAGCTTGCCGATGTCTTCGGCGCTGACGGCTTCCACGTGCGAGCTGGCGTCGCGCTTGGTGTTGAGCGATTGCTCCAGGCTGCCGCGGATGCCGACGACCTTGACGGTGTCCAGGTCGGTGGCGGTCTGGCTGCTGTCGGTCTGCTGGGCCTGAGCGGCGAAGCTCAGACTGGTCAGGATGGCCACGCTGAGGAGGGATTTCTTGCAGGTCATGATGCTTCCCCGGTCTAGAAGTTGGGTTGTGGCAGTGGGCTGCCAGGCCTTACATCGGTGCGGTGCGAAAAACGAGCAGTGTTCAAGGACGACAAGGTGATGCGGATGCCGAATGTCCCGTCCAGCGCGATCGCCAAAGGGCGGCGTGCGAAGGACGTCAGTGCGGTTGTTGTGTCTGGCCGAGGTACCAGTTGGCGGCGCCCAGGACGCCCAGCTGCCCGTGCTCGACCAGTCGCACGGGAATGCGCTCCAGCGCCGCTCGCATCGGCCCCTTGTTGAGGAAGCGTTCGACGAAGCTGCTCTGCAGCAGGAACTCGCGGATGCGCGGCAGGATGCCGCCGGCCAGGTAGACCCCGCCGGTGATGCCGTACAGCAGGGCCATGTCGCCCACCGTGCTGCCCAGCAGGCCGCAGAACACCTCCAGCGCCTCGCGCGCCAGCGGGTCGTGGCCGGCCGCGGCGGTGACCGCGTTGGGCGCGAAATGCTCGGGCGCCACGCCGCGCACCTCGCACAGCGTGCGGTAGAGGTTGAGCAGGCCGGGGCCGGACAGGGCGTGCTCGACCGGCACGTGCGGCTGCTTCTTCAGCATCTGCGCCAGCAGGCGCATCTCCAGCTCGGTGCCCACGCTCAGCGCGGCCTGGCCGGCTTCGGTGGCCAGCACGGTGGCGCTGCGTCCGGTCGGGATCCATACCGCGCCGCCCAGGCCGGTGCCGGGGCCGAGCACCAGCGTCGGCCCGCGCTCGGACACGGTGGCCGGGCCAGTCAGGCGCAGCACTTCCTGGTCGCCGACCAGCGCGGCGGCATAGGCCACGGCCTCGAAGTCGTTGACCAGGCGCAGATCGTCCAGGCCCAGCGTGCCCTGGATCTCGCGCGGGGACAGGCGCCAGGGCAAGTTGGCGGTGATCACCGTGCCGTCTTCCAGCGGGAAGCCGGCGCTGGCGATCACGCCCCGGCGCACGCGCGGGCCGTCCAGGCCATCGAGGAAGTTGCCGATGATCTCGGCCAGCCCGCCGTAATCGGCGCAGGCGTACTTGCGGTAGCTGAGGATCTCGACCGGCTGCAGGTCGTGTCCGGTCGGCCGGACCAGGCCCAGGCGCACATGCGTGCCGCCCACGTCGGCCGCGATGAAGGGCGATGCGCCGTTCAACACACGATGGCTCAGCGGTGCGAGATCTGCTTCCACGAACTGCCCCCATGGCGTCACGGCGATTTCACAGACCACCGTGGCTTGCGGTGAGTCTCCCTTGGCGATGACAACGATGTCAACAGGGGGCGAGCAAGTTTTTCAAATCAGTGGTATTGCTGCGCCGCGGCGTGATTTCGGGGCGATTCGATGCCACGCGCGCTGCGCAGAAGCCCTGAAATGACGGGCTCTCTTCTCCGTTTCGGCGCGCGCCCGTGCCGGAGAAGCGAGCGTCGGGCTTGCGGACTTCCGAAAAATTGGTTTTAAATTGGACCCAATGAATTTCAATCCACCGCCGCAGGTCGCAGGTTGATGGCGCGCGCCAAGCCCGTGGTCGACCCGCGGCTGCGCGCGATCGCGCTGGACGCCAAGGCGCCCACCCCGCTGTACCTGCAGCTCACCGCCCAGCTGATCGATGCGATCCGGGGCGAGCAGTGGAAGCCGGGCGAAGCGCTCCCCGCCGAGCGGGTGCTGTGCGAGCGGTTGAAGGTGTCTCGCGTCACGCTGCGTCAGGCCATGGATGCGCTGGTCGAGCAGGGCCTGGTCGTGCGCCGGCAGGGCGCCGGCACCTTCGTCACCTCGCAGATCACCCATCCGCTCAGCGGCCTGACCAGCTTCAGCGAGACCCTGCGGATGAAGGGCTACCAGCCGGGCAGCCGCTGGCTGGAGCGGCGCGTGCGCCCGGCGCTGGGCGAGGAGATCCTGCGCCTGGGGCTCTCGCCGGACGCGCAGGTCGCCTCGCTCACGCGACTGCGCAGCGCCGACGAGCGGGTCATGGCCTACGAGCACACGATCGTGCCGGAGCGGCTGTTGCCCGAGCCGCTGTCCATGGGCGATTCGCTCTATGCCCACCTGGATGCGCAGGGCACGCCGGTCGTGCGCGCGCTGCAGTATTTCCGCGCGGTCAACCTGAGCGCGGCGATGGCTGAGCACCTGGGCATGGCGCAGGGCGATGCCATCCTGCACGTGGTGCGGGTCGGCTATGGCCGCGACGGGAGCGCCATCGAGTTGAGCCACACCTACTGCCACAACGATTTCTACGATTTCGTCGCCGAACTGCGACGTTGAACCCGTCCGCCGCGCCCGGGCGTGTCCGGGGCGCGGCGGGTGTCATCCACCCAGCACGCTCTCACCATCGAACCTTCGGAGTTGCGCGTCCATGTCGTCCGACCAGAGCAAACGCTTCGCCACCTCGCTGGCCATCACCGGCCTGCTGTTCTTCATCATGGGGTTCTTCACCTGGATCAATGGCCCGCTGATCACCTTCGTCAAGCTGGCCTTCGACCTGGATGAGGTCAAGGCGTTCCTGGTGGTGTTCGTCTTCTACATCTCCTATTTCCTGTTGGCGTTGCCGGCGGCGGCGGTGCTCAAGCTCACCGGCATGAAGAAGGGCCTGGCGCTGAGCCTTGGGCTGATGGCGGTGGGCGCGGCGATGTTCGGCCAGTTCTCCACCCATCGCTGGTACGCCGGCGCGCTGTCGGGGCTGTTCGTGATCGGCGGCGGCCTGGCCATGCTGCAGACGGCGGTCAATCCCTACATCTCCATCCTAGGGCCGATCGAGACCGCCGCGCGCCGCATCGCGCTGATGGGCATCTGCAACAAGGTGGCCGGCATCCTGGCGCCGATCGTGATCGGCTCGCTGGTGCTGCACGGCGTGGGCGACATCGCCACCCAGGTGGCCGCCGCCGACCCTGCCACCAAGGAGCAGCTGCTCGACGCGTTCGCCGCCAAGATCCACGGCCCGTACCTGGCCATGGCCGGCGTGCTGGTGGTGGTAGCGCTGGGCATCTTGTTCTCGCCGCTGCCCGAGCTGCGCGGCAGCGAGGCCAACGCCGAGGTGGCCGCCAGGAGCGGTGTGGCGCGCGGCAGCATCTTCCAGTTCCCGCACCTGCTGCTGGGCGTGCTGTGCCTGTTCTGCTATGTCGGCGTGGAAGTGCTGGCCGGCGATGCCATCGGCACCTACGGCAACGGCTTCGGCCTGCCGCTCGACGAGACCAAGTTCTTCACCTCCTTCACCCTGGGCGCGATGCTGCTGGGCTATCTGGCCGGGCTGGTGGCGATCCCGCGCCTGCTCTCGCAGCAGGCCTACCTGGCGATGTCGGCGGTGCTGGGCGTGGTGTTCGCGCTGGGCGCGCTGCTGACCCACGGCTATGTGTCGGTGGGCTTCGTGGCCGCGCTGGGCTTCGCCAACGCGATGATGTGGCCGGCGATCTTCCCGCTGGCGATCAAGGGCCTGGGCCGCTTCACCGAGACCGGCTCGGCGCTGCTGGTGATGGGCATCGCCGGCGGCGCGGTGCTCTCGCAGGGCTTCGCCATCCTCAAGCAGCACGCCGATTTCCAGGTGGTGTTCGCGTGCCTGGCCGTGCCCTGCTATCTGTACATCCTGTTCTTCGCCGTGCGCGGCTACCGCGTCGGTCACGGCGCCGGATCGCGCTGAGCCCGCCGCCCCTTCTTCCGGACTGACGCAGGAACCAGCACATGCGCCGACCCACCATCAAGGACGTCGCCGAGCGGGCCAAGGTCTCGCTCAAGACGGTCTCGCGCGTGATCAACAACGAGCCTTCGGTCATGCAGGCCACGCGCCAGCGCGTGCTGCGCGCCATCGCCGAACTGGACTACGAGCCCGATCCGTCCGCGCGCAACCTGCGCAGCGGCACGCCGTTCGTGATCGGCCTGGTCTACGACAACCCCAACCCGTACCACATCATCGGCGTGCAGAACGGCGTGCTGGCGGCGTGCCGCGAGACCGGCTTCGGCCTGCAGATCCAGCCCTGCGATTCGACCTCGCCGCTGCTGGCCGAGGAGCTGGCCGAGTTCGTGCAGCGCTCGCGCCTGGCCGGGCTGGTGCTGACCGCGCCGATGTCCGAGCGGCCCGAGCTGATCGCCACGCTCACCGCGCGCGGCGTGCAGCTGGTGCGCATCATCGCCGCCACCGAGGACCCGGGCGAGGGCCCGCCGTGCGTCTACGTGGACGACCGCGACGCGGCCTACGAGATCACCGAGCATCTGATCCAGCTGGGCCACCAGCGCATCGGCTTCCTGATGGGCGGGCCGGCGCATCGCTCGTCCACCGAACGCTACGCCGGCTACGAGCAGGCGCTGAAGGACTACGGCATCACCCTGGACAAGCATCTGGTGGTGCCGGGCGACTACACCTTCGACGACGGCTTCCGCGGTGCGCGCCGCCTGCTGGCGCTGCGCGAGCCGCCCACGGCGATCTTCGGTTCCAACGACGAGATCGCCGCCGGCGTGCTGGCCGCGGCCAAGTCGGCCGGCATGAACGTGCCCTACGACCTGTCCATCGCCGGCTTCGAGGACAGCCCGTTCTCCAAGCAGTCCTGGCCGGCGCTGACCACGGCCAAGCAGGCCACCGAGGACATCGCCAAGCACGCCGCGCGCCTGCTGATCGCGCGCCTGCGCCAGGACGCCTACGACGATTCCCCCATCGCCATGCACAACCAGGGCTTCACGCCGCAGCTGGTCGTGCGCGGTTCCACCGCTCCCATGCGCCCTTCGCGCGCCGAGTCCAAGACCTGATCCCATGACGTCCGACGTTTCGCTGCCGGCCCCGGCCGACACCTTGATGTACAACGAAGCCGCCTCCACCGCGCAGGTGGTCGCCGCCCAGTTCGCCCGCAATCACGCCACGGTGGTGGCGCTGGCGCAGTCGCTGAGGCAGAACCCCCCGCCGTTCGTGGCCACCTGCGCGCGCGGCAGTTCCGACCATGCCGCGACCTTCGGCAAGTACCTGTTCGAGACCCAGCTCGGCGTAGTGACGGCCTCGGCCTCGCCATCGATCGGTTCGGTCTACGGCGCGCCGCTGCAGCTGGCCGGCGCGCTGTTCATCGTCATCTCCCAGTCCGGCAAGAGCCCGGACCTGCTGCGCAACGCCGAGGCGGCCAAGGCCGCCGGCGCGCGCGTGGTGGCGCTGGTCAACGTGGAGGACTCGCCGCTGGCGCAGCTGGCCGAGGTGGTGATCCCGCTGTGCGCCGGCCCGGAGAAGTCGGTCGCGGCGACCAAGAGCTATCTGGCCTCGCTGGCCGCGCTGCTGCAGCTGGCCACGCACTGGTCGCAGGACGCAGCGCTGCTGGCCGCGCTCGACGCGCTGCCCGGCGCGCTGCGCCAGGCCTGGGACGCGGACTGGTCCAGCGTCACCGAGGGCCTGGTCGATGCGCACAACCTGTTCGTGCTCGGCCGCGGCCTGGGTCTGGCCGCGGCGCAGGAGGCGGCGCTGAAGTTCAAGGAGACCTGCGGCCTGCATGCCGAAGCCTACAGCTCGGCCGAGGTCAAGCATGGGCCGATGGCGCTGGTGGGCCCTGGCTTCCCGGTGCTGTGCTTCGCCCAGCCCGACGGCACCGAGGCAGGCATGCTGACGCTGGCCGGGGAGTTCCGCGCACGCGGCGCGCAGGTGTGGGTGGCCGCCACGCACGATGGCGACCTGCCGCTGGTGGATGTGCCTCATCCGGCGTGCGCGCCGCTGCTGACCATCCAGAGCTTCTACAAGGCGATCAACGCCCTGGCCCTGGCGCGCGGCCACAACCCGGACGTGCCGCCGCATCTGAACAAGGTCACCGAAACCGTATGAGCATCTTTGCCCTGGTCAACGCGCGGGTGTTCGCCGCGCAGGGCCTGATCGAGGACGGCGCCGTGGTGGTGCGCGACGGCCGCATCGCCGCGATCACCGACCGCGCCGGCGCCAAGGCCTTCACCGAGGATCTGCGCGATCTTGGTGGCGCCTGGCTGGCGCCGGGCTTCATCGACATCCAGGTCAACGGCGGCGGCGGCGTGCTGTTCAACAACACGCCCACGGCCGAAGGCATCGACCGCATCGGCCGCGCGCATCGCAGGTACGGCACCACCGCCTTCCTGCCGACCCTGATCAGCGACCGCGCCGAGGTCATGGACACGGCCATCGCCGCCACGCGCCAGGCCATCGCCGACGGCGTGGACGGCGTGCTGGGCATCCACCTGGAAGGGCCGTACCTGGCGCCGGCGCGCAAGGGCACCCACGACGCGCAGCAGTTCCGCGTGCCTGGCGACGAGGAGATCGCCATGGTCACCGCGCTGGACAACGGCCTGACCCTGATGACCGTGGCGCCGGAGGCCATCGGCCCCGAACGCATCGCCGCGCTCGTCGCGCGCGGGGCGATCGTGGTGGCCGGGCACACCGCGGCCAGCTACGAACAGGTGCGCGCCGGGCTGGACGCCGGCCTGCGCGGCTTCACCCATCTCTACAACGCGATGAGCCCGCTGCAGGGCCGCGAGCCCGGCGCGGTCGGCGCGGCGCTGGAAGATCCGCACAGCTGGTGCGGGATGATCGTCGATGGCGTGCATGTGCACCCGGCCTCGCTGCGCGTGGCCCTGGCGGCCAAGCCGCGCGGCAAGCTGGTGCTGGTCACCGACGCCATGCCGATGGTCGGCGACGAGCGCCCCAGCTTCGACCTGTATGGCGAGACCATCACCGCCGTCGACGGCGTGGTGCGCAACGCCGCCGGCTCGCTGGCCGGTTCCGCGCTGGACATGGCCAGCGCGGTGCGCAACGCCGTGCACCTGCTCGGCCTGCCGCTGGAGGAGGCGCTGCGCATGGCGACGCTGTACCCGGCGCAGTTCCTGCGGCTGGAACACGAGCGCGGCGCGATCGCCGAGGGCCTGCGCGCCGACCTGGTCGCGCTGGACGAGGACCTGCGCGTGGTCGAGACCTGGATTGGCGGGAAGCCCTCGCTCTGAGCGACACTGCAGCGCCATGAACGCCCCCGCCACCCGCCGTTTCGCCTCGGTCGACGCCCTGCGCGGACTGACGGTGGCCTTGATGCTGCTGGTCAACGACCCGGGCGACTGGGCGCATGTGTATGCGCCGCTGCTGCACTCGGAGTGGAGCGGCTGCACGCCGACCGATCTGGTGTTCCCGTTCTTCCTGTTCATCGTCGGCGTGTCGATCGCGCTGGGGATCGTGCCGCGCATCGAGGCCGGCGCCGATCCCGCGCCGATCCGCCGCAGCATCGCCGTGCGCGCGCTGCGCATCATCGGCATTGGCCTGGCGATCAACCTGGTGGCGTGGTGGCTGCTGGACAAGCCGCACTTCCGCCCGTGGGGCGTGCTGCAGCGGATCGGGATCTGCTTCTTCGTGGTTGGCTGGCTGGCCACCCTGCCCAGGTCGCGCGCCTGGCTGGGCCTGCTGGCCGCGGGGCTGCTGCTGGGCTACTGGGCGCTGCTGGCCTTCGGCGGCGGCTATGCGCCGTGGACCAATCTGGCCAGCCGCGTGGATACCGCGCTGCTGGGGCCGCTGGTGTACGAGCTCGATCCGGCCACCGGCCGCGGCCACGACCCCGAAGGCTTGCTGTCCACGCTGCCGTCCATCGTCACCACCCTACTGGGCCTGCACGCCGGCGGCTGGCTGCGCCGTGCCCGCGCCCATCGCCTGCTGCCCGGCGCCCTGGCCGGGCTGATGGTCGGCTGGCTGTGGTCTGCCGTGCTGCCCTGGAACAAGAACCTGTGGACGCCCTCGTTCGTGCTGTGGACGGCAGGTTGGGCGATGGCCGTGCTGTGGCTGTTCCATCAACTCATCGATCGCCACGGCTGGCCCGCGCTGGGCCGGTCGCTGGGCATCAACGCGATCACGGTCTACGCAGGCTCGGCGCTGATGTTCCTGCTGCTGTATGCGGTGGGGGTGTGGGAGGCGATCTACCGGATCGGATTCGCGGGCTGGATGACGCCGAAGTTCGGGCCGTATGCGCCATCGCTGGCGTTCGGCCTGGTGTTCACCGGGCTGTGGTGGGGCATTGCGAAGGCGATGGAGCGGAAGGGGATCGTGATCAAGGTGTAGCGGCGACGCAGTGGTCTTTGCCTCTGCCTTTGCACTTGCTTTACCTGTCTGAGCCGTAAAGCACGCCGAGCACCGCAGCAAAGCAGGGCCGAAGAGGCGCCCTGTTTGAGCGAAGCGAGTTTGGGCGCCGTCCCTAAAAGGGGATAAATGCCCTGCTTTGCGAGGAGCGCAGGGGACCGATGCGCAGCATCGGCGTGCGTCCCGGCGAGAAGCGGTTTTGCTTCCTTTTGACAAGACAAAAGGAAGTCGCGCCGCAGGCGCGAAAGCTTTGCACTTGGCGCGCTGCAAGCGCGTTGCTCCCACACTTGCCCGCGTCTGCTCAAAAGCGGGAACAGCCGAAGCCAACCGCGGCTGCGCAAGCCACTGCTATGCCAACAGCAACATCACCCCACGATTGAGCGCATAGCCGCCTACCAGCAACAGCCCCCACAACAGCGCGGCCAGCAGCAGCGGCCTGGCCCCGGCCTGCCGGATCGCCCCCCACTGCGTGCGCAGCCCCAGCGCCGCCATCGCCATGGCCAGCAGCAGCGTGTCCAGGCCGTTGGCCACCGCGACCACGGACGGCGGCAGCAGCTGCAGCGAATTGAAGCCGGCCACCGCCACGAAGCCCAATGCGAACCAGGGAATGGTCAGCGGTATCGCCCCGGCATCGGCGCGTGCCTGGCCGCGGCGCAGCCACGCGCCTAGGGCCAGCAGGAATGGCGCCAGCAGCATGACCCGCAGCATCTTCTCGATCACCGCCGCGTTCGCCGCCGCCTCGCCGACGGCGCGGCCGGCTACCACGACCTGGGCGACCTCATGGATGGTCGAGCCCGCGTAGAGCCCGTAGGCATGCGCATCCAGTGGCAGATACGGCGCCAGCTGCGGATACACGAACATGCTCAGCGTGCCGAACACCACCACCGTGGCCACCGCGACCGACACCTTGTGCGCCGGCGCCTTGAGCACCGGCTCGGTGGCCAGCACCGCGGCCGCGCCGCAGATCGCGCTGCCGGCGCCGATCAGCATGGCGCTCTGGCGATCCAGCTTGAGCACGCGCGTGCCCAACCACGTCGCAGCGCCGAACACGCCGGCCACCACAGCCACATCGATCGCCAGCCCGGCCAGGCCCACGCCCATCAGATCCTGGAAGGTCACGCGCAGGCCGTAGAGCACGATCCCGGCGCGCAGCAGCGTGCCCTTGGCCAGGTCCACGCCGGCCCCGGCCTGCGCGGCCACGGCCGGGAACACGCTGTTGCCCAGCACGATGCCGAGCACGATCGCCAGCGTCAGCGCGCCCAGCCCGGCGTGCTGCATCCACGGCAGCTGCGCCAGACCGATGCCCGCCAGCGCGATGCCCAGCGCCAGCAGCAGGCCGGGCCAGGGGCCGGGCCGCGTGCCGAGCGTGAGCGAATGCGGATGCGGGAACGTGGAACCGGACATGACGCGTCAATGGCCTTGAAGGATGCGCCATGCTCGGCTCAAGGCTAGGATGCGTCCAATACATCATTCTCCAATTTCCATGAATTCAACTCATGGCTTGAACTTGCACCTGCTGCGGGTCTTCGCCGCGGTGGTGGAACACGACGGCTTCTCGCGCGCGGCCGAGGCGCTGTTCGTCAGCCAGTCGGCCGTGTCCAAGGCGCTGCGCGAGCTGGAGCATCAGCTCGACCTGCCGTTGATCGACCGCTCCGGCGGCCGCGGCGTGCGCCTGACCGAGAGCGGCCAGGCGCTGTATCGCCACGCGCGCGGCATCTTCGCGCTGGAACGCGCGGCGCTGGAGGAAGTGCGCGAGCGCGTGGGGCTGCGGCGCGGCGGCCTGCGCATCGGCGCCAGCACCACGGTGGCGGCGTACTGGCTGGCCGAGGCGTTCGCGCGCCATGCCGCGCGCCATCCGCAGCTGGATAGCGCGCTGGTGGTCGGCAACACCGGCGAGGTCGCCGAAGCGCTGATCGATTGCCGTATCGACGCGGGCTTCGTCGAAGGTCCGCCGCACGACGAACGCATCCTGGCCACGCGCTGGCGCGACGAGCCGCTGCAGGCGGTGGTCGCCGCCACCTCGACGCTGGGCGCGCAGCGCCGGGCCAGCGCCCGACAGCTGGCCGCGCAGCGCTGGCTGGTGCGCGAGGCCGGCTCGGGCACGCGCGAGGTCGCCCAGTCGCTGCTGGCCGCGCGCGGCATCGTGCCGGCGCGCACGCTGGAGATCGGCGGCAACGAGGCCATCGCCCGCGCGGTGGCCGCCGGCGACGGCGTGGCGATCCTGCCGGCCGCGGTGGTCGCCGATCTCATCGCGGTCGGGCGCCTGCGCGCACTGGCGCTGCCGCCCGGTCCGGCGCTGCAGCGTCCGCTCTATCGCCTGGAGCTGGCCAACCGTCCACGCTCGCCAGCGCTGGCGGCGTTCCTGGCGGCCATGGAGCGGCGGGAAGCTTGAGCGGCGCGGCCGTCTCGGCCAAGCTTGGAAGGCATGGACGCCATGGGCGAAGAAGGACTTAAGCGATGCCGATCAACACAGGGCGATTCCTCCTGCTCGCCGCAGGCCTCGCCGTGCTGCTGTCCGCCTGCGGCGGCGCCCCCGAGCAGTTCCTGACGCTGAAGCTGGAGGGCAAGCCGTTGCGCTTCGACAAGCATCTGGGCGCCAACGACCCGCCGTCCGAGCCGACGGTGCACTTCGTGACCGTCGGCGGACACCTGGAAGACGATCCGTCCTCGCCCGGCTTCATGTTCCAGCTCGTGGCGCCGGAGGTGAAGCCCGGGACCTATCGCAGCGGCGTCGATCAGCTCTATGCGTCGTACTACGTCCAGACGCCCAACGGGACCACGACCTACACCGGCGATGCCATGGACGGCGCCAGCTTCGTGATGACCGTGACGGCCATGGATGCCGATGGCGTGCAAGGCACCTTCTCCGGTCGGCTGAGGCTGACCGGAGGCGGCGAACAGGGACCGTTCCTACAGGTCGAGAACGGCCGCTTCTCGGCCCGCTACAACGGGCATTGAGCCTGCCGTCCGCGCTCGTCGGGTCGCGGCGAGTGTGGGACGGCGCTTAGTCGCGCGCCGGGCTCAGCCGGCCGTCGAACGCGCGGCGCCGATCGCCGCGATGCGCACCTTGCGCACGGCCTCGCCGATCTGCAGGCCTTTGAGGCCCTCGGTGGCCACATCGCGCGCGCTCACCGCGCAGGCCGCCGCATGCAGGCGCTTGAGCGTTTCGCCCTGCGGATAGGCGTCCTCGGCGCTGCCGGCCCGTCCGCGCTTGTCGCATTCGCAGACCAGGGCCAGTTGAGCGATGCGCGCAGGCTTGCGGAAGCCGTCGCAGCGCGCCAGCAGATCGTGCACGGTGGCATCGCGCAGCTCGTCGATGCGGTGCACGTTGAGATGCTCGCGGCAGGCCATCACCGCCAGCTCGCGGTGTTCGGTCGGCACCTTCAGCCGCGCCGACAGCGCCAGCAGCGGCTTGATGCCGGCCTGCTCGTGACCGATGTGGCGCGGCAGCACGTCCGCCGACGTCAGCGCCTTGCCCAGGTCGTGGGTGAGCGCGGCGTAGCCGATCACCTCATCGCCCGGCGCCAGTCGCGCGGCCATGTCGCTGACCAGTTCCTGGTGCACGCCGGTATCGACTTCGGGATGGAACTCGGCGCGCTGCGGCACGCCGTACAGCGCGTCCACTTCCGGCAGCACATGCGCCAGCGCGCCGGCCTCGTGCAAGGTGCGCAGGAAGGCGCTGGGGCGCGGCGAGGCCAGCGCCTTGCGCAGCTCCTGCCAGACGCGCTCGGGCACCAGCGCGTCCAGTTCGCCGCTGTCGGCGACCTGCCGCATCAGCGCCAGGGTCTCGGGCGCGACGCGGAAGCCCAGCGGCGCCAGGCGCGCCATGAAGCGCGCCGCGCGCAGCACGCGCAGAGGATCCTCGACGAAGGCCGGGCCGACGTGGCGCAGCACGCGCGCCTCGATATCGTCCACGCCGTGATACGGATCGACCAGGGCGCCGTTGGCATCGCGCGCGATCGCGTTGAGGGTGAAGTCGCGCCGGCCCAGGTCTTCCTCCAGCGTCACGCCCGGGTCGGCGTCGACCACGAAGCCGCGATAGCCGCGTCCGGACTTGCGCTCGGTCCGCGCCAGCGCGTACTCCTCCTGCGTGTCCGGATGCAGGAACACCGGGAAATCGCGCCCCACCGCGCGGAAACCCTGCGCCTCCATCTGCGCCTGCGTGGCGCCGACCACGACCCAGTCGCGATCGCCCGGTGGCAGACCAAGCAGGGCATCGCGGACCGCGCCGCCGACGAGATAGGTCTTCATGAACCCAGGAGTGCGTGCAGAGGAGTGAGAAGTGAGTGGAGCGGGCAGGGGCTTCAGGCGAACCAGGATGCCAGCATGCCTTGTCTTCGCTCACTTCTCACTCCTCTTCACTCGCTCCTGTTTGCGCGCCGCACGCGAAGCGCTTGCGCTTGCCATCCAGCCGGCCCTGCATGCGTTCGTCCAGCGACAGCGCGTCGCCGCCCAGGCGCCAGTCGTAGATCACGCTGAAGGCCAGCACGCGGGCCACGTACTCGCGGGTCTCCTTGTAGCTGATCGTTTCGATCCAGATGTCAGGGTCGAAGCCGGGCCGCTGCGATTGCCAGCGCGCGGTCGGTGTCGGGCCCGCGTTGTAGGCGGCGATGGTGACGTAGGGCGTGCCGTACTTGCCCAGCAGCTCGCGCAGGTAAGCCGCGCCGATGGCGATATTAGTGTCGGCGTCGTACAGGCTCTGCGCGCCGCCGTAGGCGATGCCGTTGCGCCGCGCCACCTCGGCGGCGGTGCCCGGCACCACCTGCATCAGGCCCAGGGCGTTGGCCGGCGAGCGGGCGTTGGGATTGAACACGCTCTCGGCGCGGATCTCGGCGGCCACCCAGGCCGGATCGACCGCATTGCGCTGGGACTGGGTGCGGATGGTGGCGTCGTGGTGCAGCGGGAAGCGCAGGCGGTAGAGCTGCATCTCCTCCGGCTTCTTGCCCAGGGCGAACACCGCGCGGTCGAACCAGCCGTTGCGCTGCGCCACTTCCACCGCGATGCGCCGCTGATCGTCGTTGAAGCGGCTCAGCGCGTCGTTCCATTCGGCGGTGGCCCAGGCGGCGCGGTCCAGCTTCCACAGCTCCATCGCGCGCACGAGCGCGGGGTCGAGCGCCACGGCCGCCTGCGCCTGCGCGCTGTCGCGCGGCTCGCGCGGGCACAGCGCATAGGGCTGGTCGAGCACGTCGGCGGCCAGGAAGCCGTGGAAGGTGCTGGTGCGGGCGGCCTGCGCGTAAAGCGCCCTGGCCGCGCCGGGCTGGCCGGTCTTGTCGAGCATGCGCGCTTCGAACCACTGCCAGCGCGCATCGCCGCGCTGCCCGGCCGGCATGGCGCGGATGGCCTGCAGCGCCGCGGGCCAGTCGCCGCGGGCCATGGCCTCGCGCGCCTGCCATTCGTGCAGGCGCTCGTCGTAGGCGGCGGCGGGCACGGCGGCCAGGCGGCGCGCCGAGTCGGGCAGGTAGGAGGCCACCGTCCACAGCGCGATCTGGTAGAGCACCTGGCCGCGCTGGGTCTCGCTCAGTCCCAGGGCCTGCACGTACTGCGGCAGCAGGCCTTCGGCCGCGTCGGGGTCCTTGCGCGCGAGCAGTTCCAGGCCGTCGGTGGCCATGGCGCGGGCGCGGTCGGACGGTTCCCAGGCGCAGGCCCTGGGGGCCCGGCGCATCGAGAAAGCTCGCATACGCCAGCACCTGGCTGCGCGCGCCGGCGCTCATGCCGTTGGCCGCCGCGCGCATCACGCCCGTCTGGCCCGCGGCCGCCGCCGCGTCGATGCGCTCCCAGCGCAGCGCATCGCTGAGCTGGCCCTGCGTGGCCAGCGCGGAGAACACCGGGTCGCAGCCGTCGGGCAGGGACTTGCTGGCCCCGCGCCACAGCGCCTGGGCCTCGCTCACCCAGGCCGCATCGGTGCGGCCCTGTACCCACAGCGCCTGCAGCCGCGCGCAGCGCAGGCCGGGGTTGTCGGTGGGCTGCCAGTTGGCCAGCAGCGTGGGCCAGTCCTTGCGTCGCGCCAGCGACGGCAGCCAGGCGCTGCGCAGGGCGTTGGCCACGGGCTGGCCGCTGTAGCGGCGCAGGAAGTCCTGCGCGCGCGCGGGGTCGAGCGTGTCGATGTCGCGCTTAAGCTGGGCGAACTCGATCCAGCCGCGCACCGGGCTGCTGGCCAAGGCCGGGTTGGTCAGCGCATCGCTGGGCTGGCCGCGGTCGGCGGCCTCCAGCGCGGCGCGGACCAGCGGGCGCTGTGCATCCAGGTCCTGCGCGGCGGCGGGCGCGCAGAGGCACAGCGAGGTAACGGCCAACAGCAGGAGCGATCGCATCATGCGCGTGATGATAATCAGGCGTGCATGAATCGGATTTCCGCGGTGGGTGTGGGTTTGGAAGGAGCGCCAACGGCGCCTCCCCACCTGTAGAGCGGAGCTTGCTCCGCTGCGGCCTTCCCCACACACCGAACGAAGCGCGGCCGAGCTTGCTCCGATGGGGCTTTCCCTATGATCTGGCCGAAGAGCAGCGGAGCAAGCTCCGCTCTACAGGCGGGCCGCCCGGGGGATATTCAGAAGCCCTACTGCCGCAGCGCCTGCGCGGGGACGTCAATGTCCAGCGCCAGCGCCAGGTGATCCGAGAAGGCCGCCGGCACGGCCCGCGCATTGGCATGGGCCAGCTGGTCGGTGACCAGGATGTGGTCGATCGCGCGCGCCGGCTTCCAGCTGGGGAAGGTCGGCACGCAGAAGCTCGGCGGACGCAGATGCGTGCGCTCGTACAGCAGATCCATTTCCGGAACCGTCGGCACGCAGTTGAAGTCGCCCATCAGCACTGCATGCGGATGCGGGGCCAGCAGCTCGGCGATATAGCCCAGCTGCTGGCGGCGCGAGCCGTTGCCCAGCGACAGATGCGCCACCGCCACCACCAGGCCTTCCTCGCCGCTGCCGAAATGCGCCAGCAGCACGCCGCGCCCGGCGATGCGCCCGGGCAGCGGATGCATGGCCACCTTGACCGGCTCGAGCCGGCTCAGCAGTCCGTTGGCGCTGCCGGCCACGCGCGCCACGTTGCGGTTGGGCTGGTGGCTCCAGTACTGGAAGCCGGCGCGCTGGGCCAGGTAGTGGGTCTGGTTGGTGAATCCGGAGCGCAGGCTGCCGGGGTCGGCCTCCTGCAGCCCGACGATGTCATGGCCTCCGGCCAGGTCGGCGATGGCGTCCAGGCTGCTGCGCTTGGCGCCCACCGGCAGCGCGTGCGACCAGCTGCGGGTGAAGTAGTCGCTGTAGCGGCGGGTGCTGGAGCCGGCCTGGATGTTGGCGCTCAACATCCGCAGCCGGCGTGCATCGGGGGAGACTTCGGTCATCGGCTTACTTGGCGGCCTGGCGCTCTTTGGCGATCAGGTGGTCGGTGATGCGCAGCATGTCGGCCATCGAGCGGCCCTTAACCAGGTACTTGCCGCCCACGATCAGCGACGGCGTGCCGCCGATCTGGGCGCGCATCAGGAACTGGTTGGCCTTGCTCAGCTTGCCGGCCACCGCGAAGCTGCCCATGGCCTGCTTGAACTGCTCGGCGGTGACGCCGTACTGGGGTGTACCACTGGGCCACCTTGTCCGCGTCGAAAGGCTCGCCTTCGCCCGGCAGCGCGTGGTCGACGTGGATCGCCTTGAACATCGCGTCGTGGCTCTTCTTCTCGATGCCCAGCGCCTGCGCGGCGTAGTAGACCTTGGCGTATTCGCGGAAGTCCGGACGGAACTGCGCCGGCACGTAGACCACCTTCACGTCGGCCGGCTGCTTGGCCTTCCACTGGTTGAAGCCCGGCTCGAACTGCGCGCACGCCGGGCAGATGTAGTTGAACGCCTCGACCACCTCGATCTTGCCGTCGGCGGGCTCGAAGGGCTGGCCGTCGGCGATCACCGAGTAGTCGGTACCTTCCACCGGCGCCGGGCCCTGCGGCGGCACGATCGGATTGTTGTTGGGCGCATCGGGGGCGGCGGCCTCGGCTGGCGCGCTGGCGGCGGGGGCGCTGGTGTCGGTCGCAGCCGGGGCGGCTGGCGCGGAGGCGGCCGGGTTGGAAGCGGCGGGCGTGCTCGCGGCGGTCGCCGCGGAGGCGTCCTCCTTGGAACAGGCGGCCAGCACGGGCAACAGGGCCACCAGGGCCAGGGCGAAACGGGTCTTCATGGTCGGTGCGACTCCATAGCAGCAGGCGAAGAAGCGGGTGGGCGCGCGGGGCATGGTGCCGCCGCGCACGTAAAGAAGGGATGTGCGCGTTACTTGGCGGCGGCCAGTTCGCGCTTGATCAGGAAGTCGGCGACCTTCAGCACGTCGTCCGGGTCGACCGTGGTGATGCGGTACTTGCCGTTGATCACCAGGGTCGGCGTGCCGCGGATGCCGCTGGCCATGCCGAAGGCGCGCGCCTTCTCCAGCTGCGCGGCGACCTGCGGCGATTCCATGGCCGCGGCGAACTTGTCCGGGTCGGGCCCGAAGCGCGCGTAGAACCCGGCGATCTCCTGGTCGCTGGCGTTCTGGATCGGCAGCTCATGGCTGTCGTGCAAGGCCTTGAACACCGCCGCGTGGCTCTGCTTGAGCACGCCCAGCTGCTGGGCGGCGTAGAACGCCTTGGCGTAGGGGATCCAGTAGCCGCCGAATGCCGCCGGCACCGAGGTCACCCGAACGCTGGCCGGTTGCCGCTTCTGCCAGGCCTCGAACTGCGGCTCGAAATGCGCGCAGTGGATGCAGACATAGCCGAACACCTCGACCACCTCGACCTTTTGCTGGCCTGTGAGCGGGGCGAAGGGCTGGCCGTCGGCGATGACGTCGTAGTCCTCGCCCTCCACCGGGGCATTGGAGGACGCGCAGGCCGTCAGCGGCAACAGGGCGAGCAGGGCGAGGACGAACAAGCGCAGCTTCATGCGGGGAAAGCTCCTTCCGGTCGGGAGGGTGGGGAGGGGGATTGTCCGGCAAAACGCACGACGCCGGCCATGCAGGGCCGGCGTCGTGGGTGACGGGGATGACGCCGTGGCCGCCGGCGCGGTGCGCCGCTTGGACCTCAGGACTGCCCGGTTGGTTCCGCAGGCGCGACGGGCGCCGGCGCCGAGGCGCTGGCCGAGGGCGCCGCGGCCGCATCGGCGGCGCTCTCGTGCAGGCCCTGGATGTAGCTGCCCAGCGACTGGATCTCCTGATCGGTCAGCGGCTTGGCGACCTGGGCCATGATCTGGAAGTGGGCCGGATCCTTGTAGGCGGTCGTGCCGGCCTGGTACTCCTGCAGGCGTCGTACCAAGTAGTCCTGCGGCTGGCCGCCGACATGCGGATACGGCGGGCCCGGGTTGCCGGCGCCGCTGGGCCCGTGGCAGGCCATGCAGGCCGGGATGCCGCGCGCGGCATCGCCGCCACGGAACAGCTGCTCGCCGACCTGGTAGAACTTCAGCCCCTTGTACGGGCCCTCGGTGATCGGGGTGTCGTCGGCCACGCCTGCGCCGGCCTTCTGCGTGGCGAAGTAGGCGCCGACATCGCGCATGTCCTGCGGGCTCAGGCTCTGGGCGAAGGGGATCATCACCGCGGCCATGCCGCTGGTGCGCTGGCCGGTGGCGAACAGCGCCAGCTGCTGGGCGATGTAGCGCTCGCTCTGGCCGGCCAGGCGCGGATAGATCGGCGCGGCCGGGTTGCCGTCGGCACCGTGGCAGGCCGCGCAGGTGCCGGCCTTGCTCTGGCCGGCTTTGGCATCGCCCCAGTGGGTCTTGGTCAGGTCGATCTCCAGCGGCTGGGCCTGCACCGGGGTGTTGTCCGGCAGCGGCGTCACGCTGGTCTGCGCGTAGGCGGCGGCCGCGACGGCGACGATGGCAAGGCTGGACAGTCCCAAGACACGAGCGTGGCGCATAGCTGGAGCTCCGTGATTCCCAATGGTTCGGGCACCGCAAGGCTCGGGGCCGCGCGAAGCCGGCCGATTATCGTCATGGCCCGCTCGGACGGTCAATGCGAGTGCGCGTCCGGTGCGCGCAGTGCGCCAATTGCGCGCAGATGCCGGGCAGATGTGCGGAAAAGATGGCGCGCTGCAACATGGCCGCCGTGCCGCGCGACGGCCGTGCGATCCTATGCCCATGGCCGTCTCCAACTATCTCAACGCCGCGCGCTACCTGCTGTCCGCGCACAACGCCCGCCAGCTGCCTGCCGACGACGGACTGGAGGTGGCCTTCGCCGGGCGTTCCAATGCCGGCAAGTCCAGCGCCCTCAACGCCCTGGCCGGCCACAACGCGCTGGCGCGGGTCTCCAAGACGCCGGGCCGGACCCAGCAGCTGGTGTTCTTCGAGGTCCGGCCGCAGCGCTGCCTGGTCGACCTGCCCGGCTACGGCTACGCCAAGGTGCCGATGGACCTGCAGGCGCACTGGCAGGCCTTCATCGACCAGTACTTCGCCACCCGCCAGTCCCTGCGCGGGCTGGTGGTGGTGATGGACATCCGCCATCCGCTCAAGGACTACGACCGGCAGATGCTGGGCTATGCCGTGCAGCGCAGCCTGCCGGCGCATGTGCTGCTGACCAAGGGCGACAAGCTCGGCCGCGGCCAGCAGTCGCAGACCCTGGCCGCGGTGCGCAAGGAGCTGTCCTCGGCGTTCGGCGACAGCGTCGGGGTGCAGGTGTTCTCTTCCGAGTCCAAGCAGGGCGTGGACCAGGCACGCACCGTGGTGCAGACCTGGCTGGACCTGATGCCGGCGGCCGCGCCGGCCGTCGCGGCCGAGTAAGCGCCGCGACAAACCCTCTACCGTCGTTCCCGCGCACGCGGGAACCCATGGACGTTGCTCGACCTGCACCGAAGTCCCTGGATCCCCGCGTTCGCGGGGATGACGAGATTTGAACTCATCGTGCGGGCTAGAACTGAACTTCGGCGAGCGGATGGATTCAAGGCGCGCGTCGCACCAGTAGCAAAACCTCCCTGCCGTCGTTCCCGCGAAGGCGGGAACCCATGGACGTTCAAGCGCCAAACCAGGGCACTGGATTCCCGCTTTGGTGGGAGCGACGGGTGATGGTCAGCCGCCCAACCCTGATGGCGACACATCGAACGCGCGCCCCACCAGATCCGCCGCCGCCATCGCCAGCGCGCCCCAGAAGGTGACCCGCAGCGCCCCGCGCAGCGTCGACGCACCGCCGGCGCGCGCGGCCAGCGCGCCGGATGCCAGCAGCGCCAGCAGCGTGGCCACGATCACCGCCAGCCGCGCCTGCGCCGGGAACAGCACCGCCGCCAGCAGCGGCAGCACCGCGCCGGTGGAGAACGCCGCCGCCGAGGCCAGCGCCGCCTGCACCGGCCGCGCGCGCAGGGCCTCGGTGATGCCCAGCTCGTCGCGGGCGTGGGCGGCCAGGGCGTCGTGCGCGGTCAGCTGCTCGGCCACCTGACGCGCCAGCGCGGGCTCCAGGCCGCGCTGCTCGTAGATGCCGGCCAGCTCGATCAGCTCGTTGTGCGGGTCTTCGGCCAGCTCGCGCTTCTCCAGCCTGAGGTCCGCGCGCTCGGTGTCGGCCTGCGAGCTGACCGACACGTATTCCCCTGCCGCCATCGACATCGCTCCGGCCACCAGCCCGGCCACGCCGGTGGCGACCAGCACGCCCTGGCCGGCGCCGCTGGCGGCCACGCCGACCATCAGCCCGGCGACGGAGACGATGCCGTCGTTGGCGCCGAGCACGGCGGCGCGCAGCCAGCCGGTGCGGTTGCTGCGGTGGACTTCGGCGTGGAACTTGCGCATGGGCGATGACCGGCGATCGGGAGCCCACAGCCTAGCCAAGCACGACCGCCCAGCGCGAACTGCGAGGCCTGGCGCGAATGCGATGCGCTCGCGCAGGGGCGATCGATGCGTGTGCGTTCCTGAGAGCAGGTCGATCGACTACGCAGGATGGGCCGCGCTGCGTGGCGGAGTAGATGCCGATCGATGTCGTATCGGCTAACGCGAGCGGGTGCGTTGGTCGAGGCTGCCAGTGTCTGGCATGGATTGCCGTCAAGGAGTCCCGCATGCGAGTGCCGCGCGCAGACCGATTCCAGTGGAGCCTCGTCGCACATGCCCGCTGAGTCGATCGGGTGCTCAGCAACAGAAAGCTCAAGAGACGCCAGCGTCGACGATGCGGCGGGGATCGCCCGGTATCATGCGGCCGTTGTGCTGGTCCCCCCCGCGGCGCCAGATCGCCCCCCTCTTCGTTGCGAGTCGCCCTTGTCCAGTCCCAGCCACGTTGCCGATACCCCGATCACCACGCTGTCGCAGCTGGTCGATTACGCCGCGTCCGGGGCGCGGCCGCGCGAGGCGTGGCGCATCGGCACCGAGCACGAGAAGTTCGGCTTCCGCACCGACGATCTGCGCCCACCCACCTTCGAGGGCGAGCGCGGCATCGAGGCGCTGCTGGTCGGGCTGACGCGCTTCGGCTGGCAGCCGGTGCAGGAGGACGGCCGCACCATCGCGCTGCTGCGCGACGGCGCCTCGGTCACGCTGGAGCCGGCCGGTCAGCTCGAGCTCTCGGGCGCGGCGCTGGAGACGCTCCATGAAACCGGCGACGAGCTGACCGTTCACCTGGACGAAGTGCGCCAGGTCGCCGACGAGCTGCGCCTGGGCTTTTTGGGCATGGGCTTCCAGCCCAAGTGGACGCGCGCGGACATGCCGTGGATGCCCAAGGGCCGCTACCAGATCATGAAGTCCTACATGCCCAAGGTCGGCAAGCTCGGCCTGGACATGATGACGCGCACCTGCACCGTCCAGGTCAATCTGGACTACGGCAGCGAGGCGGACATGGTCAAGAAGTTCCGCGTGTCGCTGGCGCTGCAGCCGATCGCCACGGCGCTGTTCGCCGACTCGCCGTTCACCGACGGCGCGCCCAACGGCTACCAGAGCTACCGTTCGCACATCTGGACCGATACCGATGGCGACCGCACCGGCATGCTGGATTTCGTGTTCGAGGACGGCTTCGGCTTCGAGCGCTATGTCGACTACCTGCTCGACGTGCCGATGTACTTCTCCTACCGCGACGGCATCTACCACGACGCCTCCGGCCAGAGCTTCCGCGACTTCCTCAAGGGCCGGCTGCCCGTGCTGCCCGGTGAGCTGCCCACGCTGCGCGACTGGTCCGATCACATGACCACCGCCTTCCCGGAGGTGCGCATGAAGAAGTACCTGGAGATGCGCGGCGCCGATGCCGGTACGCCCGATCGTCTGGCCGCGTTGCCGGCCTTCTGGGTGGGCCTGCTGTACGACGATGCGGCGCTGGATGCGGCCTGGGACCTGGTGCGCGACTTCACCGGCGAAGAGCGCCACGCCCTGCGCGACGGCGTACCGCGGCATGGCCTGCGCCTGCCGTTCCGCGGCGGCAGCGTGCGCGATCTGGCGCGGCGCGCGCTGGAGATCGCCCACGCCGGCCTGGCGCGGCGCGCCCGCCTGCACGCGGGTCGCGACGAGACCGGCTTCCTCGATCCGCTGCATGCCATCGTCGATTCGGGCGTGAGCGCGGCCGACGCCAAGCTGGCGCTTTACGAGGGCGCATGGGGCCGTAGCGTGGACCCGGTCTTCCGCGAGTTCGCCTACCGCTGAGCGCCAACCGGCGCCAACAAGATCCGTGATTCCCTCGAACGCGGGAATCCAGTGCCTTTAACTGCGCGCGGCAGTCTCTGGATTCCCGCTTTCGCGGGAACGACGCGGAGGTGTCAGCCGCGGATCAATGCGATCCCGCTCGGGTGGGGCGAGCTAGGCGCGGCTCCGCACGCGCCTCGAAGCCGATCGCGCTACGCGTCGTCGCGCGCGCGCGGCAGCGTCACCCAGGCTTGTAGGCCGCCTTGGTCCAGGTTGGCCAGGCCGATCTCGCCGCCGTGGCGCAGCACGATCGCGCGGGCCGAGGCCAGGCCCAGGCCGATGCCGCCGGTCTCCTTGTTGCGCGAGTTCTCGCCGCGGAAGAACGGCATGAACAGCTTGTCGCCCAGCGCCAGGTCGATGCCCGGCCCATCGTCCTCGATCTCCAGCAGGGCGTGGCCGTCGATGGCGCGGACCTTGACCCGCGCGCGGGTGCCGTACTTGACCGCGTTGCCGATCAGGTTGCCGACCACGCGCCGCAGCGCCAGCGGATCGGCGTCGATCATCACCCGCTGGCTGTCCGCCGTCAGGGTCACGTCCTGGCCGATGTCGGCCGCGTCGTCGACCACGCTCTCGACCAGGTCGCGGAAATCCAGCCGCTCGCGTGGGCCGCGGAAGGACTGGTCGCGCAGGAACTCCAGCGCGACGCTGATCATGTGCTTCATCTCATCGATGTCGGCGGCGGCGCGTTCGCGCAGCGGCGAGTCGATGTCGTCCAGGCGGAAGGCCAGGCGCGCCAGTGGCGTGCGCAGGTCGTGGGCGATCGCGCCGACCATGTGGGTGCGCTCGGCGACCATGCGGCTCAGGCGCGCCTGCATGGCGTTGAACGAATCGGTGGCCTGCAGGATCTCGGCCGGGCCGCGCCGTTCCAGCGGTGGCGCGTCCGGGTCGCGGCCCAGGCGGTCGGCGGCGGCGGCGAAATCGCGGATCGGCTTGGACAGCGCGCGCGAGAACCACCAGGCCAGCGGCAGCATCAGCAGCAGGCCGAACGAGAACAGCGCCAGCAGCTGCAGCTTGAAGGCGGTGGACAGCGTGCGCCCGGCGTAGCGCACCACGCGCCAGTGGCCGTCGTCCTGTTGGGCCGCGGCGATGAAGCCGTTCTCCAGCCCGGCGCCGAAGCGCAGCACCAGCGGGGTCTCGCGTTGCCGGGCGAAGGCATTGCCTTGGGAGCTCTGGCCGGCCTCCGGCGCGGCGATGTCCTGGGGGATGGCCTGCGGCGGCAGGGACGGGACGAAGGGCCCGGAGGTCATGCCCGGAATCGTCGCCACCCCGCGCCGGCGCATCCACGCCGGCTCCTGGCCCATCGACAGCGGCACCATCCCGTCGTTCAGGCGCTCCTGTTCGCCGCGGGCCACGTCGTGGTGGGGGCGGTAGACGCGGATCTGATTCAGATCCTGGCGCAGCCAGCCGGCCAGCACGCGGCGCATGAAGGGGTCTTCGCGGTTCATGCCGGCCGACGGCACCGGCGCCTCGCGCTCGTCGGTGACCGAGACATTGGGACTGCTGGCCGGCATGCGCGTGGACAGCAGCGCCACCAGTTCGGGCAGCTGTACCGGCGGGTTGTAGACCGGCGTGCGCAGGAACAGCACCGCCAGACCGATGCACTGGGCCAGCACCAGCGCTGCCGCAAGCAGCAGGAAGGTCCGGGAGAAGATCGAGCGGCCGGAGCGGCCTCCGGCCGCTGGCCTCACAGGCGCGTGACCGCCGGCAGCAGCATGTAGCCTTCGTTGCGCACCGTGCGGATCAGCTCGGCGTGGCCGCGGCCGTTGATCTTGCGACGCAGGCGGCTGACCTGGCTGTCGATGGCGCGGTCGAACACCTCGGTGCCGCGGCCGCGCGCCATGTCCAGCAACTGGTCGCGGCTGAGCACGCGCTGGGGATGTTCGACGAAGGTGCGCAGCAGCGAGAACTCGCCGTCGGACAGGGTGATGTAGGTGCCGCTGGGATCGCGCAGGTCGCGGCGCACCGCGTCCAGGCGCCAGCCGCCGAATTCGTACTGGCTGCCGCGCGTTTCAGGCGCCGAGCCGAACGCCTTCTGCCGGCGCAGCAGGGCGCGCACGCGGGCCAGCAGCTCGCGCGGGTTGCAGGGCTTGGCCAGGTAGTCGTCGGCGCCGACCTCCAGCCCGACGATGCGGTCGGTGTCGTTGCCCAGCGCGCTGAGCATCAGCACCGCCGGACCGTTGCCGGTGTTGAGCCGGCGCGCCACGCTCAGGCCATCCTCGCCGGGCATCATCACGTCCAGGATGATCAGGTCGGGGCGCCCGGATTCCAGCGTCTCCCACATCTCCTTGGCGCTGTCGGCCTCGTCCACCAGATAACCGTGGCCGATCAGGAAATCGACGGTGAGACGGCGCAGGTCCGGATCGTCGTCGACAACCAGGATGCGGAATTCGGGGTCCATATCGGCAAGGATGGCGTTCATGAGCGCTTGAATACTGCGCCAGTTTAGGTCGCGTTTGTCAGTCGTGCCATCCGCCGCCACGTCCCGGGTCGCGTTCAGCCGGCGGTGGTCCAGCGCCCGCTGCCTGGGCGTTTCCGGCCAGTCTCCGCCCCGCTGCGGTCCCTGAAAGCCGTCCCTCCCGCCGCGTCATCGCCCGGCATGTGTCGCGCACATGCCGGCGCGTGCGCGGACGCGGGCTTGCATGTCCGGGTGCGGCTCTGGATACTATCCCCCAGTATCCGCGAGGGGCCGCCATGCCGCATTCGGTGACGGAAAAGAAGCGCGTGCTCAGCCGCCTGCGCCGCATCCGCGGCCAGACCGAGGCGCTGGAGCGCGCGCTGGAGGCTGGCGCCGACTGTGGCCCGGTGCTGCAGCAGATCGCGGCCATCCGCGGCGCGGTCAACGGCCTGATGTCCGAGGTCATGGAAGCCCATATCCGCGAGACCTTCGGCCAGCCGGCCGATGACGACATCCAGCGCGAGGCGCGCGTGGCCGAGATGACCGGCCTGGTGCGCTCGTACCTCAAGTAAGCCGGGCGCGCCGCGCCCCGCTTCGTTTTTTCTTAGTGCTTAAGGAGACTTCCACCATGAAATCCCGTGCCGCCGTCGCATTCGGTCCCGGCCAGCCGCTGAAGATCGTCGAGATCGATGTCGCCCCGCCCAAGGCCGGCGAAGTGCTGGTAAAGATCACCCACACCGGCGTGTGCCACACCGACGCCTTCACCCTCAGCGGCGACGACCCGGAAGGGCTGTTCCCGGCGGTGCTCGGCCACGAAGGCGCCGGCATCGTGGTCGAGGTCGGCGAGGGCGTGACCAGCGTGGCGCCGGGCGACCACGTGATCCCGCTGTACACCGCCGAGTGCGGCCAGTGCCTGTTCTGCAAGAGCGGCAAGACCAACCTGTGCGTGTCCGTGCGCGCCACCCAGGGCAAGGGCGTGATGCCCGACGGCACCAGCCGCTTCAGCTACGAGGGGCAGCCGATCTATCACTACATGGGCTGCTCGACCTTCAGCGAGTACACCGTGGTGGCCGAGGTCTCGCTGGCCAAGGTCAATCCGGAGGCCAACCCGGAGCACGTGTGCCTGCTCGGCTGCGGCGTCACCACCGGCATCGGCGCCGTGCACAACACGGCTAAGGTGGCCGAGGGCGATTCGGTCGCGGTGTTCGGGCTCGGCGGCATCGGCCTGGCGGTGATCCAGGGCGCGCGCCAGGCCAAGGCCGGACGCATCATCGCGGTGGACACCAACCCGTCCAAATTCGAGCTGGCGCGCGAGTTCGGCGCCACCGACTGCGTCAACCCGAAGGACTATGACAAGCCGATCCAGCAGGTGATCGTGGAGATGACCGGCTGGGGCGTGGACCATTCCTTCGAGTGCATCGGCAACGTCAACGTGATGCGCGCGGCGCTGGAATGCGCGCACCGCGGCTGGGGCCAGAGCGTGATCATCGGCGTGGCCGGCGCGGGCCAGGAGATCAGCACGCGGCCGTTCCAGCTGGTCACCGGACGCAAGTGGCTGGGCACCGCCTTCGGCGGGGTCAAGGGCCGCACGCAGCTGCCGGGCATGGTCGAGGACGCGATGAAGGGCGAGATCCAGCTGGCGCCGTTCGTGACCCACACCATGCCGCTGGACGACATCAACGAGGCCTTCCACCTGATGCACGAAGGCAAGTCGATCCGCTCGGTCATCCATTACTGAAGCCGCCGCCATGGAACGCATCGAACACCGCGCCTGCTTCGGCGGCTGGCAGGACGTCTACCGGCACAGCTCGCAGGTGCTGGGTTGCCACATGAACTTCGCCGTCTACCTGCCGCCGCAGGCGCAGGCCGGCGCGAAGCTGCCGGTGCTGTACTGGCTCTCGGGCCTGACCTGCACCGAACAGAACTTCATCACCAAGGCCGGCGCGCAGCGCTACGCGGCCGAGCATGGGGTGATCGTCGTCGCGCCGGACACCAGTCCGCGCGGCGAGGAGGTGGCCGATGCCGAGGGCTACGACCTGGGCAAGGGCGCGGGCTTCTACGTCAACGCCACCCAGCAGCCGTGGGCGACGCATTACCGCATGGACGACTACATCGTGGAGGAGTTGCCGGCGCTGATCGAGGCGAACTTCCCGGTGAGCGACGCGCGTTCGATCTTCGGGCACTCGATGGGCGGCCACGGCGCGCTGGCGATCGCCCTGCGCAATCCGCAGCGCTATCGCAGCGTGTCGGCGTTCTCGCCGATCGTCGCGCCGACGCAGGTGCCGTGGGGACAGAAGGCGTTCGCCGCCTACCTGGGCGAGGACCGTGAGGCCTGGAAGGCCTACGACGCCACCGAGCTGGTCAAGGCCTCGGCGCCGCGATTGCCGCTGCTGATCGACCAGGGCGATGCCGACGAGTTCCTGGAAGGCCAGCTCAAGCCGCAGCTGTTCGCACAGGCTGCGGCCGAGGTCGGCTACCCGATCACGTTCCGGATGCAGCCCGGTTACGACCACAGCTACTACTTCATGGCCAGCTTCATCGGCGAGCACATCGCCTTCCACGCCGCCGCGCTGCGCGCCTGAGGCCGCACGAGCGCGTGCGGCCTCAGGTCTGCGCCCTCCGCGTGCGGAGGGCCAGGCCGATCGCCACGCCCGCGCCGCACGTCGCAGACAACGTGGCCAGCGCAAAGATCGCCGCATAGCCCAGGTGCGTGGCCACGATGCCGGCCAGCGGCCCGGTGATCGCATAGGCGATGTCCTGGAACGCCGCATAGCCGCCCAGCGCGGTGGCGCGCATCTGCGCCGGCACGCGCTGCACCACCACCACGCCCAGCGCCGGGAACACCAGCGAGCAGCCCATGCCGGCGACGAAGGCGCCGGCCAAGGCGAGCGCAGGCGTGGTGGCCAAGGCAAGCAGTGCCAGCCCGACGCCCTCGCCAATCATCGAGACCGCCGCCACGCGCGCGCCGCCGAAGCGGTCGATGCTGCGCGCCAGGAGCAGCCGCGACAGGACGAATCCGCCGCCGAAGGCGCTCAGCGCCCACGCGGCCCCGCGCCAGTGCTGGTCATTGAAGTACAGCACGGCGAAGGTGCTGATGGAGGCGAAGCCCACGCCCTGCAGCGCCAGTCCCACCGCCGGCAGCGCGATGCGGCCCAGCACGTCGCGCAGCGGCAGGCGCGCGCCGGCGACCGGTTGCGGCGCGGGCACCCTGGCGGTCATCGCCCACGCCAGCAGCGGCACCAGCAGGCAGGCGCCGGCCACGGCGGTGAAGCCCCACGATTGCGCCATCGCCACGCCGATCGGCGCGCCGACGGCCAGCGAGGCGAAGATCGCCAGTCCGACCCAGGTCATGACCCGTCCGGCGCGCGGCTGGCCGACCGTGCCGATGCCCCAGGCCAGCATGCCGGTGACCAGCAGGCTCTCGCCCATGCCGGTCGCCAGCCTGCCGATGATCAGCAGGGGCAAGGCCGCGCCGGGCAATGCGGCGGCCAGCAGGTAGGTGGCGCCAGACGCGGCCAGCAGCAGGCAGCCGCGGCGCATGGCCCGGGCCGGGCCGCGGGTGTCGGCGATGCGGCCGGCGTGGCCGCGCGTCAGCACGGTGGCGACGAACTGCACGCCGATCACGCAGCCGACCACCAGGTTGGACTGCTGCAGCGTGTCGCGGACGAACACCGGCAGCACCGGCAGCGGGACGGCGATGCTCAGATAGGCGATGAAGGTCGCCAGGCACAGGCGTGCCAGGCGCCAGGTGGCCGCGCGGTCGGAAGGAAGTGCATGCATGGACAGGTCTCGGGATGTAAGCCGGTGGCCGGTCGTGCCCGAGAACGAACCCGCGCGCGACCTGCGTCCGGAGAGAGGGACGGGGCGCGCGTTGGTTGACGTGAACGCTTACGCGGCAGGCGTCAGCCTGTCGAAAATCGCACGTAGCCTAGCGCAGCCAGGCGACGGTCGGCAACGCATCACCATGCTTGCCTACGGGCGGCGGTAGCCGCCCTCCAGGCCGCGCGCGGACAGCACCAGCTGCCACAGCTGCAGGTCGCGCGCGCGGAAGGCGCCGGCGCAGGACAGCAGGTAGTAGCGCCACATGCGGCCGAAGCGCTCGCCCAGCGCCTCGGCGAAGCGCGGCCACGCGCGGGCGAAGTTGGCATGCCAGGCCATCAGGGTGCGATCGTAGTCGGCGCCGAAGTTGTGCACGTCCTCGATCACGAACCGGCCCTCGCAGGCGGTGCCGATCTGCTGCAGCGTCGGGATCTCGCCGTTGGGGAAGATGTAGCGATGCGTCCACGGATCGGTCGCGCCGGCCACGGTCTTGCCGATGGTGTGCAGCAGGAACAGGCCATCCGGCGCCAGGCAGCGCGCCGCCACCTCCATGAAGGTGGCGTAGTTGCGATGGCCGACATGCTCGAACATGCCGATGCTGGCGATGCGGTCGAAGCGCCCCTCCAGATCGCGGTAGTCCTGCAGCCGCACTTCGATCGGCAGATCCGGATAGCGCTGCTCGACCCAGGCCGCCTGTTCGCGCGAGATGGTCACCCCGACGCATTCCACGCCGTAATGCTGCGCGGCATAGGCCATGAAGCTGCCCCAGCCGCAGCCGATGTCCAGCACGCGCATGCCTGGCTGCAGGCCCAGCTTGCGGCAGACCAGGTCGAGCTTGGCTTCCTGCGCCTCATCCAGCGTCTGCGCGTGCTCCCAGTAGCCGCAGGTGTAGGTCATGCGCGCGTCGAGCATGGCCGCGTAGAAGTCGTTGCCCAGATCGTAGTGCGCCTCGCCGACCTGCCAGGCGCGGCGTGCGGTCTGCAGGTTGAGCAGGCGGGCGCGCAGGTGATGACCCAGCAGCTGCAGCGGCCGGACCTGGCGGGGCAGGTCGGCGCGCAGCACGCGGTGGAAGAGTTCGTCCAGCCGGTCGCATTCCCAGTGACCGTCCATGTAGGCCTCGCCCAGGCCCAGGTTGCCCTGGGCGAACACGCGCGCCGGAACGTCCGGGTGCAGCAGGCGCAGGTCCCAGGGGCGGTGGCCATCCAGCCTGACGTCCGCCGCTTGCAGCAGCGCGGCCAGCTTGTCGTAGAGCGCGTCGTGGCGCTGGACGGGGGCCTGACCGCTATCGAAGGTGAGCATGCACGCATCTCCACGGAAACTTCGGATTCGCGCGTGGCAGGCGTGGACGTCGGGCCGCGGGCCCTGGCGATCCCGCGTCGTCAGGACACGGACCGAATGGCGCGGTGGCGGGCGCGGGCGCCGGCAGTGTCGGCGCCCCGCACGCGCGTCGCGTCAGGAACGCCTAGCGTGCGCCTGACGGCGTGGTCATGTCGTGGACATGGCGGCGCGGCCGGTTCAACGCTGCGTTCCGGCGGCGGGTTGCAGCGCGGGTGAGCGCAGGGTTCGGGCTGGATGCGTGCCAACGCGTCGCGACCGACGTGCGCTCGGCTGGCCTCGCCGCCCCTGCTTCAGCGCGCCGAAGCGGTCTGCCTGGCCGCCAGCCTGCCGAGCTGGCGCATCGCCTGGTCCAGGCGCGCATCCCAGGGCATGCCGCAGCTCAGGCGCACGCAGTCGCCGTAATCGCCGCGGCTGGAGAACAGCACGCCGGGCGAGATGCCGATGCCGGCGGCCAGCGCGGCATCGAACAGCGCCAGGCCGTCGCCGCCGGCGGGCAGCTGCAGCCACAGCGATAGCCCGCCGGCCGGCGCGCTGCAGCGGGTGCCGGCGGGCCAGTAGCGGGCGACGGCATCGCGCATGCGCTGGCCGTTGTCGGCCACGGCGCGCCGCAGGCGCCGCAGGTGGCGCTCCAGCCCGTGGCGCGCCAGGTAATCGCCCACCGCCAGCTGCGGCAGGCTGGCATTGCTGGAGCTGGAGAAATACTTGGCCCGGCCCAGCGCCTCGGTCCAGGCGGCGCCGGCCAGCCAGCCCACGCGCAGCCCCGGCGCCAGCGTCTTGGAGAACGAGCCGCAGGTGATGACGTTGCCGCCGGTGTCCCAGTGGCGCAGCGGCAGCGGGCGCTGGCCGGACCAGGCCAGCTCGCCGTACACATCGTCCTCGATCACCACGGTGCCATGCCGCGCGCAGCTGGCCAGCAGCGCCTGCTTGTCGGCATCGCAGGTCAGGCTGCCGCTGGGGTTGCTGAAGTTGGGCACCAGGATCGCCGCGCGCACCGCGGTCTGCTGCAGCACACGGTCCAGCCGCGCCACATCGATGCCCTGACCGAGCCGGTTGGGCACTTCCAGCACCTTCAACCCCAGCGCGGCCACCGTCTGCAGGATGCCGTAATAGGTCGGCGTCTCAACCAGGACCACATCACCGGGCGAGGTGGCCACGCGCAAGGCCAGGCTGAGCGCCTCGGTCGCCCCGGCGGTCACCACCACCTCATCGGCCTGCATCGGCGTGCCGGTCTGTTCGTAGCGCAGCGCGATCTGCCGGCGCAGCGCCGGGTCGCCCTGCGGCGGGGCGTATTCCAGCGCGGCGGTGGGTCGCCGCCGCGTGGTGCGGGCGAGGGCGACGCTCAGGGACGCCTGCGGCAGCAGGGAATGGTCGGCCACCGCCGCGTGCAGCGGGAACAGGCCCGGGCGCTGCGGGAGCTCCAGCAGCCGCTGCAGCGCCGGGTTGGCCACCTCGCCGGGCGCGCGCCGGCGCGGCGTCGGCAGCGCGGGCAGGGCGGAGGGCGCGGCATGGACGAAATAGCCCGAACGCGGGCGCGCCTGCACCAGGCCTTCGCGCTCCAGCTGCAGGCAGGCCTGGACGGCGGTGGCCGCGCTGATCTGGTGTGCCTGCGCGAGCTGCCGCACCGACGGCAGGCGCTCGCCCGCGCGCAGCGTGCCCTGGGCGATCTGCCGGCGCAGGCCGTCGGCGATGGTTTCGTAGAGCAGCATGGGGCGGATCTGTATTGGTCAAATTCGAGGTTAACTGAATCTGTATTGCCGCGCGTGGCCGGCCTAGCCTGACGTCTCTCCTCCTGCCGCGAAGCCGCCGTCATGTCGCCTGCCTCTTCTCCCGCCGCGTCGCGCACCGCGCTGTGGCAGCTGCTGATCGCCGAGGTGCTGATCGGCTCGGTCGGTGTGTTCGTGCACGAGAGCGGGCAGGACCCGGTGACCGCCGTGTTCTACCGCTGCCTGTTCGGCGCGCTGTTCCTGCTGGCCTGGGGCCTCGCGCGTGGTCATCTGCGCGGCGTGCTGCGCGACGGCGTGCTGCTGCGCGGCGCGGTGATCTCCGGGGTGCTGCTGGTGCTCAACTGGGTGGCGCTGTTCGCCGGCATGGCGCGCTCGTCGATCGGCGTGGCCACGCTGGTCTATCACTTCTTCCCGTTCGTGATGCTGATCCTGGCGGCGCTGCTGCTGGGCGAGCGCACGCGGCCGGCGGACTGGGGCTGGACCGCGCTGGCGTTCGTCGGCGTGGTCTGTTCGGCCGATCCGCTGCGGCTGCTGCAGCATGTCGATGCCGGATACCTGGCCGGCATCGGGCTGACCCTGTTGGGCGCGGTACTATGCGGTGCGTCCCTGCTGATGTCGCGCAGCGTCGGGCGCCAGCGGCCGTTCGCGGTGGTCACCATCCAGTGCTGCGTCGGCTCGGTGATGCTGGCGGGCTTCTCCTCCGGCACCGCACTGCACTTGGGCATGCACTGGGCCTGGCTGGTCGGCCTGGGCGTGGTCCACAGCGGCATCGTGTATGTGCTGTTCTACTCGGCCTACCGGCACCTGTCGGTGGCGACCATCGCGGTGATCGCCTTCGTCTATCCGCTGGTGACGCTGGTGCTGGACTACGCGCTCTACGGGCATCGTCTGGACGCCGTGCAGCTGCTCGGCGTGGCGCTGATCATCCTCGGCACGCTGGGCGTCAACCTGAAGTGGCGGCTGCCTTCACGCCGCTCGGCGCCTCTGGATGCAGTCCGGTGAACGCCGTCGGCAATGCTTCAACCGTCGTTCCCGCGAAAGCGGGAAGTGCTTTTCGGCGGACGTATGTCTGACCATCCAGTGGCTTTCGCATGAAGCGCTAAAGGCACTGGGTTCCCGCGTTCGCGGGAACGACGGTTTTTTAGAAAGAAAAAGGCCGCGCATGGCGCGGCCTCTCGCAGCCCTGGCGATGCCCCATCAGCGCACGTCGTGCAGCCGCCAGCCGCTGCCGGCCAGCAGGCCCAGGCGATGCTTGAGCACCTCGCTCGGCAGGCTGGTGTCCACCACCAGGTCGATGTGTAGGTCGTCGATCTTGCCCTGCACATGCGCGGCCGGATCGACCGCGCCCAGCGAGGGCGGCACCTGGTCCGGCTCGTCCTGCGCGTCGCGCCAGCGGGCGAACAGCACGTCGGTGCGCAGCGCATCCTGCAGCTGTTGTGCATAGCCCTCGGCGCTGCTGGAGGTGAAGCTGAATTCCGGCTCCGGGCCGCGCGCCTTGTCGGGGTCAGGCAGGGCGATGTAATAGGTCGTCATGGGTGTTCCCTCCGCGATGGCATTGAGGCGCAGCCTAGGACGGCGCGCGTCAGCGCCCCGTGTTCAGGCCGAGAAGGTGTGCGGCGGCGCGGCGAAGCCCACGCCCAGCGCGCCCTTGCCCACGTTGACCATGCCGGTCAGGCTCATCACCGACTCGTACAGCCGCACCCCGTGTTCCTCGCAGGTCTGCCGCAGGCGCGCATAGCCGGGCAGGGCGTGCAGCTCGGCCAGTTCGCCGCCATAGCCCAGGTTGACCACCGGCGTCAGCAGCCCCTCGCGCACCTTCTGCCCGGTGAATTCGAACAGCTTCTGCGCCGAGGGCTCGAAGCCCTTGAGCTTGGCCACCGGCTCAGTCACGCCGCGGTAGGCTCGCAGCACCGGCTTGATGTCCAGCGCGCTGCCCAGGGCGGCGCTGAGCAGGCCGACGCTGCGGTCGCCCTTGGTGCGGGCGCGGGCGCGCAGGTAGTAGAGATCGCGCGGAATCATGTAGCCGTAGGTGTTCTCGGCCAGCGCCTCCAGCGAGGTGCGGATCCTGGCCACGCTCTCGCCGGCATCGCGCAGGCGCACGGCCTCGATCGCGGCCACGCCCTGGCCTGCGAACACGTTGAGCGTGTCGATCACGCGCAGGGCGAAGGGCGAGGTGTGCCCGGCCGCCTGGCGGATCGGCTTGTAGTCGTTGAGGATCGCGAAGCTCGCCTGCATCGCGTTGTCGTGGATCTGGCTGCGCAGGCGCGAGATGGTCAGGCAGAACACGTGGTCGTAGTCGATCGCCAGCCGCTGCAGGAACAGGTCGCGGATCTGCACCACCGAGAACGGCGTGGTCTGAGCCTCATGGCCGCGCTCGGCCACATGCGTGCGCAGGAACTCCAGCGTGGCCTCCTCGTCGCGATGGTCGGCCAGGATGGCATCGCCGATGCGCACCGTGATCGGCAGGACGACGAGGTTGTGTTGACGGATGAAGTCGGCGGGCAGATCGCACGCCGAGTCCACCACGATCCCGATCCGCATGCGCTTTCCCCTTCGAAAGCCGGCGTGAGCCGTGTTGCCAGGTCTTGATGATGTTGCGGCGCGTCACGTCGATCCGTGGCGGCGCCCTCCCGGCGCGCATTGTGGACGATCCGGTCACGGCAAAATTGCAGGACGTTTCGCAGTTGTCGAACCCCAGCGGCTGCCAGGCGACGCATGACGGCCTTGTCAGCCAGCCGGGCGGGCGCGGCGGGTTTGCACGTCCCGTTCATCCCCGCTTCTTATGCTCGCCGGTCCATCCATCCCGTTGAGGCAGGCGGCATGTCCAGGCGCAAGCAGGCAGGCGAGGCAGGTCAGGTGAGGCGCCGCGCATGCCGGTGAAGCGCAAGCCGAGCCGGCAGCAGGAAGTGGTGGAGTTCTGGCGCCAGGCCGGGCCGGAGCGCTGGTTTGCGAAGAACGAATCGTTCGACGCCAACTTCCGCACCCAGTTCCTGGCCGATCACCACACCGCCGCGCGCGGCGAGCATGAGGACTGGCTGCACAACGCCGAAGGCGCGCTGGCGCTGCTGGTGCTGCTGGACCAGTTTCCGCGCAACGCCTGGCGCGACAGCGGCCACGCTTTCGCCACCGACGGCCTGGCCCTGGCCTACGCCGCGCGCGCGCTCGATGCCGGCCATGACCAGGCCACCGAGCTGGCGCTGCGGCCGTTCTTCTATCTGCCCTTCAGCCATGCCGAGAACGCGGCGCTGCAGGCGCGGGCGGTGGCGCTGTTCAAGTCGCTGGGCGACGCCAAGCACCTGGAGTTCGCGCATGCGCACCAGGCCGTGATCGCGCGCTTCGGCCGCTTCCCGCACCGCAACGCGGCCCTGGGCCGCACCAGCACGCCCGAGGAGCAGGCCTGGCTGGATGCGGGCGGCGGCTTCTAGTCTCGGGAGTGGCCTTGTGGGCCTTGCGAGCTACAGTCTCTCCCGATCACGTCGCGGCCCCTTGTAGAGCGGAGCTCGCTCCGCTGGGCCTTTTCCATGATCCGACCGAAACGCCTTGTAGAGCGGAGCTCGCTCCGCTGGGCCTTCCCCGCGACCCGACCGAAACGCAGCGGAGCAAGCTCCGCTCTACAGGAGGGGGCGAGGACCGCTCCCTTGAATCGATCACCCAAACGACAACACGCCCCAAGCGGGGCGTGTGGCGTAGGCCATGCGCGCGTACGGATCAGTAGCGCGGCACGCTCGGATCGACGTCGTTGGACCAGGCCTCGATGCCGCCGGCCACGTTGTGCACGTTGGAGAAGCCGAGCACGCGGAACTGTTCGGCGGCCTGGTGGCTGCGCCCGCCGGCGTGGCACAGGAACGCGAGCTGCGTGTCCTTGGGCAGGGCCTCCAGCTCGGCACGGCCGTTGCCGTCGAAGGTCTTAAACGGCACGTTGACCGAGGCGATGGCGCGCTCATCGGCCGGGCGCACATCCACCAGCAGCAGCTCGCCGGCTGCGACCTTGGCGGCGGCCTCGGTCACCGAGAGCTGATTGACCGGGCGCGGCGCGTTCGGGTTGTCGATGGCCAGGCCCTTGCCGCGGATGTCGTCGACCCAGTCGATGGTGATGCCCTCGGCGCGGCGCGCGCTGGCCAGGTCGAACTGGATGCGCACGCCATTGGATTCGGCGGCGATGGCGTTGGCGTCGAACGGGCCCAGCTGGAAGTTCGGCTGGAACTGCGCGTCGATGGACAGCACCAGCGCCGCGCTGCCGCCGGCGTCGGCCACGGCATTGGCCAGCATCTCGGCCGCGGCCGGGGTCACGGTGATCGACGGCGGCGTGCGGTCAGGCGCGGCCACACCCAGCAGCGCGGCCAGTTCGCCGGAGTTGGTCATCTGCTCGATGATGTCGCTGCCGCCGACCAGCTCGCCATCGACGTACAGCTGCGGGATCGTCGGCCAGTCGCCATAGACCTTGATGCCCTCGCGGATCTCCTGGTCGGCCAGCACGTTGACGTGGGCGTAGTCCACGCCCAGCGTGGACAGCGCGCCGACCGCCTTGGCCGAGAAGCCGCACTGCGGCATGGTCGGCTGGCCCTTCATGAACAGCACCACGCGGTTGGACTGCAGCAGGGAATCGATGCGCGAACGCAGGGCGGGATCGAGGGACATGAGGGCTACCGGCGGCTTGGACGACGAGAAAGGAGGGGAATTTTACCCGCGTGGCATGATGCGCGGGATGGAGCCCGAAGCAATGCAGCATCGCGCCACGCCCAGGCCCTACTTCAGGTTGGGGCTGCTGGCGCTGTCACAAGTAGTCGCCCTGGCGCTGTGGTGGCTGGTCGGCTGGCCGCTGGGCCTGGCCGTGCTGCTGGTCAGCCATGGCGCGGTGCTGTGGTCCACCTTCCACCCGCGCTCGCAGCTGTTCTGCCCGGCCCTGGTGCGCCTGTCAGGTGCGCAGCCCCGGGTCTGGCTGACCATCGACGACGGCCCCTCCGACGACACGCGGCCGATGCTGGACCTGCTCGATGCCCACGGCGCCAAGGCCACCTTCTTCGTCGTCGGCGAGCGCGCCCGCGCCCGGCCCGACCTGGTGCGCGAGATCGTCCGCCGCGGCCATGGCCTGGGCAACCACAGCGATAGCCATCCGCAGGCCGCGTTCTGGCGGCTGGGGCCGGCCACGCTCGAGCGCGAGATCGCCGCCAACCAGCGCAGCCTGACCGAGCTGGCCGGCGCGCCGCCGCGCTGGTTCCGCTCGGTGGTCGGCCACACCAATCCCTTCATCGCGCCGGTGCTCGCCCGCCACGGCCTGACCCGCGTGGCCTGGAGCGCGCGTGGCTTCGACGGCGTGCGCTGCACGCCCGACCAGGTGTTGGCGCGCCTCGTCCCCGACCTCAAGCCCGGCGCCATCGTCCTGCTGCATGAGGGCGCCGCGCATGGTCACAACGTGGAGATCCTGCGGCGCGTGCTGGAAGCGCTGCGCGCGCGCCGCCTGCGTGCCGAGCTTCCTTGATCGCACGTTGATACCAAGAGCGACTCGGTTGCGCCGGCAAGCATTCTTGACAGCGTTTTAACGCGAGCGGACCATTCCGCGCTGAAGCCAGCGACCGGCGGCGCCTTGCCTACAAGGCCCGATGCCCAGCCAGCTGCCGTCCACGACGGCATCTCCCACCGGTCCCGAGGCTCTCGACGATGTCCCATCGCTGCTGCCCTGCGCGCCTCGCCGCGCAGGTCGTTTCCGTACGTTCGCTGTCCCGTTCGCTGCTGGCCATCGCCTGCGCCTGGCCGCTTCTGGTGGCCGCCCAGTCCGCCCCCCAGGAGGCGGTCGATCTGGATCGCCTCAAGGTGGAGGGCCATCGTGGCGACGCCACCGAAGGCAGCGACTCCTACACCGCCGACCTCGCGCGCAGTTCGGCCAAGCTGGCGTTGTCGCTGCGCGAGACGCCGCAGTCGGTGGTGGTGATCAGCCAGCAGCAGATCATCGATCGCGATCTGCAGACCTTCCAGGACGTCACCGACGCGGTTGCCGGCTTCAATTCGCCGACCTGGGATACCGAGCGTACCTACATCAGCGCGCGTGGTTTCGAGATCGACTATTACCGGGTCGACGGCATCCCCACCCAGTACGCCGGCGATGTGCAGCAGAACCTGGCCATCTACGACCGCGTGGAAATCGTCCGCGGCGCCAATGGCCTGACCACCGGCGCCGGCAGCCCGGCGGCGTCCATCGACCTGGTGCGCAAGCATGCCGACAGCGACGTGTTCACCGGTAACGCCAGCCTCTCGGCCGGCAGCTGGGATCGCTATCGCGGCACCGTCGATGTGCAGTCGCCGTTGAACGCGGCCGGCAACGTCCGCGGCCGCGTGGTGGCCAGCTACGAGGACAAGGATTCGTTCCGCGACTACTACAGCAAGACCTCCGGCCTGCTGTACGGCATCGTCGATGCGGACTTCAGCGATGCCATCCATGGCTACGCCGGTGTCAGCAAGCAGCGCAACGACGGCCGTGGCACCACCTGGGGCGGCGTGCCGGCCTGGTTCAGCGATGGCACGCGCACCCGCTTCTCGCGCTCGGATTCGTTCACCCCGCGCTGGGCGCGCGGCGTTGCCGATACCACCAACGCGTTCGCCGGGCTGCTCCATCGCTTCGAAGGCGGGGCGCAGCTGCACGTGGAGTATTCGCACCAGCGCTTCGAGACCGACTGGAAGTCGGTGCTGTACGGCTACTACGGTTATCCGGACCGGATCACCGGTTTGGGCCTGGACAGCATTTACGGCGGGGATTACCCCACTTACACAAGGCAGGACAGCCTCGATGCCTACGTCAGCCTGCCGCTGACCTGGTGGGGGCGCGAGCACGAGATCGTCGCGGGCGCGACCTGGACCGACCGCAATGCGCGCAGCTGGTACAACCTGCCGCTGCAACCGCTGGTGGCCGAGAGCGTCTACGCCTGGACCGGCACCATGCCGCAGCCGGCCTGGACGCCGCTGCAGAAGGGCAGCGAGAACGACATCCGCCAGGTCGGCGCCTATGCCGCCGGCCGCTTCAGCCTGACCGATGACCTGAAGGCCATCGTCGGCGCCCGCGTCAGCGACTGGAAAAACACCGACCGGCTGGCGCCTGCCAGCTCCTACGCCAAGCGCGGCCGCACCACGCCGTATGCCGGCCTGATCTACGACCTGGACGCGCATCATTCGCTGTATGCCAGCTACACCAGCATCTTCAATCCGCAGAACAACCGCGACCGCAACGGCCGCTACCTGGAACCGCTGGAAGGCAACAACTACGAGATCGGCGCCAAGGGCGAGTATTTCGGCGGGCGGCTCAATGCCGGGCTGACCCTGTTCCGCATCGAGCAGGACAACTTCGCCGTGGCCGATCCCGGCCAACGGGTGCCGGGCACCACCGATCAGGCCTATCGCGCCGCCGACGGCACGGTCAGCCAGGGCGTGGAGTTCCAGCTCGATGGCGAGCTGACCGAGCAATGGCGCATCAGCTTCGGCTGGGCGCAGTTCGACGCCGACGACGCGCAAGGCAAGGATGTCAGCCCGACCAGCCCGCGCCGCGAGGCCACCGTGTTCACCACCTGGCAGACCGGCCCCTGGCGGATCGGCGGTGGGTTCAACTGGCAGTCGTCGTTCTATGAGCGCGGCGTCGGTCCGCAGGGCAATACGCTGCGGCTGGAGCAGGGCAGCGTGCTGCTGGCGAGCCTGATGGCCCGCTACGACATCAACCAGGCGCTGTCGGCGCAGGTCAATGTGCGCAATCTGTTCGACCGGCACTACTACGCGAACGTCACCTATCAGACCCAGTGGATCTACGGCGATCCGCGCGATGTGGAGCTGACCCTGTCCTGGCGGTTCTGAGCGGCCGGCATCGCGTGCGGCCCTCGCCGTCCGCGTGGAAGGGCCTGGCGCGCGCAGCGCGCCCAGGCCGGCTCAACCGCGGCGCTGGGCCACGATCAGCCAGTTGTTGAACGGCGTGTTGCCGTACAGCGGGACGAAGCTGGCGCTCAGGCCGGCGCTGGTCAGGTGGTGCTCCAGGCTTTCGCGCGTGGGATAGCGCTTGGGCACTTCCTGCATCCAGCCGGTGAAGTGCGCCATCAGGTCGGTGATCCTGGAGGTGCGGCCACGCCCGCTGTCGTCGCCCAGCGCGCTGCGGATCACCAGCTTGCTGTCCGGCGCGAGCATGCGCGCGGCGTGCTGCAGCATGCCCGCCTGCACGTGTTCGGGCAGGTACTGCAGCATGTCCAGGATGCACACGTTGCCGCGGTGCTCGGGCCAGCGTGCCGGCCAGGTCGACCACCTCGAAGCGGGCGTCGTGCAGGCCGCTGCGTCGCGCGATCCGTCCGGCGCGCGCGATCTTGTCCGCGTCGATGTCCACGCCGTGATAGCGGCGCGGCTGGCCGTCCGCGCGCAGCGCATGCGCCAGCAGGCCCAGGCCGCAGCCCAGGTCCAGCACCGGGCCGGGCGCCTCGCGCAGCGCGGCCAGCACGCCGGGATACAGCGGATCGGTGCGCAGCTTGATGCGCGTGTAGTAGTAGTCGTGACGATTGCCCCAGGGCCGGCGTGGCAGGAAGGCGCGGGCGATGGCCAACGCTTGCTGGGGCGGCATGGGACGGGTGGCTTCGCTCACGTCGATCCTTCGGCGCAGGGGCGGGAGCGCGCTAGGCTAGCGCATCCCGGGCGGCGGGAAACGCGCGCTGCATCCACAGCCGATACATCGCGCCGGAAGGATGCAGGCCGTCGCCGATCAGCATCGCAGCTTCGGCCCCCTGCTGGCGACTGACGGTGGTGACATCCACGAACGCCACGTGCCGGCGCTGGCAGGCGAGCCGGGCCTCGCGGTTGAACGCATCGATCTGCGCGGCGATCTGCGCCACATCGCGCCCGGAGGCGGCCGCGAACGGGGTCACGCCCCAGTCCGGAATCGACAGCACCACCACGCGCCGCGCGCGTCCACCGGCCAGCGCGATGGCGTGCTCCAGCAGGCCCTGGAACTGTCGCAGGTACTCGTCCAGCGGACGTCCGCGATACTGGTTGTTGACCCCGATCAGCAGCGTGACCAGGTCGAAGCCCGGCGTCGGCGCGGCTCGATCGATCGCGGCCTGCAGCTCGTCGGTGGTCCAGCCGGTGGTGGCGATGATCTGCGGATCGTCCACGCCCAGCCCGTCGGCGCGCAGCGCACGGGCCAGCTGCACCGGCCAGCGCTCGCTTTCGGCCACGCCCTCGCCGATGGTGTAGGAATCGCCCAGCGCCAGATAGCGCAGGCCGTGCGGCGCGATGCTGCCCGCCGCCGGGCGCACGCCGGCCATGGCGCTCAGGCCGCGGCCGGCCGCGACTTGGGCTTGAGCGGCACGACCTTGGTGGCCGCCTCCGCGCGCTTGGCCAGCGCGCGATCGATGCGCGTGAACACCTCGCGCATGGCCACCGCATCGGGCAGCAGGGTGACGCGGAAGTGGTTGCGGTAGGGCACGTTGAAGCTCGAGCCAGGCACCACCAGCACGCCCTCGTCTTCCATCAGCTCCAGCGCGAAGGCGTAGTCGTCGAAGCCCTTGGCCGCATCACCCACCACCGCCGGGAACGCATACAGCGCGCCGGCCGGCGCGCACAGCTTGAGGTGCTCGCTGGCCGTGCAGGCCTCAACCACCGCGCGGCGGGTCTCGTACAGGCGGCCGCCCGGCGCGGTGAGCGCGCTGATGGTGTCCGGACCGTTGATGGCCGCTTCCACCGCGTACTGGCCCGGCACGTTGGCGCACAGGCGCAGCGCGCCCAGCAGGTCCATGGCGTGCTGCAGCGGGGTGATGCGCTGCGCGTCGCCGGACAGCAGCGCCCAGCCCACGCGCCAGCCGCAGGCGCGATGCACCTTGGACAGGCCGGAGAAGGTGATGCACGGCACCTCGCCGGCCAGCGGCGCCAGCGGCTCGAAGATGGCCCCGTCGTAGAGGATCTGGTCGTAGATCTCATCGACCATCAGCAGCAGCTGATGCTTGGCGGCGATGGCGACGATGCGCTTGAGCAGCTCGCGCGGGTAGGTCGCGCCGGTGGGGTTGTTGGGGTTGATCAGCACGATGGCGCGGGTGCGGCTGGACACCAGCGTCTCGATCTCCGACGGATCGGGCAGGAAGCCGTTGGCCGCATCGCACTGGTAGTACACCGGGCGGCCGTCGTTGAGGATGGTCGCGGCCGACCACAGCGGATAGTCGGGCGAGGGCACCAGCACTTCGTCGCCCGGGTTGAGCAGCGCGCGCAGCGACAGGTCGATCAGCTCGGACACGCCGTTGCCGATGAACACCCGGTCCGGATGCGCGTCGGGCGTGTTGCGGCGTGCGTAGTAGGCGGCCACCGCCTCGCGCGCGGCCGGCAGGCCCTGCTGGTGGGTGTAGGGGTCGGTGCGGCCCATGTCGTCGGCGATCGCGTGCTGCAGATGCTCGGGCGCGCGGAAACCGAACGCGCCGGGGTTGCCGATGTTGAGCTTGATCAGCTTGCGGCCCTGGGCCTCCAGCTCGCGGGCTCGCCGGGCCAGCTCGCCACGGATCTCGTAGCGGACTTCGGACAGGCGTTCACGGATGGCGAGGGGCTTGACGGGGGCGGAGGACATGGCACGGGCGCGTGGAGGTGAAAAAACGACCAAAGCATACGCCTGATGGCCCGTGCTGCGGGCGTTTCAGCGGAAACCATGGCCGCGGGCCAGGCCACTCGCCTGCGGCGCCGACGGGCCACCCCGTAGAATCGCCGCCATGACCGATGCTGTCTTCGACGATGCCGACCTGCGGCGGATTGGCTGGCCCTGGCCTGGCGCGCCCGAGGACCCGGCGTGGCGGGCGCTGATCCAGGCCCATCCCGGCGCCCGGCCGGCGCGGGTGATCGAGCAGCATCGCTCCGGCTACGTGGTCGCGCGCGGGCTGCTGCCCGAGCAGACGCTGCGGCCCGAATCCCTGCCGGACTGGCAGCGCCCGCGCTTTCCCGCGCACGAGCGCCCCGCGGTGGGCGACTGGGTGCTGGTGGAGGAAGACAAGCGCATCGTCGCCCTGTTGCCGCGGCGCACGGCGATCAAGCGCGCCGCCGCCGGCGAGCACTATCACCAGCAGGTGATCGCGGCCAACATCGATGTGGTCTTCATCGTCTGCGGGCTGGACGCCGACTTCAATCCGCGCCGCATCGAGCGCTATCTGATGCTGGTCGGCGGCGGGGGCGTGCAGCCGGTGGTGGTGCTGACCAAGGCCGACCGCACCGAGTACGCCGAGGACGCGCTCGAGGTGCTCGCCGACCTGGCCGCGCAGGACGTGCCGCTGCGCACGGTCAACGCCAAGGACGCGGCCAGCGTGGCGCAGCTGCACGGCTGGCTCGGGCCGGGCCGCACGGCGGTGCTGGTGGGCTCCTCCGGCGCGGGCAAGTCCACGCTCACCAACACGCTGCTGGGCGTGGAGAAGATGAAGACCAATGCGGTGCGCGAGACCGATTCGCGCGGCCGCCACACCACGACCCACCGCGCGCTGATCCCGCTGCCCTCCGGCGCCTGCCTGATCGACACCCCCGGCATGCGCGAGCTCAAGCCCACCGGCGAGGAAGACCTGGCCGAGGGCGGCTTCGCCGACATCGAGGCGCTGGCTGCGCAGTGCCGGTTCCGCAATTGTGCCCACCAGGGCGAACCGGGCTGCGCGGTGCAGGCGGCGATCGAGGCCGGCGAGCTCGATCCCGGCCGGCTGGCCAATTACCTGAAGTTGCAGGAAGAGGTGACCACCGCGGCGGCCAAGCTGGCCAAGCGCGTGGCCGAGCAGCAGGGCAAGACAGGGCGGCGTCCCGCTGGGAAGTCGTCCCGCCGCTAGGCCGGATCGCGATCCGCCTGCTGTCCCTTTTCCAGCATCTGGCGCAGTCGGCTGCGTCGCTGTTCGAGTTCGGCGATCTGCCGCTCGATCGAGGCCAGTCGCCGGCGCTGCACTTCGGTCGTCTCCGAACAGGCCGCCGCGCCTTCGATCATCCGCATGCAATCGGGAAACTCGCGGATCTCGGCCAGGCTGAAGCCTGCGCCGATCAGGCGCTGGATCTGCCGGACCTGGGTCACGGCCAGGGCGGAGAACACGCGATAGCCGTTCTCGGCGCGGACCGACGACAGCAGCCGATGGTCGTCGTAGTGCCGGATCGAGCGCAGGCTGGCGCCCGTCTCGCGGGCCAGTTCGCCGATGGACAGTTCAGCTTGGGGACGGGCCTTGGGCATGGGCGAACGCTAGCACGGGCCGCGCTTGACTCTCACATCAGTGTGAGGCTCGAGACTGCGCGCCTCCCAGGCATCGATGAGGATTCGCCATGCTTTCGTCCAGGCTTCACCGCGCGCTCGGCGCGCTGATCGTCGGGCTTGCGCTGCTGACCGGCGCGCCGGCCGCGCTCGCCGCAACAGGGAGTACACCGTCTCCGCGCCGGATGGCGTGGCGCTGGCCGTGCAGGAGTCCGGCGATCCCGACGGTGCTCCGGTCATCTTCATCCACGGCCTGCTGGGCAGCCGGCTGAACTGGGACAAGCAACTGCTCGACCCCCGGCTGCAGCGCCATCGGTTGATCACCTACGACCTGCGAGGACACGGCCTGTCCGGCAAGCCCACCGACGCCGCGGTCTACACCGACGGGCGCCGGTGGGCCGACGACCTGGCGGCGGTCATCGCGTCCACGAAGGCGAGCAGACCGGTGCTCGTCGGCTGGTCGCTGGGCGGTGCGGTGATCTCGAACTACCTCGCCGCCTACGGCGACGGCGCCATCGGCGGTGCGGTCTATGTCGATGGCGTGATCGAGCTCAAGCCCGAGCAGCTCGTGGCGCATCCGGAGGTCTATCGCGACATGGTTGCCGCGGACCTGAAGACCCATCTGCAGGGCGAACGCGCCTTCCTGCGGCTGTGCTTCCACCGGCAGCCGGATGCGGACACCTTTTCGCTGCTGCTGGCCAATGCGGCGCTGGCGTCGTGGGAGATGCAAAAAGCCGTCCCGTCGATGACCGTCGACGCCGCCGGCGGGTTGGGCCGGGCCAAGGTCCCGGTGCTGCTGCTCTACGGGGCGCGCGATGCGCTGGTGAAGGCCGAGCCGAGCATCGCGCGCGCCAAAGGGCTCAATCCGCGGATCCGCAGCGTGCTTTACGCCCAGTCCGGCCATGCGCCTTTCCTGGAAGAACCGGACCGCTTCAATCGTGACCTGCTCGCGTTCATCCGCTCGGCCGCGTCCGCCTCGGCCGGTCGAGACTGAGGAGGCGTTGGAGCTCGGCGACCGCTGGCCCACGGCGTGAGGTGCGACCGAAATCCGACAGCGCGGCTGCGACCGTGTCTGCCCTACTCGAGGCCGAGGGCTGGACATGTCCGAATACGGCACGCCGCCGGCGGTCGCCAACAAGGTCGCCGCAGTCACGCTGGGCTTCTGGATCCTCAAGATCCTGGCGACCACGCTGGGCGAGACCGGCGGCGACTGGCTCACCATGACGCTCGGGCTGGGCTATGGGCCCGGGGCCTTGCTGCTGCTGGGCCTGTTCGCGCTGACCCTGCTGGCGCAGCTGCGGGCGCGCGGCTTCCATCGCGGGCTGTACTGGTTGGTGATCCTGTCCACCAGCACCGCGGGCACGGCGATGTCGGACTTCCTGGACCGCACGCTGGGGCTGGGCTATCTGCGCGGCGCGCTGCTGCTGGTGGCGCTGCTGGGCGGGGTGCTGGCCGCCTGGTACCACAGCGAGGGGCATCTGTCGGTGCAGCGCATCGCCAGCCGCCGGGCCGAGGGCTACTACTGGATGGCGATCCTGGTCAGCAACACGCTGGGCACGGCGCTGGGGGATTTTCTGGCCGATTCCTCCGGCCTGGGCTTCGCCGCCAGCGCCGGGCTGATCGCGGCGGTGATCGCCGCCACGGCACTGGCCTACCGCTTCACGCCGGTCAGCCGGGTGCTGCTGTTCTGGATTGCGTTCGTGATGACCCGGCCGTTCGGTGCGACCTTCGGCGACCTGCTGACCAAGCCGGTCGCGCATGGCGGCCTGGAGCTGGGCACCGGCGGCGCCTCGCTGGTGCTGGCGGTCCTGCTGATCGCAGGGCTGCTGGTGCAGGGACGTGGCCGCAGGACGCTCAGCGCTCCGAATGCCCGCTCTCGTCGTGGTCGCGCGGGTGGAACAGGTCCGGCCGGATCAGCGCGATGAAGGCCCGCGCCTGCGGCGAGAGGTACTTGCCCTTGCGCACCACCACGCCATAGCTTCGCGAGGGGAAGTACGCGCTCAGCGAGCGCGCGGTGATGCGGCCGCGGTCGGCCTCGCCCAGGCAGATCGAGCTGACGATCGACAGGCCCATGCCCATGGCCACGTACTGCTTGATCACCTCCCAGCCGCCGACCTCCAGCGCCACGGTGTACGGCACGCGCGCCTGCTGGAAGGTCAGGTCCACCAGCCGGTAGGTGATCTGCCGGCGCGGCGGCAGGATCAGGCCGTAGGGCGAGATGTCCTCCAGGGTCACCTTGTCCTTCTTCGCCAGCGGGTGGTCGTGCGGGGTGATCAGCATCGGCTCGAAGCGGTAGACCGGCTCGTAGCTCAGGTCGGCGGCGACGTCGACCATCGAGCCCACCGCCAGGTCCACCGCGTCCTGGCGCAGCAGGTCGGTGCCGTCGGCGCTGATGGCGTTGTGCAGGGTCAGGCGCACCTCGGGGTGCTCGCGGCGGAAGGCGTCCACGATCCGCGGCAGCAGGTAGAGGATGGTCGAGCTGTTGGCGGCGATGTTCAGCTCGCCGGCGTCCAGCCCGCTGACCTTGTGGCGGAAATCCGAGGCCAGCGAGTCCACCCCTTCGACCAGCGGCTGGGCCATCTCGTACAGCAGCTGGCCCTCGCGGGTGGGGGTCAGGCGCCGCCCGCTGCGCTCGAACAGCCGCGTCCCGTACTCCCGTTCCAGCGCCTGCAGCTGCAGCGAAATGGCCGGCTGGCTGACGAACAAGGCCTCCGCCGCGCGCGAAACCGAGCCCAGACGCACCACCTGGCAGAACGCGCGCAGCGGTTTGAGCCGATCGGATTTATAGGAAAAACGAGGGGTTACGTTCGCTGGCATGGGTCTGAATCCGTTCTCATGAGCAGAACTTATGAATTGAATTGATAAAACTAAGTTGTCAAATACTAACCCCCGGAGCACGGTGGCGGCCCAGCTGAAACGACGAGGAACACCGCCATGTCCGCCACCGCCTTCGCCCTGTCGCCCACCGCCCGCGGCGCCACGCCCGGCCTGGCGCTGACGGTCCGGGCCCCGGGCCAGGACGCGCTGCTGCCGGCCGGCCTGCTGGGCCTGCTGACCTCGCTGCACCGGGCGATCGAGCCCGAGCGCCAGGCCCGCCTGGCCGCCCGCGCCGCCCGCCAGGCCGCGTTCGACGGCGGCGCCCTGCCGGACTTCCGCGCCGACACCGCGCAGATCCGCGAGGGCGACTGGACCGTGGCGCCGATCCCGGCCGCCCTGGCCGACCGCCGCGTGGAGATCACCGGCCCGACCGACCCGAAGATGGTCATCAACGCGCTGAACTCCGGCGCCAAGGTGTTCATGGCCGACTTCGAGGACTCGACCTCGCCGACCTGGGCCAACCTGCTGACCGGCCAGCGCGCGCTGATCGGCGCGGTCGACGGCGACCTGACCTTCCAGGCGCCGGCGGCCGGCGACAAGCCGGGCAAGCGCTACGCGCTCAAGCCGGCCGACGAGCAGGCGGTGCTGATCGTGCGTCCGCGCGGCTGGCATCTGGACGAGAAGCACGTGCTGGTCGATGGCGCGCCGATCGCCGGCGGCCTGTTCGACGTGGCCACCTTCGCCTTCCACAACGCCCGCGCGCTGCAGGCCAGGGACCGCGGCCCCTACTTCTACCTGCCCAAGCTGCAGTCGATGGAGGAGGCGGCGCTGTGGGAGACCGCGCTGTCGCACATCGAGGCGACCCTGGGCCTGCCACAGGGGCAGATGAAGGTCACCGTGCTGATCGAGACGCTGCCGGCGGCCTTCGAGATGCACGAGATCCTGTACGCGCTGCGCAGCCGCATCGTCGGCCTGAACTGCGGCCGCTGGGACTACATCTTTTCCTACATCAAGACCTTCCGCGCCCACCCCGACCGCGTGCTGCCCGAGCGCGGCCAGGTCACCATGACCCAGCCGTTCCTGAAGGCCTATTCGGAGCTGTTGATCCAGACCTGCCACCGGCGCGGCGCGCACGCCATGGGCGGCATGGCCGCGCAGATCCCGATCAACAACGATCCGGCGGCCAACGAGCAGGCCATGGCCCGCGTGCGCGCCGACAAGCTGCGCGAGGTCACCGCCGGCCACGACGGCACCTGGGTCGCGCACCCGGCGCTGATCCCGGTGGCGATGGAGATCTTCGATGCGCACATGCCCGGCCCCAACCAGCACGGCGTGGCCCGCGCCGATGTGCACGTCGGCCGCGACGACCTGATCCGCCCGTCCACCGGCACCATCACCCGCGCCGGGTTCGAGGGCAATGTCGAGGTCTGCGTGCGCTACCTGGCCGCCTGGCTGGATGGCAACGGCTGCGTGCCGATCCACTGGCTGATGGAGGACGCGGCCACCGCCGAGATCTCGCGCACCCAGATCTGGCAGTGGCTGCACACCGACGGCCTGCACCTGGACGACGGCACCGCCATCGACCTGGCGCTGCTGGAGACCACGCTCAAGCGCCTGCCCACCCGCCTGGGCGATGCGGCGCTGCCCGGCGCGGCCAAGGTGCCGCAGGCCATCGCCCTGCTGGACCAGCTCTCGCGCAGCGACACGCTGGCCGAGTTCCTGACCCTGCCGGCCTACGCGCAGATCGATTGAAGCCGGGCTCGGGCTTCGGATCGAAGAAGCCCGCCCAGCCCTTACCCGCATTCCGCTTGCACCCCATTCGACGGGCATCCGTCAACGACCGGAGAAGCACCATGAGCACTCGCCAGGAACAGATCGACGCCCTGCAGAAGGACTGGAACACCAACCCGCGCTGGAGCGGCGTCAAGCGCAACTACAGCGCCGCCGACGTGGTGCGCCTGCGCGGCAGCGTGCAGCCCGAGCACACCCTGGCCAAGCGCGGCGCCGAGCGGCTGTGGAAGCTGGTCAACGGCGAGGCCAGGAAGGGCTACGTCAACGCCTTCGGCGCCATCAGCGCCGGCCAAGCGATGCAGCAGGCCAAGGCCGGCCTGGAGGCGGTCTACCTGTCCGGCTGGCAGGTGGCCGCCGACGGCAACACCTCCGAGACCATGTATCCCGACCAGTCGCTGTATGCCTACGACTCGGTGCCGACCATGGTCCGCCGCATCAACAACACCTTCCAGCGCGCCGACGAGATCCAGTGGAAGAATCTCTGCGACGGCAAGCTGGCCGAGCAGGACGCGATCGACTTCTTCCTGCCCATCGTCGCCGACGGCGAGGCCGGCTTCGGCGGCGTGCTCAACGCCTACGAGCTGATGAAGAACATGATCATCGCCGGCGCGGCCGGCGTGCATTTCGAGGACCAGCTGGCGGCGGTGAAGAAGTGCGGCCACATGGGCGGCAAGGTGCTGGTGCCCACCCAGGAGGCCATCCAGAAGCTGCAGGCCGCGCGCCTGGCCGCCGACGTGCTGGGCGTGCCGACCATCGTGCTGGCCCGCACCGATGCGGAGGCCGCCAACCTGCTGACCTCCGACTTCGATCCCAACGACAAGCCCTTCGTCAACGGCGAGCGCACCAGCGAGGGCTTCTACCGCGTCAGGAACGGTCTGGAACAGGCCATCAGCCGCGGCGTGGCCTATGCGCCGCACGCCGACCTGGTGTGGTGCGAGACCGGCACCCCGGACCTGGGCTTCGCCCGCGAGTTTGCCCAGGCCGTGCATGCGGCCAGCCCGGGCAAGCTGCTGAGCTACAACTGCTCGCCTTCGTTCAACTGGAAGAAGAACCTGGACGACGCGACCATCGCCCGCTTCCAGGACGAGCTGTCGGCGCTGGGCTACAAGTACCAGTTCATCACCCTGGCCGGCATCCACATCAACTGGTTCAACACCTTCAAGTTCGCCCACGACTACCGCGCGCGGCCAGGGCATGAAGCACTACGTCGAGCAGGTGCAGCAGCCGGAGTTCGAGGCCCGCGAGCAGGGCTACACCTTCGTCAGCCACCAGCAGGAAGTCGGCGCCGGCTACTTCGACGACGTCACCACCGTCATCCAGGGCGGCAGCTCCAGCGTGACCGCGCTGACCGGCTCGACCGAGGAGGAGCAGTTCTACGAACACAAGGCGGCCTGAGCCTTGGCGCCTTGATCCAGGCAGGACGCGCCCGGCACCGGCGCGTGCGATGAACCTTGAGAGGAGCGGCGTGGCGCAGGCGACCCTCGCGTGCAGGGGCGCGAGGGGCTGGCGCGACGCGGGCTGGGAGGCCCCGCCCTCGATCAGAGACATTGCACGCGCTGGCGTCGGGTGCTTTGGCAACACCCGCGACATCGCTTCAGCGTCATCGAATACCCACCAGCGTCGTTCACCCACTGAGAAAGGTGCGCCATGCTTCGAGCCCGTCACGACAACCGCTATCGCGGCCAGGATGCGTTGATGTTCCGCGGGGATCGCCCCGGCATCGCCATGCTGGCCTCCATGCTGGATCACCTGGCCTCCAGTCCGCGCCCCGACGCGGTCGGTCGCCGCCATGCCATCCCCGGCGTGCCCAACGTCAGCCTGGAGGTGACCGACTCGGTCTCCCGGCTGATGCTGGACAGCGCCTGTCCCACGCCGTTCGTGTGGCAGCTCAAGTGGGCCGACCTGGCCGACTGCGGCGCCAGGCTCGGCGCACTGGCCGGCGAAGCCCAGGGCCAGCTGCGCATCCAGGGCGAGCGCGACGACCTGCAGCTGGTCCTGGCGATGGGCGAAGACGCCTGACCCGAGGCACAGCCTGGGGCGACAGGATCCGGTTGGGAGCCGCCATGGCGGCGAGGGGCTTTCCCACTAAAGCCCCTTGCCGCCAATGGCCAAAAAGGCCACAAGGGCGGCTCCCACCTGTAGAGCGGAGCTCGCTCCGCTGGGCCTTGCCGATGATCCGGTCGAAACGCAGCGGAGTCCCCAAAAGGGGATTGCCACAAGCTCCGCTCTACAAGGAAGCCGCGGCTTGACCTTAGAGACAGTTGCTCCCATCAAGCATGCCCGCCATCGGTCCTCGTGACTTCAGGCACGCGCCCGCATCCGGCGGCCGCGCGGAAGCTGGCTGCCAGTTGGCAGACAGGACGTTTAAAAAGATGCGCAAGCGATGGCAGGTGGTGATGCTGGCATGCCTGGCGCCTGCTGCATGGGCGCAGCAGGCGAATACGCCCGCCGACAAGGCGCCGCAGACCCAGGCTTCTGCCGAGAAGGTGCCGCAGACGCCTGCCGACAAGCCCCAGTCCGAACCTGCGCAGCAAGGCCGGCACGACCGCCGCCCGCACGTGTCCTCGCGCCAGTGCGGCCTGGAGACCGACTTCAACGTGTTGGCCGATAGCGGCGGCATCTGGCTGTACCGCGACAGCGGCTCGCCGCGCGAGATCTTCTTCCACGGCGGCGAGCTGAGCGTGGACCGCAAGCTGCGCCCCGTCAGCGCCGCCGATGCGCAGCGGCTGTGGCAGATGGAGAGCCAGGCCCGCGCGCTGATGCCGAAGGTGGCCGGGCTGGCCAACGAGGTCGTCGACCTCAGCTACGACGCGCTGGGCGGCGTGATCGAGATCATGACCGGCAGCTCCTTCAACGCGCGCAAGATCGCGCGCATGCGCACCCAGGCCCATGGCTATGTGGATGGCACGCTGGGCAAGGGCCGTTGGGAGCAGGACGCCTTCGGCGGCAACTTCGAGCGCTACGTTGAAGACCAGGCCGAGGCCTTCAAGGGCAGCATCGCCCGCCACCTGCTGTTTCAGATCTTCACCGGCCGCAGCGATGCGATCGACGAGCGCGCCGACCGCCTGGGCGACGAACTGGACGCCAAGCTCGAGGCGCGCAGCGAGGCCATCGAGGCCCAGGCCGAAGCGATGTGCGACCAGGTCGACCAGCTGCGCGCGCTGCAGGACGCGCTGGAGTTCCGCTACGAGGGCAAGCCCCTCCAACTGCTGGAACCGATCGAGGGCCACGCCGCCGCCGATGCGGCCGATGCGGCGGAAGACGCCGGAAAACGTGACGCGCCGGACCACAGGGAGGATGCCGCTTCGAAGAAGCCGCCCGCCGCGCGCGAAGACGCCCCGCGCGACACCACGATCAAGCCCAAAGCCTTGCCTCATCCTTGACCGCGCGCTACGGGGGAGCACCTGTCTCCTCAAATCCCGCAGCGGCCTGCCTGTAGAGCGGAGCTTGTGGCAATCCCCGCTTGGGGACTCCGCTGCGCTTCGTTCGGTTGCGCTTCGTTCGGTTCGTGGGGAAGGCCCCAGCGGAGCGAGCTCCGCTCTACAGGTGTGAGCCGCCCTTGTGGCCTTTTTGGCCATTGGCGGCGATGTGGCTGTCCTGAGGACCCATCCTGACGCCACAGCTTGATGCCACTGCAACTGCTGTGACGCAGGAGATATCGCGCTCGCTGTCCTGCTCACGCCGCATCGACCTGCGGCGTCATCGCCTGCTGGCGATAGCCCAGGGCTTCGGTCAGATGCGCGGTGGTGATGTCTTCGCTTTCGGCCAGATCGGCGATGGTGCGGGCCACGCGCAGCGTGCGCTGCATGGCGCGTGCGGACAGCCGCATCTGATCGATCGCGCGCTCCAGCAGCGCCTGGTCGGGTGGTGCCAGCCGGCAATGGGTGAGTGTCTGCGCCTGATCCAGGCGTGCGTTAAGCACGCCGGCGCGCTGCAGCTGTCGCGCTCGGGCGGCGGTGACGCGTTCGCGCACGGTGGCGCTGTCTTCGCCGGCCGGTGCGTCGGGGCGCAGCGCCTGCGGCGGCACGCGTGCGACGTCGATCTGCAGGTCGATCCGGTCCAGCAGCGGGCCGGAGATGCGGCCGCGATAGCGGGCGATGCGCTCGGCCGTGCAGCGGCAGCGGCCGTTGGCATCGCCGGCCCAGCCGCAGGGGCAGGGATTCATCGCGGCCACCAGCTGGAACCGCGCGGGGAACTCCGCACTGCGCGCCGCGCGCGCGACGGTGACCGTGCCCGACTCCAGCGGCTCGCGCAGCACTTCGAGCGCGCGCCGGTCCCACTCGGTCAGCTCATCGAGGAACAGCACGCCGTGGTGGGCCAGCGAGACCTCGCCGGGTCGCGGCAGCGCGCCGCCGCCGATCAGCGCCACCGCGCTGGCGGTGTGATGTGGACTGCGGAACGGGCGCTGCCGCCAGCGCGCCGGGTCCAGCCCGCGGCCGCTGACCGAGGCGATGACGGCGCTTTCCATCGCTTCGTCCTCGCTGGCCTCGGGCAGCAGGCCGGGCAGGCGCGAGGCCAGCAGCGTCTTGCCGCAGCCGGGCGAGCCGACGAACAGGAGGTGGTGCCCGCCGGCCGCGGCGACCTCCAGCGCGCGTCGCGCATGCAGCTGGCCGCGGACATCGCGCAGGTCCGGCACGGGCCAGGGCGTGACCGGCTCGGCCACCGCCGTCGCCGGTGCGCGCGTGCCGCACAGCATGGCGCAGACCTCCAGCAGGGTGCGCGCGGTGCAGGCCTGGCCGGTGGCCACCAGCGCGGCCTCGGCGCCATTGCCCGCCGGCACGATCAGGCGCCGGCCCGCGTCCCGCGCGGCCAGCACCGCCGGCAGCACGCCGTCGATGCTGCGCAGCTCGCCGGTCAGGCCCAGCTCGCCGACGAATTCCCAGCCGGCCAGGGCCTGGCGGTCGAGCTGGCCGCTGGCCGCCAGGATGCCCAGCGCGATCGGCAGGTCGAAGCGGCCGCCGTCCTTGGGCAGGTCGGCCGGCGCCAGATTGACGGTGATGCGCCGCGCGGGGAACTCGAACTGCGCACACAGCAGCGCCGCGCGCACCCGGTCGCGGCTCTCGCGCACGGCCGCCTCGGGCAGGCCGACGATGTGCGTGGCCGGCAGGCCGCCGGAGAGATGCACTTCGACCTGCACGCCGGGCGCCTGCACGCCGCAGCGCGCCCGGCTATGGACCAGGGCCAGACTCATGGGGGACGCTCCGTGTCCGCCGGAAGGAGGGAACCGTCAGCTGCGCGGGGCGACGCGCGCCTCCAGCGCGGCCAGTTCGCGCTCCAGCGCGTCGAGCTTCTCGCGGGTGCGCAGCAGCACGGCGCGCTGCACCTCGAACTCCTCGCGCGTGACCAGGTCCAGCTTGGCCAGGCCCGACTGCAGGGCGCTCTTGAAGGTGCGCTGCAGGTCCTCGCGCGATTCGCGCAGGCCCGGCGGCACCAGCTCGCTCAGGCGGCGGGCGAGGTCATCGAGGGGATTGAGATCGATCATGGCAGGCTCCGTGGGCTCGTGGCCAAGGTCGCATGCGCCCTGCGCGCGCCACCATCGGCCGGGCGCGCGCCGGCGGGTCGGAAAAGTCCGATGCCGCGCGCGCCGGTTCGCGCACATTATCGTGGAAGGACCGTTCGTTAGCGGTCACGCGCCAGAGGCGACGGTTCCGATGCGGCCCGGCCGCGGGCTGGTCTCAACTGCCGCAGGACGTCTCAGCGAGGTCGAACGCCATGTGCGGGAGCAAGCGCCCCGGGACGGAACCGCTTGGGACCAGGCCGATCCTGACGGCACCGAAACGGGCGTAGAACGCCTCGGCGCCCGGATCGGCGTCGAGGACGAGGCGCTCGAATCCAAGGGCCGCCGCATCGCGAAGCGCGTTCTGCAGCAACAGCCGTCCGCTTCCGGTGCCGATCGCGGAGGGATCGCCGAAGAGCGCGCACAACTCCCCGATGGGAGGCGTTCGGCCGATCAGGCTGAAGCCGAGGATCCGATCGTCGTTCGCGACGGCGACCCAGAAGCGCCCGGATGCGCACGCCTCCGCGCTCCAGGAAAGCTCGGCGCGGCAGGCTTCGAGAAACTGCGGCGAATAGCCCCAGTATGCCTTCGAGCGCAACGCCAGGGCCGACAGGGCCTGATGGTCGGCGCCAACGGCCCTCCGGAGTTTTGGCGGCTTACGCTGCTCGATGTTCGAGGGCTTTATCTGGGTCATGGGTCCGAAACCCGACGCGATCGCATCACCATTGCGGCGTTGGTCAGCGCGATCGCCAGCCGCCGTCAGCCCGACCCGAGCCGCTGAGCGCGATCAGGACGATGCCGGCGACGAGCTCCCACAGGATGATCGTGTAGACGCTCCCACGCTCCCAGAGGCCGTCCGCCATGGCCGCGATCCCGAGCGCGTTGTGCGCAAACAGCCCGACCAGCGAGAGAAGACCGAACACGGCGATGGCGACGCTGAAGCCGCGGAACCCGCGCCCGCCGAGCGCGAAGCCTCCGGCCGCCGCGGCCAGGTTTCCGCAGATGATCGCGAGTGCGGCGCCGATGCCGTGGAAGACGGCCATGCCGGACTGGATGGCCTGCTGGCTGCCGGGCACGGCGGCCACGAGCACGATGCCGAAAGCGTGCAGCGCCGACAGCGTCACCCAGAGCGTCGTCTTGCGCGGCCTGCGCGTCAGCGCGCGAGCGGCCAGGAGGGCCGCGATCAGGAAGAAGACGCCCTGCAGGACGAAGCCAGTGTTCATCACCCAGCTCAGCGGCGAATCGAGATGCCGGCCGTCCACGACACCCACTTCGGGCACGCCGAGGTCGCTGATGTAGTTGGTCGCATAGCTGTAGCCGGGAAAGGCGGTGGACGCCACGTACTCCGCGGCCAGGTAGATCACGCCGGCGGCGCTCCACAGCGCGCCGGCGAGGCGTCGAGCGGCGCGGGACGGCTGCGGCTCGGGGACGGATGCGCGTGCTTTGTCGTCCGTCGCGACCGCGGGATGGTCCTGCCTTCTGTTCACCGGATGGTCCTTCGAATACGGCGATCTCGCCATCATCTCAGGACCGCGGTGAGCGCAGCGCGGTGCGCGCTATGCGGAGGCCAGCGCCAGGCAGCCGCTCGGCGACGGCTGCGTGCAGTCCGGCAAGCAGGCGTCTTCGCTATCCAGCCCGACACGAACTGATTCTGGAGGCAGGCTCGCAAGCGGTGGCCCACGTCGTTCCTGCTCGGGCTCGCTCGCCCATGGAGCGGGCCCGAAATTCCGAGGACGAGCTCCGCCGCGCAGGGCGGCGGCGCTGGGCTCAGGCCTTGCTCCAGGCGTAGAAGCGCTTCCAGCCGTTGCGCACGCCGCTCACCCAGGGGCGCTGGGCGACCACGCGTGCGCGCATGCCGGTGATCTCGCGCCCGGTCAGGCGGCGCTGGATCTTCAGCGCGTTGGCCAGGTCCGAGCGGCGCAGTTCGCGCAGCAGGGGCAGGCGCATCATCCAGCGCGGCAGGCGCATGGCCGAGGCGTAGTCGAGCAGCACCAGGGTGCCGCCGCTGACCATCAGGTTGGAGGTGTGCAGATCGTTGTGGGTGATGCCGGCGGCGTGCAGCTGGGCGATCATGGCGCGCAGCTGGCGGAACACCGTCTTGCCGGCGTCCATCGCATCGCCGCCCAGGACGGTGCCGGAGACGAATTCCATACCCAGCAGCAGGCCGCCAGCCGTGCCCAGCAGCATCGGCGCATGGCGCCAGCCGGCCAGATGCCGGAGCATGCGCGCCTCGCGCCAGACCAGCAGCCGGGCCAGCAGGGCCATCGGCGTGCCGGCATAGCGGCGGTAATCCTTGACCACCACCGGGCGGCCCTCGTAGGGCGTGACGTAGACGTCCGGTTCGAGGACGCGCTCGCCGCGCTTGAGCAGCTTGGCGGTCGCCGGCAGGCGCGCGCCGGGGTGGAAGGGGAGCAGGGCGGTATTCATAAGTCGGTTGCCTCGCGCGTGGGCCGGTGGGGAGTCCGGGGACCAACAGCTGCGGAATTACTGAACTTTTTGGTTCGGCAAACAATTCTAACGGCTTTCCGACATGAGGGTGTAACGAAATTCCGACAGAGACTGTTCCGCTGGAGGGGGTGATCGGGCGGGCTCCGAAGCGCCAAACGTCCGCCTGGGGCCACGAGGGCTCGGTAAGCCGCGGCCTCCTTGTAGAGCGGAGCTTGCTCCGCTGCTTTTCGTTCGATTCGTGGGAAAGCCCCAGCGGAGCAAGCTCCGCTCTACAGGGTGGGAGCCGCCATGGCGGCGAGGGCTTTCCCAGGCCGGCCGCAGACGCCGGAAATCAGCCCCCCGTCCTCCGGGCGGCCTCGTCCTGCCCCGGCCCAGACCCCCCAAAACGCAAGCGGGGCGCGGACTTACGTCCGCGCCCCGCCCGGGGTCACACCAATCTGGCCTGGGCGGTCAGAAGTCCGCGCCGAAGGTCAGGAAGTACTGCCGCGGCGCATCGGCATGGATGGCATAGCGCGTGCCGGCCGGGTCGGTCGGGGCGAACGAGCTGAGCTGGCCGGCGTAGCGCTTGTCGGTCAGGTTGGCCACGTTGAAGGACACCCGCACGTTGCGCAGGCCCAGGCCGGGTCCGAAGTCGTAGCCGGTGCCGAAGTCGAAGGTGGTCACGCCCGGCACCGACTGGTCGTTGGTGTAGGTGTAGTAGCGCTTGCCGGTGTACTTGCCGCGCAGGCTGACGTTCCAGCCGCCGCCGCGCCAGCTCAGTTCGCTGGAGGCCATGCGCTGCGGGGTGTCGACGGTGATCTTGCCGGCCACCGGCACGACCTGGCCGCCGGAGACGTAGTTGTCCTCGTAGGTGCTCTTGTTCCAGGACAGCGCGTTGTACCACTCGAAGCCCGCGCCGGGCTTGAGGATGAAGGTCAGCTCGGCGCCGTTGCTCTTGACCGAGCCGACGTTGACGAACTTGGTGACGCACTCCGGGCGCGTGCCGACTTCGATGCTCGAACACGGGTTGAGCGAGAGCAGGCGGTTGTCGAACAGCACGTGGTAGGCCGCCAGCGAGGCCTGGTAGTGCTCGCCGAAGGTGCGCCAGCCGGCTTCCAGCGTGCGCGACTTCTCCGGCTCCAGGCCCTTGGCCGCGGCGAAGGATTGCGGCGTGACCTGCAGCGGGCCGCCGCTGCCGCCGCCGACGAAGGCGGCGATGTTTTGCGCGTAGGAGGCGAACAGCTCGTTGTCCTGGTTCAACTTGAAGCCCAGGCCGACCTGCGGCAGGGCGCTCTTCTTGGCCACCAGGGTGCCGCTGGCGAGCAGCGTTTCCACGCCGGGCTTGGCCTTGGCGGTCATCTCGGTGCGCGGGCTCTTGATGCCCACGTCCACGGTCAGGCGGTCGTCGAGGAAGCGCATCCGGTCCTGCATGTAGAACTGGCGGGTCCGGATGGTGTAGTCCTGGTCGAACAGGCGGCGGTTGGGCCGGTTGAGGTAGAAGTCGTCCAGGAACGGGCCGCTGACGTAGTAGAAATTGCGCTCGACGTTGTGGTCATTGTACTCGTACCACAGGCCGGCCTCGAGCTCGTGCAGGCCCCAGCGCCAGTCCAGCGCCGCGGTGCCGCCGGTGCGGTTGATGGTGTAGTTGGTTGAGCGGATCGAGATCGGCAGCGCCTGCGGCGTGTTGGGGTAGGAGGCCTGGCCCGGCGCCCACCAGTGGCCCTGGCCGCGGTTCTCGTGGTGGTAGGCCAGCAGCTTCAGGTGCGCCTCGCTGCCCAGGGCGATGTCGCCATCGAGCGCGTAGAGGTTGTCGTCGCGCAGCGCGCGGCTCTGGTAGTAGGCATCGTCGATGCTGTTGACCCCGCCGCTGAAGCGGCAGCGCGCGGCGTTGTAGGTCGCCGGCGCGCAGTAGGCCGCGGCCACGGCGCGGTCCCAGTCGGGGGCGTAGATGTTCCAGTCCCGGCCCAGGCCGCGGGCGAGCATGCTCTTGGACAGGTAGGAATAGTTGGGCTGGTTGACGCGCGAGGTGGCGATGAACGCGCCGAAGCGGTTGTCGCCCACGTTCCACACCGCCTTGGCGTTGAACTGTTTGGTCTTCTGCGCCTGGTGCGGCGGCGCCCACATGTCGGCGTCCTGGCGCACGGCGGAGACGTAGGCCGAGAAGCCGTGCAGGTCGCCGGTGTCGGCGCGCAGGTAGGTGCGGTTCTGGTGGTCGCTGCCGATGGTCTGCTGGAGGCGGCCGCCGGCCTCGGTGTCCGGGTCCTGCGAGTAGTACTGCAGGGTGCCGCCCAGATTGCTGGTGGAGGCCACGCCGAGCGAGCCAATGCCCTGCGACAGTTCGACGCCGGCCAGGTTCTCGGGAATCAGCGCGCGCGAGATGCTCAGGCCGTTGTAGTTGCCGTAGCTGTTGTCGCCCAGCGGGATGCCGTCGAGCGTGTAGCCCAGGCGGCTCTTGTCGAAGCCGCGCAGGGTGATGGACTGCGATTCCTCGTTGGCGCCGAAGGCGTCGTTGGACTGCACCGACACGCCCGGCAGCTTGTCCAGCAGCTTCTGCCCGCTGGTGCCCGGCGGCAGCACCTGTTTGTCGACCTGGGTGATGCGCTGCACCTGGCGGGTTTCGCCGCGGCCGATGACCGACACGCTGTCCAGCGTCTTGGCGGTGGTGTCGGCGTCGGCCGGCGCGGCGGGCGGGGTGTCGTCGGTGGCGTAGGCGTTCGCAGCGCACAGGGCGAGCGACACCGCGACCGTCAGGGAGCGGATGTGCATGTTCGAAGCGTCGTTGGTCAAGGGAGGGCGCGTAGGCGCCCGAACACCTTGACCGACGAACATGAAGACTTTCTTACGAAGTTGGCGCGGCGTTGCGCGCGTGTCGGGCGATACGCGCGTTGTGACGTACTGCGGCGCAGGCGCTACGCGTTCCTCAGGGTTTATGCCAGTCGTCTACTGCCTGTCTTCCCAGGGCCGGGTCGTCGGTGAAGAAGCCATCGACGCCGGCATCGAGGAAGGCGCGCATCTCGCGGATCGAACCGGCATCACTGCGCGTGGCCGGTGCGCGGCCCTGCTGCAGGTCCTTGGGCAGGAAGGCGTTCTCGGGGCGGAAGGTGTAGGGCACCACCTTCAGTCCGGCCGCATGCGCGTCGGCGATGATCGCGGTGGGCTTGCCCAGGTTGCCCTGGGCGTCCAGCGGCAGCAGCATGCGGTTGGCGGGGCCAAGCAGCTGGGCGTACTGGGCGATGGCCTTCAGGCCCTGCGGGGTGAGCATCTGCGCATAGGTGGTGCTGCCGTTGGCGGCGAGCACGTCGCCGGGGCGCTCGTTCGGCGCGTCGATCAGCTGGACCAGGCGCACGTTGGGATGCGTATCGCCCAGCAGGGCGTGCAGCCGCTTGAGGTTGGCGATCTCGAAGGACTGGATCACGACCGGCGCGCTGCGCGTGTAGGCGTGCGCATCGAGCGTGGCCACGACCTTGGCCTCCATCGGCAGGCCCTGCTGCTGGAAGTAGGTCGAATGCTTGATCTCCGGGATCAGCCCGATCACGCGCCCGCGCGCGGCCGACTCGGCGGCGGTGAAGTCGATGATCTCGTCCAGGGTGACCAGCTGGAACTGGCCGTCGAAGGCGGTGCCGCGCAGCTTGGGCAGGCGTTCGCGCGCGCGCAGGGTCTTCAGTTCGGCCAGGGTGAAGTCTTCGGTGAACCAGCCGGTGACGGCATGGCCGTCGATGGTCTTGGTGGTCTGGCGGGCGGCGAACTCGGGGTGTGCGGCCACGTCGGTGGTGCTGCCGATCTCGTTCTCGTGGCGCGCCAGCAGGGCGCCGTCCTTGCTGGAGACCAGGTCGGGCTCGATGTAGTCGGCGCCGTCGGCGATGGCCTTGGCGTAGGAGGCCAGGGTATGTTCGGGCCGCAGGGCGCTGGCGCCGCGGTGTCCGATCACCAGGGGCCGGTCGTTCGGCACCGGGGTCGGTGGCGTGTCCTGTGCGGCGGCGTGGAAGGACAGGGTGGCGCCCATGCAGGCCATCAAGAACAGGGTCGATCGCATCATGCACTCCTTGGAAGCAGGCGCGCGTGGTCGCCCCTGCGTGACCGTGCAGCCTCGCATGCGGGGATGGCGCGTGGGTGACATTGCGTTACTTGCTGGGCCGGAGTTCCTCCGGAGACAGGGATTCTTTTGCCGATCGCGGGATCGTGGGATCGCAGCACGGCGCGGCGAGTGGGCGTCTCGGCTTCGGAAGGGCAGTGGGCCGGCGGGCGGCGTCCGCTTTTCCCTCGGTCAGGGCATCCTGCCCTGACTCGGGCGCTCGGCTTCCTGCCTCGCTAGGCGCGGCCCCCGCCCGCCGGCCCGCCGCCTCGCGCGTCAAGTCATAAGGCTTCGGTCGGAAGAAGTTCTGATCCCTTTTCTTTGTGAGCCCCCTCCCACCGGGAGAGCTCGAAGTCGCGGCTAGCGACTGGGGGGAGGACGCGGGCGAAGCCCGCAAGACCCAAAGGACTTGGTTCCATCCGCTGCCAAGCTTCGCCAACAGATGCTCGCAACGAAAAACGCCGCGCGGGCTGCCCCGCGCGGCGTTGGGTTGCATCGCTCGCGTCCTGTCCGGGCGCGCGCTGGGATCAGCCTTCGCCCAGCGCCTGGGCCACGAACGGCGGCGGCACCAGCGTGCCGGTGTGCTGGTGGGCGGTGTAGTACAGGGTCTGGAACGGCTTGGCCTGCGCGTCCTGGACGCGGAACGCGAAGTCCGCGCCGGCGTCCTTGGAGGCGATGGTCACGCTCCACCAGCCGGTCGGGTAGCACGGCTGCGGAAAGGGCAGGGTCTTGAACGACTTGAAGCCCGCCTTGCCCATCTCCGCGCGCATGTCGCGGATCAGGTCCAGCAGCGCCAGCGGCGATTCGGACTGCTGCACCAGCAGGCCGTCGGGCTTGAGCGCCTTGAAGCAGCTTTCGAAGAAGGCCTGGTTGAACAGCCCCTCGGCCGGGCCGATCGGGTCGGTGGAGTCCACGATCACCACGTCCACGCTGCCCGCCGGGCAGTTGGCCATGTAGGCCACGCCGTCGTCGAACAGCAGCTCGGCGCGGGCATCGCCGTTGGATTCGCACAGCTCGGGAAAGTACTTCTCGGCCATGCGCGTGACCTGCTCGTCGATGTCGCACTGGGTCGCGCTTTCCACGCCCGGGTGCTTGAGCACCTCGCGCAGGGTGCCGCAGTCGCCGCCGCCGATGATCACCACGCGCTTGGGGTTCGGGTGGGTGAACAGCACCGGGTGGCTGATCATCTCGTGGTAGAAGAAGTTGTCCTTGGTGGTGAGCATCATCGCCCCGTCGATCACCATCAACTTGCCCCAGTCGGTGCTGTCGTAGATCTCGATTTTCTGGAACGGGGACTGCACTTCGTCCAGCTTGCCCTTCAGGCGAAAACCGATCGCCGAGCCGGTGGGCTGGAAGTGTTCGATGTACCAGGCGTCGTTGTCGCTCATCGGGGGGCGGTCCGGGCAAAAAAGGGGCGCAATTGTAGCCCACCGCCTGTTGCGTTCCCGGGTCTGTGGCTTAGCATCCGCCGTGGGGGATGGAGTTCACGAACAGGGGACGCAGGATGCAGTCTGTCGAGGCATATCGAGCGCTCGTGGAGCGCCTGCAGCGCCGCGCGGTGGCCGCGCCGCTGCTGTACCGGCTTCAGCTGGCCGGGCTGGCGGGATTGGGATTCGCGGTGCTGGCCGGCTCGGTGGTCGGGGCGCTGGGCGTTTCGGTCGGATTGGTGGTGGTGCTGGCGGCGATCAAGCCGGCGCTGGTCGCCCATTTGTTCAAGCTGATCCTGATTCCGCTGATCTTCGGCTATTCGGTGCTGCGCGCGCTGTGGGTGCGGATCGAGCCCCCGGACGGCTACCGGATCGCGCCGGGCGAGGCGCCGCTGCTGGAGGCCGAGGTCGAGCGCCTGCGCAGGGCGGCGGGCGCGCCGGCGCTGGCGGGCATCATCGTGGATACCGACCTGAATGCGGCGGCGGCCAGCGTGCCGCGCGTGTTGGGGCTGTTGGGGCATCGACACTTCCTGGTGCTCGGCCTGCCTCTGATGCAGGCGCTGAGCCGCGAGCAGCTGGCTGCGGTGATCGCCCACGAATTCGGCCACCTGGGCGGCGGTCACGGCCGTTTCGGGGCGTGGATCTATCGGGTGCGGCTGAGCTGGTTCAGGTTGCTGCACGCGCTGGAGGTACGCGACGCCTGGGCGGCGGGCATGTTCCGCAAGTTCTTCGGCTGGTACGCGCCTTACTTCAATGCCTACAGCTTCGTACTGGCGCGCGATAACGAGCTGGCGGCGGACCGGATCGCCGCACGGGTGTCCGGTGGCCAGACGGTGGCCGATGCCCTGGTCAAGACCAGCGTGCTGGGCGCTCGCCTGCATCAGGACTTCCTGCCCGCGGTGCATGAGACCGTGCGAGAACGGCCGCACCCGCCCGAGCTGCTGTATCGCGACATGGGCGCGGCGCTGCGTCATGGGCATCCGGGCGACGCCCAATGGCTGGAAGGCGCGCTGGCCCATGATGCCGGGTTGGACGACACGCACCCACCGCTTAGCGTCCGCCTCTCTGCCCTTGGCGCGACGCAGATCGCCCTGACCGAGCCGGCGCAATCGGCAGCCGAGGCCCTGCTGGGCGACCTGTTACCGCGCCTGGAGCAGCAATTCAGCCAGCGCTGGCAGGCTGAGGTGCAGGGCAACTGGATGGCCGAATACCAGCGGCGCCAGGAGCAGGCCCTGCGCGTGGCCGAGCTGGCCCGGATGCAGCGCTCGCCGGAGCAGGAGGTGGAATACCTGCTGCTGGCCGGGCATTTCCAGCAGGACGAGCAGGACCAGCTTGCGGCGCTGCAGGCGGCGGTCGCGCAGGTGCCGACGCATCTGCAAGGCCAGCTCCGCCTTGGGGCGCTGCTGCTGGACCGGGACGACGCGGCCGGTGTGGCGCATCTGCGGCAGGCCATTACGCTGGATGCCGGCTATACCGGTGCGGTCCTGCAGCGCCTCCATGCCTTCTACCAGGCGAGGGGTGACGCGCCGTTGGCCCGGGCCGTGGAAGCCGAGTTCGAGGGCTGGCAGCGGCGGCAGCGCGCACTGACCAAGCGCCGCTTCACGTTGTCGGGAGAGGATCGGTTCCTGCCGCACGGCCTCCAGGGCGAGGCGCTCGCGCGACTGCGACAGGCGCTGGTCAAGACCAACGTGGTGCGGCGCGCCTGGCTGGTGCGCAAGGCCCTGCCCGACGACGATGCAGGCGAGCACTTTCTGCTGCTGGTACAGCTGCGCGGCCTGATATTCAGCCGCGGAAAAGCGCTGCAGCGCGTGCTGGATGCGGTGGAACTACCCGGTTCGATCCAGGTGTTCGACGGTGCCGATCGCCGTCGCTATGCCGGTCGATTGCGCAAGGCGGCCGGGACGCCGATCTGGCGGCGGGGGCGCTGACACAGCGGCGAAAGGAGGGGGGCGATAGAATGCGCGCCCCTCACGTTTCCAGGCAGCACCGATGACGCAGTGGTCCACCGACCAGGCACGCAAGACCTATTCGATCCCGCACTGGGCCGATGGGTATTTCGACGTGGACGCGGCCGGGCGCATCACGGTGGCCCCGCAGGGCCCGGGCGGCCCGGTGGTGGCGCTGCCGGAGGTGGTCGACGCCGCGCGCGCCGAGGGCGCCAAGCTGCCGCTGCTGGTGCGCTTTCCCGACATCCTGGGCCAGCGCCTGGGCAAGCTGCAGGCGGCCTTCGCCCAGGCGCAGGCGGACTGGAACTACGCCGGCGGCTACACCGCCGTCTATCCGATCAAGGTCAACCAGCACCGCGGCGTGGCCGGCACGCTGGCCTCGCACCATGGCGAGGGCTTCGGCCTGGAGGCCGGCAGCAAGCCCGAGCTGATGGCCGTGCTGGCGCTCTCGCGCCCCGGCGGCCTGATCGTGTGCAACGGCTACAAGGACCGCGAGTACATCCGGCTGGCGCTGATCGGCCGCAAGCTGGGCCTGGAGACCTTCATCGTCATCGAGAAGCCCTCCGAGCTGAAGCTGGTGCTGGAGGAGGCCAAGGCGCTGGAGGTGATGCCCGGCCTGGGCGTGCGCATGCGCCTGGCCTCGCTGGGCGCGGGCAAGTGGCAGAACAGCGGTGGCGACAAGGCCAAGTTCGGCCTGTCCCCGCGCCAGGTGCTGGACCTGTGGAAGACCCTGCGCGACACCGAGTACGCGGCCTGCCTGAACCTGCTGCATTTCCACATGGGCAGCCAGATCTCCAACGTGCGCGACATCGCCAACGGCATGCGCGAGGCGGTGCGCTACTTCGTCGAGCTCTCCGCGCTGGGCGCCCGGATCAGCCATGTCGATGTCGGGGGCGGGCTCGGTATCGACTACGAAGGCACGCGTTCGCGCAGCTATTACTCGATCAACTACGGGCTGGGCTCCTACGCCGGCAACATCGTCCAGCCGCTGGCCGAGGCCTGCGAGGAACACGGCCTGGCCCCGCCGCGCATCGTCACCGAATGCGGCCGCGCCATGACCGCCCACCACGCGGTGCTGATCGCCAACGTGTCCGAGGTCGAGCAGGCGCCGGAGGGCCGCGTGCCCGACGCGCACGACGACGAACCGGCCGCGGTGCGCCACCTGCGCGAGATCCACGACGAGCTGGACACGCGCCCGGCGGTGGAGCTGTTCCAGGAAGCCCAGCACTTCCACGCCGAGGGCCTGGCCGCCTACGCGCTGGGGCAGATCGACCTGACCCACCGCGCGCGCATCGACGATCTGTTCTACGCCATCGCCCACGGCGTGCGCGCGCGCCTGAGCCACGAGGAAAAGAGCCACCGCCCGGTGCTGGACGAGCTCAACGACCGGCTGGTGGACAAGTACTTCGTCAATTTCAGCGTGTTCGAGTCGATCCCGGACGTGTGGGCCATCGACCAGGTGTTCCCGATCGTACCGATCGAGCGCCTGGACGAGCGCCCGCAGCGCCGCGGCATCGTCTGCGACATGACCTGCGACTCGGACGGCATGGTCAAGACCTATGTCGAGAACGAGAGTCTGGACAGCTCGCTGCCGCTGCATGCGATGAAGCCGGGCGAGTCCTACCGCATCGGTTTCTTCCTGGTCGGTGCCTACCAGGAGATCCTGGGCGACATCCACAACCTGTTCGGCGACACCGACGCGGTGGAGGTCACCTGCCAGGACGGCACCACGCGCATCACCCAGCAGCGCCGCGGCGATACCACCGACGTGATGCTCGACTACGTGGGCTATTCCCTGGCCGAGCTGCGCAGCGCCTACGCCCAGCGTGTGGCCGCCGCCGACCTGTCGGCCGAACGCGCGCAGGAGCTGTCTGCTGCCTTGGAGGCGGGGCTGACGGGGTATACGTATCTTTCGGATGAGCCGTTGGCGTAGGGCTGTTTTTGCCTGCGATCTGGGGCGGTGCGCGTTTGGGATTGGGGATTCGGGATTAGGGATTAGGGATTAGGGATTAGGGATTAGGGATTAGAAGCCCAAGCGACATCACGCCGAAGCGACACCAAAGCCGCAGCAATACTTCACCTCGTCATCCCCGCGAAAGCGGGGATCCATGGACGTCCGCGCCATGCACGACACGCAGTGACGCGCTGACCTGCACGATCCCCCCGCCGTCGTTCCCGCGAACGCGGGAAACCAGCGCCTTGCGCGCCCTGCGCCAACGTCCATGGGTTCCCGCGAACGCGGGAACGACGCTGGCAGGCCATCGCGCCGCCTAATACAGGTTCTTCTTGTAGTCCTGATCCAGCCCGTGCCGCACCAGCCCCGGCACCGCGACCGCCGCACGCACCATCGCCGCCTGCAGGCCGCTGCTGCGGTTGAGCCGCACATGGGCCTTGAAGATTTCCGCGGGCGCCAGGTCGTCGGGAGGCTGCGCTGCCGGCCATAGCGCGGCGGCGGCCAGGGCGGCGCTGTCGCGCACCGTCCAGTGCGCCGGGGCGATGCGGGTCACCAGCTTGGGCGGCTTGTCGCCGACGGCCAGGCGGGCCCGGGCCGCGGCATCGGTGGTCAGCGTGGCCGTGCCACGGACGTGCAGCAGCCGCGTCTGTCCCGGCACCAGCGCGGCCAGCGACAGGCGCGGCTGTTCGAGCAGGTTGCGGAAGCTGTCCACGCGCCGGTTGCCGGGGCGGTCGGGCAGCCACAGCGCCGCCTCGTCCGCCTGCAGCAGGGCGCCGGCCGGATCGCCCTTGGGACTGAGGTCGGCCTGGCCGGCGCCATTGACCGTGGCCAGGACCAGGAAGCGGCTGCGGGCGGCCGCCTGGACGGGCGTGAGCGGCGCGGCGAGCGGATCGGGCGCGGCCTGCCAGAAGTCCGAGCGGATCAGCGCCTTGGCGCAGTGCAGATAGCACTCGCGCACGGCGATGCCGATCCGGCCGTCCTCGACCCCGGCGACCTGGCCGTTGATGCGCAGGGTCTCGCCCAGCCCCGGTACGAGCCACAGCGAGCAGAAGCTCTGCCCGGCGCGCGCCAGGCGCGGATCGTCCAGCCGGGTGGGCGGCAGATCCAGCGTGCTCGGCGTATCGGTCCGGGCGAACCCGGCCGGGCCGCCGCCGACGGTGATGGCGATGCCTTCGGCGTCGCCGAAACCGAAGAACGCCAGCGGCGAGGCCTTCAGCCAGCGCACCGCCCACGCGTCCAGGTGGTCGATGACCTTCATGTCGCGCGGACCGGGCAGCGCGCCGATGCAGCGCTGCAGCGTGTCGGCGTCGGTGATCTGGGCGGTCATGGCCGCCGCACCGGCAGTGGCGGCGGGCAGGGAACAGGGCAGGTGCGCAGCATCGTCATTCCTCGATGGATCGGATGAGATCGCTGGCACGACGCTGGCGTGCGCACGTTATCACGCCCGTCCGCGCATGGCCCGGCGACTGCGCTGAAGTGCGCGCTGGGCCTCGCTCGCACAGCTGCCGGAGGGCCGTCTGGCGCATCGCGGGCACGGCTCGGCGCATGGAGCCGGAAGGCGTATGGCGCCATGCCGTGCCGCGTGGAGTAATGGCGCCGTCCTCACTGACGTCTCTCGACCCCATGGCAATCAGATCCAAGGCCGCGCTCGTACTCGTGCTGCTCGCCCTGGCCGTCCAGCCCGCGCTGGCCACGCAGAACAGCGAGCGCGACGTGTCCGCGATCCGGCAGGTCGTCGAAGCCTTCCGCAGCGCCATCGTCGAGAAGGACAAGGCGCGGTTCACCGCGCTGTTCTTCTCCGAGGACCCGGCCCGGGTGACCTGGCAGTTCGTCAACGACGATGCGCGCCTGGCGCGGTTCCGCGCCATCAAGCCGGATGCCAGGAAGGCCCGCTACATCCCGCAGTCCAACTACCTGAGCTTCATCGATTCGATCGTGACGAGCGCCCAGGGCAGCGAGGAAGTGTTCTCCGACGTCAGGATCGACACCGATGGCGAGATCGCCGCGGTCGCCTTCGACTACGCCTACCTGGAGAATGGCAGGCAGACCAACCGGGGCAGGGAAATGTGGCAGCTGATCCGTACCGAGGCAGGCTGGAGGATCATCTCGGTCGTCTGGACCATGCGCGATCCCGCGCGGGCCAGCTGACGACGATGGCGCCGGACGCGTCGGTCTTCTCGCCACCGCCGTGGCGCGTCTCGCTGATGGCGGCGCTGCCGATCGGCCTGTGCCTGCTGGTGATGGCGGTGCCGGCGGTGGGGCATGGGCATGCGCTGGCCTACCGCACTCTGTATCTGCTGGCCTTCCTGGCCGGGTGCCGGTGCTGATCTGGCTGCAGCGCGCGCTCGGGCGTGCCGGGTGGTCGCCCTGGAAGACGGTGCCGCTGCTGCTGGCGGTGACGTATCTGATGGCGGTGGTCAACAACGTGCTGGGCTTCCTGCTGCCCGAGGCGATGGGCTGGTCCGGGGCACAGCCGCCGCGCTGGCCGCGCGTGTTCTTCGGCATCGACGATTGCTGGCTGGCGCTGATCGCCTATTGCGCGGCCAACGCGCTGGTGGGGCATTCCCACGCACTCAAGGAGGCCCAGGGTCGCCAGGCGCAGGCGCTGCTGGCCGCGCGCGATGCCGAACTGCGCGCGCTGCGCTACCAGCTCAATCCCCACTTCCTGTTCAACACGCTCAATGGCGTGTCCTCGCTGGTCGCGCAGGCGCGCGGCGAGGAGGCACGCACCATGCTGGCGCGGCTGGGCGGCTTCCTGCGCGCCACGCTGGATCGGCCCTCCCATGAAGTGTCGGTGGCCGAGGAGCTGGCGATGACCGAGACCTATCTGGCCATCGAGCAGGTGCGGCTGGGCGACCGCCTGCGCGTGGAGTGGGACATCGGGCCCGGCGTGCTGGACGCGTCGCTGCCGTCGCTGCTGCTGCAGCCGCTAGTGGAGAACGCGATCCGCCACGGCATCGCCCGACGCAGCGCGGCGGGCCGGCTGTCCATCGCGCTGCACGCGCGCGCCGGGCAGCTGCGGCTGCGCGTGGTCAACGATCTCGCGCCGGACGATGAGGCGCAGGGCGGACGAACGCTGGGCCATGCAAACGTGCGCCAGCGCCTGGCCTGGCTGTATCCGCAACGCCACGCCTTCGCCGCCGGGCTGGAGGACGGCGTGTATGTGGTCGCCATCGCGATTCCGTTCCAGCGCCTGGATCCGCGAGGCGATGCGGCGTGATCCGGATCGCGGTGATCGATGACGAGCCCTTGGCGCGCAGCGGCGTGATCGCCAGCCTTGCGCGCCATGAGGATGTCCAGGTCGTGGGCGAGTACGCCGACGGCGATGCGGCGTTGGCCGGCCTCCCGCAGTGCCGGCCGGATGTGCTGATCCTCGATATCCAGATGCCGCGCCTGGACGGCATCGCGCTGCTCCAGGCCATGGAGGCGCACGCGCGTCCGCTGGTCATCCTGCTGACGGCGCACGCCGAGTTCGCCGTGCCGGCTTTCGCGCTGGAAGTGTTGGACTATCTGCTCAAGCCGCTGGACGAGGAGCGCCTGGCCGACGCCCTGGCCCGCGTGCGGCGTCGGCTGCAGGCGAGCGCTCCCGCTCCCGTTCCGCAGCCCAGCGAGCCGCGGCCTGAGCCGCTCACGCGCTTCGAGGTCCGGGTCGGGCGGCGGATCGTGTTCGTGCCGGTCGAGGAGGTCGAATATCTCCAGGCCGACGGCGACTACGTCACCCTGCACGTGGGATCCCGGCAATACCTGCTGCGCGATGCGCTGCAGCGTCTGCAGACCCAGCTCGACCCGGCGCGCTTCGTGCGCATCCATCGCTCCACCATGGTCAGGCTGGATTGCGTGGCCGAACTGCAGCCGCTCTCCAACAAGGACGCGCTGCTGCGGCTGCACAACGGCGCGCCGCTGCGCGTCAGCCGCACCTATGTCGATGCGTTGCGCGCCCAGCTGACCGGCGCTTCGGGCTGATGCGCTTCGCCGCAGGCGGGGCACGGCCCGGCGCAACGGCGGTGAGCGGGACGCCGCGCGGACATAGACTTTCCCACTTCCCCTGCACGCCTGGCTTGGCCCGATGATCCGCACCGACGCTCGCTACCCGGGCCTGGACCTGCTGCGCGCCATCGCCATCGTGTGGGTGATGTTCTTCCACGCCTGGGTAGTGGGCGGACTGGCGCCGGAATGGACCTGGCTGTCGCGCTACGGCTGGATGGGCGTGGACCTGTTCTTCGTGCTCAGCGGCTTTCTGATCGGCGGGCAGGTGCTGGCACCGCTGTCGCGCGGGCAGCCGCTGCGGTTCGGCGACTTCTATCTGCGGCGCGCGTTCCGCATCCTGCCGGCGTACTGGGTGGTGCTGGCGCTGTATGCGCTGGTGCCGGCCTGGCGCGAGCGGCCGGAGATGGAGCCGCTGTGGAAGTTCGTGCTGATGGTGATGAATCTGGGCAACGACTACAGCCGGCCCGCGTTCTCGCACGCCTGGTCGCTGTGCGTGGAGGAGCACTTCTATCTGGTGTTCCCCGTGCTGGCCTGGTGGCTGATGCGCAGGCCGGCCGCGTGGAAGGTGGCGCTGCTGGCGGCGCTGGTGCTGGTCGGCGGCATCGCGCTGCGCGCCGGCATCTGGCTGCACGACACCGCCGCCGAGGCCGCAAGCGCAGCGCAGCGCAACTGGTTCATCGAGGATCTCTACTACCCGACCTGGAACCGCCTGGACGGCCTGCTCTGCGGCGTGCTGCTAGCGACGCTGAAGACCTTCCGCCCCGCGCTGTGGGCGCGCGCGCAGCGATACGCCGACGGCGCGCTGATAGCGGGGCTAGCGGTGATGGCATTGGCACTGTGGCTGTTCCGCGACCGCAGCGGGCTGGTGGGCAACGCGGTGGGCTGGCCGGTGCTGTCGATCGGGCTGGCGCTGCTGGTGTTCGCCGGGGCGGGGCGCAGCAGCCTGATCGGGCGTCGGGCGCTGCCGGGCGCGGCCTGGCTGGCCGGCGTGTCCTACAGCCTGTACCTGGTGCACAAGGCCGTGTTCGTGCAGGTGCAGGACCATCTGGGCCAGGCGATCGCCGGCTGGGGCGCTGCGCAGGTGCTGGTCTATGGCGGCGCCTCGCTGCTGGCGGCCGCGTTGCTGCATTACGCGGTGGAGCGGCCGTTCCTGCGCCTGCGCGGCCGCGTGCTCAGGCCGCGCACCACACCCATGCCGGCCACGGACGCGGCTTGAGCGTCCGTGGCCGCGCAGGGCAAGGACTTACTGACGCGCGACCTGGAAGCCGGCGAAGGACTGGCTCACCGGCATGATCTCCAGCCGGTTGATGTTGAGGTGCGCCGGCAGCGTGGCGACGTAGAAGATCTGCTCGGCGATGTCCTCGCCGGTCATCGGCGTGGCGCCTCCGTAGAGCTTGTCCGAGGCGGCCTGGTCGCCGCCGGTGCGCACCAGGGTGAACTCGGTCTGCGCCATGCCCGGTTCGATGCTGGTCACGCGCACGCCGGTGCCGTGCAGGTCGCTGCGCAGGCCCAGCGAGAACTGCCGCACGAAGGCCTTGGTGCCGCCGTAGACATTGCCGCCGGTGTAGGGATAGGTGGCCGCCACCGAGGAAATGTTGATGATCGCGCCCTTGCGCGCGATCAGCACCGGCAGCAGCTTGCGCGTGATGGTGACCAGCGCGGTCACGTTGGTGTCGATCATCTGCTGCCACTGCGCCAGGTCCGCCTCCTGCGCCGGCACCGTGCCCAGCGCCAGGCCGGCGTTGTTGACCAGCACGTCGATGTCGGCGAAGCCGGCGGGAAGCGCGGCCAGGGCCGCATCCAGCGCGGCGCCGTCGCGGATGTCGAAGGCGGCGGCGTGCACCACCTCGCTGCCGAACTGCTCGACGAACGGCGTCAGCCGTTCGGCGCGGCGGCCGGTGGCGATCACCTTCCAGCCGGCGTTGGCGAAGCGGGTCACCGCGGCGGCGCCGAAGCCGGAGGTGGCGCCGGTGATCAGGACAGTCTTGCTCATGTCGATTCCTTGGGGGAGGGAAACAGGGGGCGGCGCGCGTGCAGCGCCGCGCCGGCCAGCGCGCCAAGCGCGGCGGCCAGCAGCTGCAGGCCCACGCCCAGCACGTTGCTGGCCAGCACGTCCTGGATCGTCAGCCACAGCGGCCGCTGCGGCATGTGACGGTCGGCCAGCTGCACCAGCAGGCCCAGGGCCAGCAGCTGCAGGGCGAACATCAGCGCCACGCCGAGCGGAAGAAAGCGTCGCCCGCCGATCCAGCCGCCCAGCAGCAGGCTGAAGGCGCCGGCCAGGCAGTGCGCGGGCTGGATCAGGCTGTTGCCGTGCAGCTCGAGCACGCGCCAGCCGGACGGCAGCAGCCGCCAGATCAACACGCCGAGCAGCAGATCCACGGTGAAGGCGACCGCGGCCGCCAGGATCAGGCGCTCGCGCTGGGTCGCCGGGGCGATCACCGGGCCTTGATCGGCATCGCCGGCAGGCCGCCGCTGGCCAGTTTCTGCTTGGCCTCGGCCAGCTCGCTGGCGGTGGCGTAGGGCCCCATGCGCACGCGGTAGACGGTCTTGCCGGCCGAGTCGCCCGATTCCACGCGCGCGCTCAGGCCCAGCATCGCGATCTTGGCCTTGACCGCCTCGGCATCGCCGGACGCGCTGAAGCTGCCGGCCTGCAGGATGTAGGCGACATCGCCCGCGGCGCTGGCCACCGCATTGGACGCGGCGGCCTGGGCGACGGTGGTCTGGGTCGGCGTGGCCGAGGGCACCTTGGTGATCTCATCCAGCGGCGTGGGCTGCTGGGCGGCGGCGGTCGTGGTCTCGGCGATGGGCTGGGGCTGGCCGGCGTTCTTGGCCGCGTCCTCGCGCGCCTGCTGCGCGGCCAGCTTGGCCTTGCGATCGGCCTCGGCGCGCGCGCTGGCGGCCAGTTCGGCGTCGGACATCTGCACTTCGCGGCCCGGCAGCAGCGTGTAGAAGTCGTACTGGGTCGGGCGCTCGGGCGTCTTCTTGGCGGCTTCGGCCGTCGCCGCGGGCGCGGCTCCGGTCTCGGCTGGGGCCGAGGCGGGCGGCGTGGTGCTGTCGTCCTCGCTCACCGGCGCGGGGCGCGCGTCGGGGTTGGGCTTGGGCCGCAGGAAGGTGTCGCCATCCTTCTTCATCAGGTCCGGCACGATGAAGAACGCCGCCGCGCCCAGCACCAGCCCGGCGATCAGCCAGACCCAGCCGGGCGTGCCGTTGCCGTTGGTGCGCTTGGCCTGGGATTTACCGCGTCGTGCCGCCATCTTGTTCTTGTTCTCGTAGAAGTCGTCTTACATGCGCTCGGGCGCGGACACGCCCAGCAGGTCCAGGCCGTTGGCCAGGGCCTGGCGCACCGCCAGGGCCAGCGCCAGGCGCGCGTTGCGCGCATCGGCATCGTCGATGAGGATCGGTTCGCCGTCGTACCAGGCCTGGAAAGCATAGGCCAGTTCGCGCAGGTATTGCGCGATGGCATGCGGCTCCAGCGAAACGCCGGCCGCTTCGACCACTTCCGGGTAGCGCGACAGTTCCACCATCAGCGCGATCGAGGCGGCGTCCTCGAGCGAGGGCAGCGCGGCGATGCCGGCGGCCTGGTCGTAGGGCGCATAGCCCTTCTCCTCGACGCGGCGCAGCAGGCTGCACACGCGCGCATGGGCGTACTGCACGTAGAAGACCGGGTTGTCCTTGCTCTGCTCGCGCGCCAGGTCGATGTCGAAGGTCAGCTGCGAATCGGGCTTGCGCGCGATCAGGAACCAGCGCGTGGCATCGGCGCCGGCTTCCTCGATCAGGTCGCGCAGGGTCAGGTAGCTGCCGGCGCGCTTGGACAGTTTCACTTCCTCCCCACCGCGCATCACCGTGACCATCTGGTGCAGCACGTATTCGGGCCAACCCTTGGGGATGCCCACGTCCAGCGCCTGCAGGCCGGCGCGCACGCGCGCCAGCGAGCCGTGGTGGTCGGCGCCCAGCTCGGTGATCGCGCGCTCGTAGCCGCGCTGCCACTTGGACAGGTGGTAGGCCACGTCCGGCACGAAGTAGGTATAGGTGCCGTCGGACTTGCGCATCACCCGGTCCTTGTCGTCGCCGTAGTCGGTCGACTTCAGCCACAGCGCGCCGCCTTCCTCGTAGGTGTGGCCGGACTTGATCAGCGTCTCGACGGTCTCCTCGACCTTGCCGTCGCGGTAGAGCGCGCTCTCCAGGAAGTACACGTCGAAGCCCACGCCGAAGGCGGCCAGGTCAGCGTTCTGCTCGCGGCGCAGGTAGGCCACGGCGAAGCGACGGATGGCATCGAGGTCCTCGATGTCCTTGGCGCCGGTGATGGTGTGGCCTTCGATCTCGATGGCGTCGCCGCGCAGGTAGGCGGCGGCGACGTCGGCGATGTAGTCGCCGTTGTAGGCCGCCTCCGGCCAGTCGGCGTCGCCGGGCTTGAGGCCGTGCAGGCGCGCGGAGGTGGACCGGGCCAGGTTCTCGATCTGCACGCCGGCGTCGTTGTAGTAGAACTCGCGTTTGGTGTTCCAGCCGTTGGCGGCCAGCACGCGCGCCAGACAGTCGCCGATCACCGCGGCGCGGCCGTGACCCACGTGTAGTGGCCCGGTCGGATTGGCCGAGACGTATTCCACGCCGACCGTGCGGCCGGCGCCGGAGGCGTTGCGGCCGTACTGCGCGCCCTGCGTCAGCGCGGCCACGGCCTCGCGCTGGTAGGCGGCATTGGCCAAGTGGAAGTTGATGAAGCCGGGGCCGGCGATCTCGACCCGGGCGATGTCGGCGCTGGCCGGCAGCGCCTCGACCAGCGCCTGGGCCAGGGCGCGCGGATTGCTGCGAGCCGGCTTGGCCAGCAGCATGGCGGCATTGGTGGCGAAGTCGCCGTGCTCGCGGGTCTTGGGACGCTCGACGGTGAAGTCCGGGGTGGCGGTCTCGGCGGGCAGGGTGCCGGCCTGGCGCAGGGCGTCGATGCCCTGGGCGATGCGGGCACGCAGATCGGATTTCACGGGGTTCTGGCTCGATGGGTCACGCGGGACCGGGCATTTTAGCCCACGGCCGCCGCCGTGCCGGCCCCGGCGCCCGGGCCGCCGCGCGCGGGCCTCACACCCAGCCGCGCTCGGCCAGCGAGACCGGCGGGCCGTCGGCGATCACGAAGTGGTCCAGCAGGCGCACGTCCACCAGCGCCAGGCCGGCCTTGAGCCGTGCGGTGACGGCGCGGTCGGCGGCCGAGGGCTCCGGGTTCCCGGAGGGGTGGTTGTGGGCCACGATCACCGCCGAGGCGTTCAGCGCCAGCGCGCGCTTGACCACCTCGCGCGGGTGCACCTCGGACGCGTCCAGGCTGCCGGCGAACAGCTCCTCGAAGGCCAGCGCGCGGTGCCGCGTGTCCAGGAACAGCGCCGCGAATACCTCGCGCGGCCGCGCCCGCAGCTTCAGCGCGAAATAGCGGCCGGCCGCGTGCGGGTCGTTCAGCATCTCGCCGCGGGCCAGGCCGGCGGCCAGGTGGCGCTGGCCCAGTTCGAGCGCGGCGGCCAGCTGGCAGGCGCGCGCCGGCCCCAGGCCGGGCAGGGCGGCCAGCGCCTTGGGCGGGTGGTCGAGCAGGCCGCGCAGCGGGCCGTGGCTGGCGAGCAGGTCGCGCGCGGTGCGTACCGCGTCGCGCCCCGGCAGGCCCGAGCCGAGGAAGATCGCCAGCAGCTCGGCGTCGGACAGCGTGGCGGCGCCGCGCGCCATCAGTTTTTCGCGGGGGCGTTCCTCGGCGGGCCAGTCGCGGATATGCATGGGCGCTTCCTTGGGCTTGGGACGTGCCGCTTCCCTGCGGCGTCATGGCGATTGTTCCGGACGCTCATGCCCTGGGGTTATCAGACCCGGGAGGGGCGTCGGGTAAGCTGTCGCCCTAGTTCTGGTTCGGAAAAATCTGACGTGGCCCAGGCCCTGGAAGGACAACGCATCCTGCTGTGCGTCGGCGGCGGCATCGCCGCCTATAAATCATTGGAACTGGTGCGCCGGCTGCGCGATGCCGGCGCGCAGGTGCAGGTGGCGATGACCGCCGGCGCCCAGCAGTTCGTCACCCCGCTGAGCTTCCAGGCCCTGTCCGGCCAGCCCACGCGCACCAGCCTGTGGGACAGTGCCGCCGAGGCCTCCATGGGCCATATCGAGCTGGCGCGCTGGGCCGACCGGGTGCTGATCGCCCCGGCCACCGCCGACCTGCTGGCGCATCTGGCCCACGGCCTGGCCGACGACCTGGTGACCACCCTGGCCCTGGCCACCACCGCCCCGATCACCGTGTGCCCGGCAATGAACCACATCATGTGGAAGCACGCCGCCACCCAGGCCAACCTGGCCACCCTGCGCGCGCGCGGGGTGCAGGTGATCGGGCCCGAGGACGGTCCGCTGGCCGAAGGCGAATCCGGCCCGGGCCGCCTCAGCGAGCCGGACGCGATCGTGGCCGCGCTCAGCCAGGCGGCGCAGGCGGCCGTTCCGCTCGACGGTCCGCTGGCCGGGCTGCATGTCGTGGTCAGCGCCGGTCCCACCTATGAGGACCTGGACCCGGTGCGCTATCTGGGCAACCGCAGCAGCGGCAAGATGGGCTTCGCCGTGGCCCGGGCGGCCGCGCGGCGCGGGGCGAAGGTCACCCTGGTAGCCGGCCCGGTGAGCTTGGGCACCCCGCCCGGGGTGACCCGCGTGGACGTGCGCTCGGCCGCGCAGATGCGCGCTGCAGTGTTCGGCGCCTTCCCGGCCGATGTGTACATCGGTGCCGCCGCGGTCGCCGACTACACCCCGCGCACGCCGGCGCCCAACAAGATCAAGAAGTCCAGCGAATCGCTGGCGCTGGACCTGGTCCGCACGCCGGACATCCTGGCCGAGGTCGCCGCCTCGGTGCAGCCGCTCAAGCTGGTGGTCGGCTTCGCCGCCGAGACCGAGAACGTGGCCGAGTACGCGCGCGGCAAGCTGCTGGCCAAGCGCCTGGACATGATCGTGGCCAACCGGGTCGGCATCCCCGACGGCGGCTTCGAGAGCGACAGCAACGCGATGACCGCGTTCTGGAAGGATGGCCAGCGCGAGTTTCCCTCCGCGCCCAAGACCGCCCTGGCCGAGGCGCTGGTGGACCTGATCGGGGAGCGTCTGCGCGCATGAGCCTGCCGATGGAAGTCAAACTGCTGGACCCGCGCTTCGGCGAGACCTGGCCGCTGCCGGCCTATGCCACCTCGGCCAGCGCCGGGCTGGACCTGCGCGCCGCGCTGGAGACCCCGCTCACGCTGGGGCCGGGCGAGACGGTGCTGGTGCCCAGCGGCATCGCCATCCACCTGGCCGATCCCCATCTGTGCGCGGTGGTGCTGCCGCGCTCGGGCCTGGGCCATCGTCACGGCATCGTGCTGGGCAATGGCACCGGCCTGATCGATGCCGACTACCAGGGCCCACTGCTGATCAGCCTGTGGAACCGCAGCAGCGAGGCCTTCGTGATCCAGCCCGGCGACCGGGTCGCGCAGCTGGTGGTGTTGCCCATCGCGCGCGTAGCGTTGAAGATCGTGGATACTTTCGTGGAAAGCGCGCGTGGAGAAGGGGGCTTCGGCCACACGGGCGTCCGCTGACAGGGGCGAAACGTCGCATGGCTGGATTCAAACGAAGGACCGCGAAGACAGGCAGCGGGCAACACGTGCTGCTGCTGTCCGCCCTGCTGGTGCTGCTGGCCGCGTGGTTCGGCTGGAGCGCCTGGGTGCTCTACCAGGAAGGTGCGCGCCGCGACGCGCTGCTGCAGGCGCGCGATGCCGCCGTGCAGGGCCTGCAGCAGAACCTGCAGACCCAGACCGCTAAGCTCGACCAGCGGGTGGCCACGCCCGCCTTCCAGGCCGCGGTGAGTGCCGACGACACCGCCGCGGTCGGCGCGGCGATCAAGGCCGGCTGGCCCGAGGTGGAGGCCGTCGACATGCTGCCGGCCGATCTTCAGTCCGCCTACGCCGATGCCGCCAGCTTCGGCTACAGCAAGCTGGCGCTGCTGGAAGCCGCGCAGCAGGCCAAGGGCGCGATCGTCGGCGCGGTGCGCGACGGCACGGGCACCGGCCTGGCGCTGGCCGTGCCGGTGCAGAACCGGCTGCTCTATGTGCGCCTGCCGATGGCGCTGCTGACCACCCCGATCGACGGCGCGCAGGTGCCGGGCGCCTATCTGGCCCTGCGCCAAGGCGGCTTCACCCTGCGCGAGGTCGGCGATGCGGGCCTGTCCGGGTCCGCCGACGCGCTCTCGCGCCCGGTCGGCCAGACCGGCCTGCGCGTGGCCGCCGCCGTGCCCGACGAAAGCGAGGGCCCGCTGGGCCTGGGCGCGCTTCCCAGCGCGATCGTGGCCGCGCTGCTGCTGGCGCTGGCCGTACTGGTGGCCGCGCTGACCACCGGCAAGGTCAAGCTCAAGGTGCCCGAACTGCGTCGCGGCAAGGGCGAGGACGTGGCCGACGACGGCCTGACCCTGGACCAAGCCGTGCAGTCGCACCGCGCCGCCGCGGCGGCCAGGGCAGCGGACGAGGCCGATGCCGAAGCAACGGCCACCGACGCGCCGGTCGAGACGGTCGGCTCGGCGGCCGCGCCGGCCGCCAAGCTGGTGCGTGGCACCACCGTGGACCCGGGCATCTTCCGCGCGTACGACATCCGCGGCGTGGTCGGCAAGACGCTGAGCGTGCCGGTGGCCGAGCTGATCGGCCAGGCGATCGGCTCGGTGATGGCCGAGCAGGGCCTGACCGAAGTGGTCGTCGCCCGCGACGGCCGCCTGTCCGGCCCTGAGCTGTCCACCGGCCTGATCGAAGGCCTGCGCAAGGCCGGCCGCGATGTCATCGACATCGGCATGGTGCCCACGCCGGTGGCGTATTTCGCCGCCTTCCACCTGCGCACCGGCACCTGCGTGGCGGTCACCGGCAGCCACAATCCGTCGGACTACAACGGCTTCAAGATCGTGGTCGGCGGCGAGACGCTGTCCGGCGCCGCCATCACCGATCTCTATACCCGCATCAGCGAAGGGCAGCTGCACAGCGCCGAGCGCGGCGGCCTGACCCAGCGCGAGATCGCCGAGGACTACGTCCAGCGTATCGCCAGCGACGTGCAGCTGGCGCGTCCGCTCAAGGTCGTGATCGATGCCGGCAACGGCGTGGCCGGCGAGATCGCCCCGGTGCTGCTGGAGGCCATCGGCGCCGAGGTCGTGCCGCTGTACTGCGACATCGACGGCACCTTCCCCAACCATCACCCCGATCCCAGCGAGCCGGACAACCTGCTCGACCTGGCCTCGACGGTGAAGCGCTTCGACGCCGATCTGGGCCTGGCCTTCGACGGCGACGGCGACCGCCTGGGCGTGGTCACCCACGACGGCAACGTCATCTTCCCCGATCGCCTGCTGATGCTGTTCGCCGCCGACGTGCTCGAACGCAACCCCGGCGCGATGGTGATCTACGACGTCAAGTGCACCGGCAAGCTGCAGGGCTGGACGCTGCGCAACGGCGGCACGCCGCTGATGTGGCAGACCGGGCATTCGCTGATCAAGGCCAAGATGCGCGAGACCGGCGCCGAACTGGCCGGCGAGATGAGCGGGCACTTCTTCTTCCAGGAGCGCTGGTACGGCTTCGACGACGGCCTGTACGCCGCCGCGCGCCTGCTGGAGATCCTGGCCGCGCGCGACGACCAGACCCCGAGCGAGATCCTCGACGCGCTGCCCGACGGCGTGTCCACGCCGGAGATCAAGGTCGAGGTGCCCTCCGGCGATGCGCATGCGATCGTGCAGGCCTTCGTGGACGCGGCCCGGTTCGACGGCGCGCGTCTGTCCACCATCGATGGCCTGCGCGCGGACTGGGACGACGGCTGGGGACTGCTGCGCGCCTCCAACACTACCCCGGTGCTGGTGCTGCGCTTCGAAGCCTCGGACGCCGCGGCGCTGGAGCGCATCCGCAGCGCGTTCCGCAGCCAGCTGCAGGCCGTGGCGCCGGAGCTCAAGCCCCGCTTCTGAGGGCGCGGCAATAGCGCGAAGGCGGAGCGGGCTCGGCCAGGGCCACGATCGTCGGAGCAGCAACTGCTTTGTGGGAGCAACTGGCCCTGCCTGTAGAGCGGAGCTCGCTCCGCTGCTCTTCGTTCGGTTCATGGGGAAGGCCCCAGCGGAGCAAGCTCCGCTCTACAGGTGGGAGCAACTGGCTCCTCAACTTCAGCAGCCGCCCGTCTGTAGAGCGGAGCTCGCTCCGCTGCCCTTCGTTCGGTTCGTGGGGAAAGCTCCAGCGGAGCAAGCTCCGCTCTACCCACGACAGGTTCAGGCCTGGCGGCGAAGCAGCGAGACGCCTGCCGCCATCGCCAAGCCGAACACCGGCAGCTTCGCGAGCCCGGCGCTGCTCGGCACAGCAGGCTTAACCGCCCACACCCACCTCAACCGTTCGCCGCAGCGCTGGCCTTCATGTCGCGGTAGCGCTTCAAGGTGTCCTCCACCTCGGCGCTGAGCTGCGTGCGCTGCTGCTCGAAATTGGTCAGCAGCGCCTGCTGGCGCAGCAGGTCGGTGTGGCGCTGGCGCACGTCCTCGGCCAGCTTGGCGTCGACCTTGCGGCCGGCCAGTTCGGCGTTGCTGGCCTGCTGCAGCTTGATCACCAGCGCCTCGCGCATGCTGGTCAGATTGAAGCGCGCGGTCTGCACGTTGTTGTCGATCAGCGTGGTGCGCTCGTTGAACACGCGCTTGAGATCGTCCTCGGACGCATAGGACAGCAACATCGCCTGCTCGGTGCGCTTGCGCGTGTCCTCGGCCGCCTGGTCGGCCCGCGCCTGGGCGGCGGCGGCGGCCAGGTCGGCGCGCTGCTCGGCGGTCAGCGCCTGGCCGACCGCGCCGGTGCGCGCACCGCTGGTGGCGCTGAATTCGTCGCGCGCGCTGTTGACCTGATCCGGCGGCAGCGCATCGGAGCAGGTGCGGCCGCTCTTGGGGTCGTTCCAGCAATAGAGCTTCTTGGGCTTGGGCGCATCCTGCGCGCCCGCCGTCAACGCGGCCGCGGCTAGCGGCATCATCAGCATCGCGGCGAACCTGGTCCTGGTCATGACAGCCCCCTTGCTGCCAGTGGCGATTACGCGGCGCTGCCGTACCGGGCCCGGTAGGCCAGCAACTGCTCGCGGTGGCCGACAAGTTCCGCATTTTCCCCGGCGAATGCAAGCAGATCGTGCAGGCTGGCCACCGCGATCACCGGCACGCCGGTCTCGGCGGCCACGCGCTGGGCGGCCGACAGGCGCTGGCCGTCCTCGCCGAGGATTTCCTGGCGATCCAGCGCCACCACGATCCCGGCCGGCACGCCGCCGGCCGCGGTGATCAGGCCCAGCGCCTCGCGGATGGCGGTGCCGGCGGTGATCACATCGTCCACGATCAGCACCCGGCGCTCGTCCAGCGGCGCGCCGATCAGCGTGCCGCCCTCGCCATGGTCCTTGGCTTCCTTGCGGTTGAAGGCCAGCGGCAGGTCGCGGCCGCGGCGGGCGAACTCCATGCCCAGCGCGGTCGCCAGCGGGATGCCCTTGTAGGCCGGGCCGAACAGCAGATCGAACGACACCCCGGCCTCCTCGATCGCATCGGCGTAGCAGCCGGCCAGCTCGGCCAGCGCCGCGCCGCTGTCGAAGCGCCCGGCGTTGAAGAAGTAGGGGCTCAGGCGGCCCGACTTGAGCGTGAACTCGCCGAAACGCAGCGCGTTGGCGCGCAGGGCCAGCTGAAGGAAGCGCGCACGGTGGTTGGACATGGGCGTCTTGAACGTGTGGGGATGGGCAAAGGTTAGCAGGCGGCGGCGGCCGGATCGGGCGGTATGCTTGCGCGTCGCTTCTGTCTTCGGCTCCAACTCCATGCGCATCATCAGCTTCAACGCCAACGGCCTGCGCTCGGCCGCGTCCAAGGGCTTCTTCCCGTGGTTCTCCGCACAGGACGCCGACGTGCTGTGCGTTCAGGAGACCAAGGCCCAGGAACACCAGCTGGCCGGGCCCGAATTCCTGCCGCCGGGCTACAAAGCCTACTTCCGCGACGCGACCACCAAGAAGGGCTACTCAGGCGTGGCGATCTACAGCAAGGTCGAGCCCGACGAGATCCGCACCGCGCTGGGCTGGCCGGAATTCGACGAGGAGGGCCGTTACCTGGAGGCGCGCTTCGGCAACCTGAGCGTGGTGTCCTTCTACATCCCCTCCGGCTCCTCGGGCGAGCTGCGCCAGGGCTACAAGTTCCAGGTCATGGAATGGCTCAAGCCGATCCTGGACCAGTGGCTGGCCAGCGGCCGCGACTATGTGCTGTGCGGGGACTGGAACATCGTGCGCACCCGGCTGGACATCCGCAACTGGACCAGCAACCAGAAGAACTCCGGCTGCCTGCCGCCCGAGCGGGACTGGCTCAACGGCCTGTGCGCCGACGAGGGCGCGCAGGTCGATGTGGCCGCCGGCCGCGGCTGGGTCGACGCCTACCGCGTGCTGCATCCGGAAGGGCAGGACTACACCTGGTGGTCCAACCGCGGCGCGGCGCGCGCCAACAACGTGGGGTGGCGCATCGACTACCAGTTCGCCACGCCCGGCTTGCGCGATCGCCTGCTCGGCTGCGCGATCTACCGCGAGCAGCGCTTCTCCGACCATGCCCCGTTCACCGTGGACTACGCCCGGTGAGCGCCGCGCCCGGCGGGCGGCCGGTGTCCTACAAAGGGTGGCGCGGGATCAAGGCCGCCTTCGCCACGCCCTCGGCGCTGACCATGGCGCTGCTGGGCTTCGGCAGTGGACTGCCGTTTCTGCTGATCGCCTCGCAGACCCTGTCCACGCGCCTGCGCGACGTCGGCCTGCAGCTGACCGAGATCGGCCTGATCAGCCTGGCCAGCTTCTTCTACCTGCTCAAGTTCGTCTGGGCGCCGCTGATCGACCGCTACACGCTGCCGCTGTTGTCCGGGCTGGGGCGGCGGCGCTCCTGGCTGCTGGCCGCGCAGGTGCTGGTCGCGGCCAGCCTGTTCGCGCTCGGCGCCATGCGGCCGGAACTGGGCGTTGCCGGTTTGGTGACCTGGGTACTGGTGGGCTCCTTCGCCGGCGCCACCCAGGACGCGGTGGTCGATGCCTACCGCATCGAGATCGCCCCGGAGAGCGCCCAGGCCGCGCTGGCGGCGACCTACATCCTGGGCTATCGCATCGCGCTGATCGTCGGCGGCGCCGGCGCGCTGTACATGGCCGAGTTCGAGGACTGGAAGATCGCCTACTTCTGCATGGCCGCGCTGATGCTGGTGCCCATCGTCACCACGCTGGTCAGCCGCGAGCCGATGCGACCGGAGACCACGGTGGTGCGGCGGATCGACTTCTTCGGCGCCTTCTGGCAGCCGATCGTCGGCTTCTTCACCACCAACGGCTGGAAGCTGGCGCTGGCGCTGCTGCTGTTCGTCGGCCTGTTCAAGTTCCCCGACCAGGTGATCGGCGTCATGGCCGGGCCGTTCTACCTGGACTCGGGCTTCACCAAGTCCGACATCGCCACGGTGTCCAAGCTGTTCGGCATCTGGATGAGCATCGTCGGCGCCTTCGGCGGCGGCATGGCGGTGGCGGCGTTCGGCTTCAGGCGCATGCTGCTGCTGGCCGCGCTGGCGGTGGCGCTGTCCAACCTGGCCTTCCTGCTGATGGCCCAGCATCCGGGCCAGCTGTGGGCGTTCTACGCGGCGCTGAGCGCGGACAACATCTCGCAGGGCTTCGCCGGCACCGTGCTGGTGGCCTTCATGTCCTCGCTGACCGACCGCAACTTCACCGCTACCCAGTACGCGCTGCTGGTCTCGCTGGCCAATTTGCCGGGCAAGTTCGTGGGCGGCGTTTCGGGCTACATCGTCGAGGCCACCTCGTATTCGACCTTTTTCGCCCTGAGCGCGCTGACCGTGATCCCCACGCTGGCCTTGCTTGCCTGGCTGTGGCGTCGTATCAAGGAGCCTTCCAGGACAGTGGCCGCACCCGACCATGACCGACCTGCTCATCCGTGACCTCGATCCGATCCTGACCGATCGCATCCGCCGCGTCGCCCAGGCGCGCGGCTGGAGCACCGAGGAGACCATCAGCCGCCTGATCGAGCACGGCCTGTTCGCGGTCGAGGCCGAGGTGCGCAACGGCTTCAGCGACCCGGAGGTCGCCGTCCTGTCCGAGGCCATCGCGGCGCTGCGCGCGGTGCCGCACGGCGGCCCGGCGTCCTAGCCGCCGCTTTCGCCCTCAGGTCAATTCCGGGCGCCGCGGTTTCCCGCGAATTCCGGCGCGATCAGGCCGGATACAGCGCGCCCAGCACGCGCAGTCCCTTGGCGCCGCTGACGCTGGGCAGGTTGCCGGGGCGCCCGGCCAGGGTCTCGCGCGCCAGCCAGGCAAAGCCCATGGCCTCGACGTAGTCCGGATGCAGGCCGTGGGCCTCGGTGGATTCGACCACCACGCCCGGCAGCCGCGCCGCCAGGCGCTGCATCAGCACCGGATTGTGCACGCCGCCGCCGCAGACCATTACCCGCGCGGTGCCGGGCTGGGTCGCGCGCAGCGCCTCGGCCACGGTGACCGCGCTGAGTTCGACCAGCGTGGCCTGCACGTCGGCCGGCGCCAGCGCGCCCTGGCCGAGCTTGCTTTCGACCCAGGCCAGGTGGAACTGCTCGCGACCGGTGCTCTTGGGCGGCGGCTGGGCGAACCACGGCTCGTCCAACAGCCGCGCCAGCAGCGCTTCATCGGGCTTGCCGGTCGCGGCGAAGGCGCCGCCGGCATCGAAGGCCATGCCGGTATGCCGCTCGCACCAGGCGTCCAGCAGCGCATTGGCCGGGCCGGTATCGAAGCCGCGCACCGCGCCGCTGCCCGGCAGCAGGGTCAGGTTGCCGATGCCGCCCAGGTTGAGCACCGCCCGGTCTTCGCCCGGGTCGTGCAGCATCGCGGCGTGGAAGGCCGGCATCAGCGGCGCGCCATGGCCGCCCGCGGCGATGTCGCGCCGGCGGAAGTCGGCCACGGTCGGGATGCCGGTGCGCTCGGCGATGACATTGCCATCGCCCATCTGCCAGGTGAAAGGGAAGGTGCCCTCCGGGCGATGGCGCACGGTCTGCCCATGTGAGCCGATCGCCCGCACCAGCGCCCGGTCCAGCCCGGACTGGGTGATCAGCCGGCCCGCCGCATGGGCGAAGGCCAGCGCGACCTGCACGTCCAGTTCGCCCAGCTCGTCCAGCGAGGTCGCCTCGCCGCCCTGGCCCAGCTCGATCAGACGCGTGCGCAGCGCGTCGTCCCAGCGGTAGGTGCGGCCCATCAGCAGCTGCGGCTCGGGGTCGAAGCGCACCAGCGCCACGTCGATCCCATCGGCGCTGGTGCCGGAAATCATGCCCAGATAGAGGTCGCCCAGCGCCGGCTTGCGTGCCAGCGGTCCGCCGGCGCGCGCCGCAGCCGGCGGAGTCACTGGCGATCCGGCCGCTTGCGCGACGCCTCCAGCGCCTGGGCCAGCGTCACGGACGGCTGCGGCGCCGTGGCCGGCGAGGCATCGGCGTAGATCGCGCTTTCCACGGTGTGGATGCGGGCCAGCGCGCTCGAGGTCTGGGTCTTGAACTGCGCCAGCACCGTGCCGGACAGCGGCTCGGGCGGCGGCAGGGTGACCTTCAGCGGGTTGCGGTGCACGCCGTTGACGCGGAATTCGTAGTGCAGATGCGGGCCGGTGGCCATGCCGGTGGACCCGACGTAGCCAATCACGGTGCCCTGCGCGATGCGCTGGCCGGTCTTGATCTTGGCGAAGCGCGACATGTGCCCGTACAGCGTCGTGCGGCCCTGACCATGGTCCAGGATCACCACATTGCCGTAGCCGCGCTGCTGGCCGGCGAACTGCACGCGCGCATCGCCCGCGGCCATGATCGGCGTGCCGGTGGCCGCGGCGTAGTCAACGCCCTGGTGCATGCGCATCGTGCCCAGGATCGGATGATGGCGCGCCCCGAAGGTCGAGCTCAGCCGCGCGTAGGGAATCGGCATGCGGATGAAGCTGCGCTTGAGCGGCTTGCCGCTGGCGGTAAAGTACTCCGGCTGCCCGCCCGGGCGCGTGAAGCGGAAGCCCGAATGCAGCTTGCCGTCCACGGTGAAGGTCGCCGCCTGGACCGGACCGGTGGCCACCAGCTGGCCCTCACGCCAGGTCTGCTCGACCACCACGCTGAAGCGGTCGTTGGCCTCCAGGTCGGAGTTGAAGTCGATGTCGTACTTGAAGATCTCGTCGGTCAGCGCATTGATGTTGGCCGCCGTCAGCCCGGCCTTGCGCGCCGACCGGATCAGCGAACTGCCGACCTTGCCGCTCAGCACCGCGGTGCGCACGCTGACCTCGCGCTTGATCACCCGCTCGGTGACCGCCTCGTCGCTGATGTCCAGCTGCACGCGCGAGGCCATGTCGCGGTCGTAGCGCAGCGCCTTGAGCACGCCCTCGGCGGGAAGATCGAAGGCGATCTCATCGCCCGGATGCAGGCGGCGCAGTTCGGCCGCGGCCGACTTGTTCTCCATCACCCGCTGCAGGGTGGCGGCCGGCACGCCCATCTCTTCGAAGATCGCGCTCAGGGTCTGGCCGGGGCGGACGTTCACCGTCTGCCAGTTGTCGCCCGCCGAGGCCGCGGCGGCCTGCGTGTCGATCTCGGGCAGCGCCAGCGGCACGCTGGCCAGCGGCTTGCGCTGCGGCTGTACCACGCTGGAGAAGCCCGGCACGATGGTGGCCACCATGATGCCGATGGTGGTGAACAAGGACGCGTGGATCCACTGCCGGCGCGTCCACCGGCCCTGGGGCAGGTGCTGGGTCAGTTGGCGGTGGAGAGCGGACTCTCGAAGGACTTCCAGTCGTTCGCGAAAGCGTTGCTTGCGGCGGCTGCCGTCCCCGTGCGTCTGCATCGATGTCTTCACCCTGGGGCCCAAGCGGAAGGCCCAATCGGGCTACCATAGTCAGGCATGGGGAGCAGGTCAAACCGTTGAGTGGATTGGTTTTTTCCTGCGGTCCGGCGTTAACCTCGATTTAACCGCGCGTTCAACTTTGTGGTGGCCGCGCCGGTCTCTCTCTTCATCTGGAACCTCACGTGTCACAGGCAGACGCACTGCAACTGATCGGCCGCGGCGCCGACGAAATCCTCAAGCTCGAAGACCTGCAGCAACGCCTGCAATCCGGCCGTCCGCTGCGCATCAAGGCCGGGTTCGACCCGACCGCGCCGGACCTGCACCTGGGCCACACGGTGCTGCTCAACAAGATGCGGCAGTTCCAGGACCTGGGCCATCAGGTGATCTTCCTGATCGGCGACTTCACCGGGATGATCGGCGACCCGACCGGCAAGAACGTCACCCGCAAGCCGCTCACCCGCGAGGACGTGCTGGCCAATGCGCGCACCTACGAGGACCAGGTGTTCAAGGTGCTGGACCGCGAGAAGACCGAGGTGCGCTTCAACAGCGAGTGGTTCGGCAAGATGGGCGCGGCCGACATGATCCGTCTTGCGGCGCAGCACACCGTGGCGCGCATGCTCGAGCGCGACGACTTCGCCAAGCGCTACGCCGCCCAGCAGTCCATCGCCCTGCACGAATTCCTCTACCCGCTGGTCCAGGGCTACGACTCGGTCGCCCTGGAGGCCGATGTCGAACTCGGCGGCACCGACCAGAAGTTCAACCTGCTCATGGGCCGCGGCCTGCAGGAGCACTACGGTCAGAAGCCGCAGATCGTGCTGACCATGCCGCTGCTGGAGGGCCTGGACGGCGTCAACAAGATGTCCAAGTCGCTGGGCAACTACATCGGCATCGGTGAGCCGGCCATCGACATCGTCACCAAGACCATGAAGATCGGCGACGCACTGATGTGGCGCTGGATCGAGCTGCTCAGCTTCGACATCGGCGTGGACGAGGCCAAGGCCCTGCAGGCCGAGGTCGCCTCTGGCGCGCTCAATCCGCGCGACGTCAAGCTGCGGCTGGCGCGCGAGCTGGCCACGCGCTTCCACGACGCGGCCCAGGCCGAGAGGGCGATCGCCGGTTGGCATGCCGTCGTGCGCGGCGAGGGCGATACCTCGCTGCTGCCGCTGCAGGACGTGGTGGTCCCGGCCGAAGGCCTGCGGATCGGCGCCTTGCTGACCGCGGCGGGCGTGACGCCGAGCAATTCCGAGGCCGGCCGCAAGCTCAAGGAGCGCGCGGTGAAGGTCGACGGCGTGGTGATCGAGGACGCGCAGCTGCAGCTGCAGCCGGGCTTCGAGGGCGTGCTGCAGGTGGGCAAGCGCAACTTCGCCCGCGTCCGCCTGCTCGCCGGCTGACGCCCGCAGCCGGCGGGCAGGCGATAAAAGCCTGCCCCATCAGTCACTTGGCGCACAAAGTAAAAATAACGTCGCAAACCCCTTCCCAAGGCGGCCGCGCGCTCCCATAATGCGCGCCCCGCCACGGTGGTGA